>NZ_CP199005.1:1588835-1906602 GCF_052399005.1 Streptococcus sp. HJ1 | reverse complement strand
TTTAGCGGGTGTAGTTTAGTGGTAAAACTACAGCCTTCCAAGCTGTTGTCGCGAGTTCGATTCTCGTCACCCGCTTTGAACTTTGTTCAATTACCAAGTTTTTTAAACTTGGGCGCGTAGCTCAGGTGGTTAGAGCGCACGCCTGATAAGCGTGAGGTCGGTGGTTCGAGTCCACTCGTGCCCATTTATAAATATGGTCCGTTGGTCAAGGGGTTAAGACACCGCCTTTTCACGGCGGTAACACGGGTTCGAATCCCGTACGGACTATTTATTGGAGGATTACCCAAGTCCGGCTGAAGGGAACGGTCTTGAAAACCGTCAGGCGTGTAAAAGCGTGCGTGGGTTCGAATCCCACATCCTCCTTTTTATATTAACGCGGGATGGAGCAGCTCGGTAGCTCGTCGGGCTCATAACCCGAAGGTCGTAGGTTCAAATCCTGCTCCCGCAATTTGGCTCGGTAGCTCAGTTGGTAGAGCAATGGATTGAAGCTCCATGTGTCGGCGGTTCGATTCCGTCTCGCGCCATATTTTATTTATAACTTGGAAGGGTAGCGAAGAGGCTAAACGCGGCGGACTGTAAATCCGCTCCTTCGGGTTCGGGGGTTCGAATCCCTCCCCTTCCATTACTTTAGTTACGGGCATAGTTTAAAGGTAGAACTAAGGTCTCCAAAACCTTCAGTGTGGGTTCAATTCCTACTGCCCGTGTTAATATGATTATGGCGGGTGTGGTGAAGTGGTTAACACACCAGATTGTGGCTCTGGCATGCGTGGGTTCGATCCCCATCACTCGCCTATTTTATATTATTGGGGTATAGCCAAGCGGTAAGGCAAGGGACTTTGACTCCCTCATGCGTTGGTTCGAATCCAGCTACCCCAGTTACTATTTGCCGGCGTGGCGGAATTGGCAGACGCGCTGGACTCAAAATCCAGTGTCCGCAAGGACGTGCCGGTTCGACCCCGGCCGCCGGTATAGTAATAATGACAAGGTTTTCGGACCTTGTTTTTTGATTTAGTGAAGATTTTGATATTTTTTCTTTAAGTACAGATAACTGATGAAACATCTTTTTCTTCTTATTCTAGTCATTTTTAGTGTATTTTTGGTATAATATTACTTATTCACAATTTATTTTGATTATGAAAGAGTTTGGTGATTAATGTCTCGGTCTGTTGAATTACTAAAGAAGCGTTATTTAAAGAATATAAAAGAGAACCCAGATTTATTTATTGGAATTGAGTTAGAATTTCCTATTGTAAATTTAGAGGGTAAGGCTACAGATGGTGAAGTTGTTAAGGATCTCTTTCGGTATTTACCATCAGTACTGGGCTTTACTATCGAAAAAGTAGATGATTTTGGGAATCCAATTCAGTTACTTGATCCAGTCAGCCAAGATACGATCTTGTTTGAGGTTGCTTATACGACGATTGAGTTTGCATTCGGAAAGGCCGAATCTATCCAAGAGGTAGAAGAACGCTTTAACTTCTATATGGCTACGATTCAGAATAAATTGGGTGAAGCTAATCATGCTATTGTTGGCTGCGGCATTCATCCCAACTGGGATAAAAATGAGAATTGTCCAGTGGCTTATCCACGCTATCAGATGTTGATGGATTATCTGAATTTGAGTAGAAATGTTACTAAATCAGATTTACATCATTTCCCTGAGTATGGTGCCTTTATCTGTGGAAGTCAGGTTCAACTAGACGTTTCAAGGTCCAGCTACCTGCGTGTTATCAATGCTTTTACGCAAATTGAAGCTGCCAAAGCTTATTTGTTTGCCAATTCTGAGTTTTCAGGGGCAGATTGGGATACCAAAATTTCGAGAGATATTTTTTGGGAAGAATCCATGCATGGTATCTATCCAGAGAATGTAGGTGTCAACACTAGACTATTTAAAGATGAGGATGATTTTTTTGACTATCTAAATCATTCTGCGATTTTTACTGCGGAGCGTGATGGGCAGACCTATTATTTTTATCCGATTCAGGCTAGGGACTATTTGGCTACACCTGAAATCCAAGCATTTACCCTTAATGGGGATGAGGTGTTAATTCATCCTCAGGAGGAAGATTTCCAAACTCATCGTAGTTACCAGTACCAAGACTTAACGACTCGAGGGACTATTGAATTTCGTAGTGTGTGTACGCAACCTCTAGATAGAACTTTTGCTTCTGCTGCCTTTCACTTGGGATTGTTGGTTCATTTAGACAAGCTTGAAGCTTACTTGCGAACTGCTCCATTTTTTACCACAGCTGGTCGTGATTACAAGTCTTTAAGGCGACAATTTTCTAAAAAACAACTCACAGATGAAGAAGAAGCTGCGGTTCTCGAGTTTTCTAAAGACTTACTCATCCTAGCTGAGGAAGGACTGGAGAAAAGAGATAAGCAAGAAATGGTTTATTTAGAGCCTTTGAAGAAAGAATTGGGATTATAATTTCTCTTATAAAGGGAGAATTTTCTGAAAAATCGTGATATAATGGAAGAGACTATAGATAAAGGATAGAGATTCATGACATTAGTTTATCAATCAACGCGTGATGCCAATAATACAGTAACTGCCAGCCAAGCTATTTTGCAAGGATTGGCGACGGATGGTGGTTTGTTTACACCGCTTTCTTATCCAAAGGTTGATTTGGACTTTGACACATTAAAAGATGCTTCTTACCAAGAAGTGGCTAAATTAGTTTTATCAGCATTTTTAGATGACTTTACGGCTGAGGAGTTGGACTACTGTATCAACAATGCCTACGATAGCAAGTTTGATACTCCAGCTATTGCGCCATTGGTGAAACTGGATGGGCAATACAACTTGGAATTGTTCCATGGTTCAACGATTGCCTTTAAGGATATGGCCTTGTCTATCTTGCCATACTTTATGACGACAGCCGCTAAAAAGCATGGTTTGGAGAACAAGGTTGTCATTTTGACAGCGACATCTGGTGATACTGGGAAAGCTGCTATGGCGGGGTTTGCCGATGTTCCTGGAACTGAGATTATCGTCTTTTATCCAAAGTATGGTGTCAGCAAGGTACAAGAGTTGCAAATGACTACTCAGACTGGCGACAATACTCATGTTATCGCTATTGATGGAAACTTTGACGATGCACAAACAAACGTGAAGCACATGTTCAACGATGTGGAACTTCGTGAAAAATTGGCTGCCAATAAACTGCAATTTTCATCAGCTAACTCTATGAACATTGGTCGTTTGGTACCACAGATTGTTTATTATGTTTATGCCTACGCTCAGTTGGTCAAGTCTGGTGAGATTGTAGCTGGTGATAAGGTCAACTTTACAGTACCAACAGGAAACTTTGGAAATATCTTGGCTGCTTTTTATGCTAAACAAATTGGTCTGCCAGTTGGCAAATTAATCTGTGCTTCAAATGACAACAATGTTTTGACAGACTTCTTCAAGACACGTGTTTACGACAAGAAACGTGAGTTTAAAGTGACAACTAGTCCATCTATGGATATCCTGGTATCTTCAAACTTGGAGCGTTTGATTTTCCATCTTTTGGGGAATGATGCGGTTAAGACTGCTGAACTCATGAATGCCTTGAGTACACAAGGACAATATGAATTGACAGACTTTGATGCAGCGATTCTGGAACTCTTTGCAGCTGAATATGCAACTGAGGAAGAAACTGCGACAGAAATCAAGCGTGTTTATGATACAGATACCTATATTGAGGATCCACATACGGCGGTTGCCTCAGCTGTTTATAGAAAATACCAAGTGGCTACTGGCGATGCGACTAAGACAGTGATTGCTTCAACAGCTAGTCCATACAAGTTCCCAGTGGTTGCAGTAGAAGCTGTAACAGGAAAAGCAGGCTTGACTGACTTTGAAGCCTTGGCTCAATTACATGACATTTCAGGAGTGGCAGTGCCACCAGCGGTTGATGGCCTTGAAACAGCTCCAGTTCGTCATAAAACAACAGTGGCAGCTGCTGACATGCAAGCTGCGGTGGAGGCTTATCTAGGACTTTAAGACAGAGGGAGTAAACTCGGTTGGGAAACCAACTGAGTTTCTTTTCATCAGGAGGAAGGATTGTTTAAGAAAAATAGAGACATTCTTAATATTGCATTGCCAGCTATGGGTGAAAACTTTTTGCAGATGCTCATGGGAATGGTGGACAGTTACTTGGTCGCTCACTTGGGCTTAATCGCTATTTCGGGTGTTTCAGTTGCTGGCAATATTATCACCATTTACCAGGCGATTTTTATCGCTCTGGGAGCTGCTATTTCCAGCGTTATTTCAAAAAGTTTGGGGCAGAAAGATCAGTCCAAGCTAGCTTATCATGTGACTGAAGCGCTGAAGATTACCTTACTACTAAGTTTGCTTTTAGGGGCCTTATCCATCTTTTCTGGGCAAGAGATGATAGGGCTCTTGGGAACTGAGCAGGATGTGGCCGAGAGTGGTGGACTCTACCTATCTTTGGTGGGTGGATCGATTGTTCTCTTGGGTTTGATGACGAGTATAGGTGCCTTGATTCGTGCAACGCATAATCCGCGTCTACCTCTCTATGTTAGTCTTTTATCCAATGCCTTGAATATTCTTTTTTCAAGTCTAGCTATTTTTGTCCTTGATATGGGCATAGCGGGTGTTGCTTGGGGGACTATCTTGTCTCGCTTAGTCGGTCTTGTGATTTTGTGGTCGCAATTAAAGCTGCCTTTTGAGAAACCGACTTTTGGTTTAGATAAGGAACTATTGACTTTGGCTTTGCCAGCGGCAGGAGAACGTCTCATGATGCGAGCTGGAGATGTAGTGATCATTGCCTTGGTTGTTTCTTTTGGGACGGAGGCAGTAGCGGGGAATGCAGTCGGAGAAGTCTTGACCCAGTTTAACTATATGCCTGCCTTTGGCGTCGCTACGGCGACGGTCATGCAGGTAGCTCGAGCAGTTGGAGAGGATAACTGGGAAAGAGTAGATGATTTGAGCAAGCAAACCTTTTGGCTTTCCCTGCTTCTCATGTTGCCCTTAACTTTCAGTATCTATGCCTTGGGGACACCATTGACTCATCTCTATACGACCGACCCTATAGCAGTCGAAGCGAGCGTTTTGGTGGCACTGTTCTCACTACTAGGGACTCCCATGGCAACAGGGACAGTTATATATACGGCAGTTTGGCAGGGTTTGGGCAATGCTCGCCTCCCCTTTTATGCTACAAGTATCGGGATGTGGTGTATCCGCATTGGGACAGCCTATCTGATGGGGATTGTGCTTGGTTGGGACTTGCCTGGTATTTGGGCAGGGACTCTCTTGGATAATGGTTTCCGTTGGTTATTTCTACGTTACCGTTACCAGCGTTATATGAGTTTGAAAGGATAGGAGATGCAAAAAAATAGCCTTTATTTGGGATTTAGACGGGACTTTATTAGACTCGTACGAAGCGATTTTGTCAGGGATTGAGGAGACCTTTGCTCAGTTTTCTATTCCTTATGATAAGGAAAAAGTGAGAGAGTTTATCCTCAGGTACTCTGTGCAGGATTTGCTGGAGCAGGTGGCAGAAGAGAGAAACCTGGATGCGGAAGTGCTCAATCAGGTGCGCGCCCAAAGTCTGGCTGAGAAAAATGCCCAGGTAATTTTGATGCCAGGTGCGGGTGAAGTGCTAGCTTGGGCAGACCAAGCAGGGATTCAGCAGTTTGTCTATACTCATAAGGGAGACAATGCGCTTACTATTTTAAGAGACTTGGGGTTAGAGTTCTATTTCACAGAAATTTTAACTAATCAGAGTGGTTTTGCACGCAAGCCCAGTCCAGAAGCGGCGACATATCTGCTAGACAAATATGAGTTGGATCCTAGGACTACCTATTATCTAGGGGACCGGACTTTGGATGTGAAATTTGCCCAGAATAGCGGTATTCAAAGCATTAACTTTTTAGAGTCAACTTATGAAGGGAATCAGAGGATTCAAGCATTGGCAGATATTCCCTACATTTTTGAGGATGAGCAATAAAAAGATTGTGTCAGTTTTATGACAGAAGGCTAACAAACTATTTCAACTGATCTAGTTTGTTACAAGGAATAGACAGTTCTGTTAAATAGGCCCGAGAGGGCTTTTTTTCTGTTTTTTTTGTGTTATGATAGACAGGTACTCATTTGAAAGGAATATGAACGAATGAAGAAAAGAATTATTTTAGCCTCAACAGTAGCCCTGTCTCTTGCTCCCGCATTAGGAGCTAAAGCTCAAGAAATCTCTTGGACAGCACGTAGCGTTGAGCAAATCCAAAATGATGTGACGAAAAACGAGAACAAAAACAGCTATACAGTTCAGTATGGTGATACCCTGAGCACGATTGCAGAAGCTTTGGGAGTAGATGTAACCGTTCTTGCTAATTTGAACAAAATCACTAATATGGACTTGATTTTCCCAGATACTGTCCTCACTACAACTGTCAATGAGGAAGAAGAGGTGACGGAAGTTGAAATCCAAACTCCTCAAGCGGATTCTAGTGAAGAAGTGACGACTGCGACAGCTGATTTGACGACGAATCAAGTGACAGTTGATGAACAAACAGTTCAAGTAGAAGATCTTTCTCAACCAATTGAGGATGCTCCAACTGTAACAGAGACTGAAAAACCAACAGAAGTAGCGCCAAATTCAGAAGTTTCTGAGACAGCGACAGTTGCTGAAGAGACACCATCTACAGAAACACCTGTAGCAGCAGAAACAACTAGTCCAGTTGAAGAAGAAGCTCCTCAAGCAGCGACTCCAGCTACTGAAGAAACGGCAGCAACAACTCCAGCAGAAGCACCAGTAGCAGCTGCTCCAGCAACTGAAACACCTGCTGATACAACAGGATCAAGTGCAACAGAAGCAGCATCAACAGCAACTTCTGACACTGCAACTTCGACTTATCAAGCAGAGCAAAGCCAAACTCCTTCAAGAACTTATTCAGCTCCAGCAGCTCCTGACTATGCAGGACTTGCTGTAGCTAAGTCTGAGAATGCTGGTCTTCAACCACAAACTGCAGCCTTTAAGGAAGAAATCGCCAACTTGTTTGGCATCACATCCTTTAGTGGTTACCGTCCTGGTGACAGTGGGGACCATGGTAAAGGTTTGGCCATCGACTTCATGGTTCCAGTGAGTTCAGCACTCGGAGATCGAATTGCAGAATATGCAGTCCAAAATATGGCTAGCCGTGGCATCAATTATATCATCTGGAAACAACGTTTCTACGCTCCATACGATAGTAAATATGGACCAGCCTACACGTGGAATCCAATGCCAGACCGTGGTAGCGTAACCGAAAACCACTATGACCACGTTCACGTTTCAATGAACTAATAGAAAAAGAAGCTGAAAACTCATAAGGTTGAGGCTTCTTTTTGTTGTTCTAAGTCAAAATGTTTTCAAAGTTATGCTATAATCAAACTGAAGTTGACTGAAAATCAAGTATTTTTATTTTAGTAGAAGGTGAGAACACTATGATGAATAGTTTGAAAAAAACATTTGAGAAAACCATTGATGACTTTGAAAAAGAATTTTGTGGTGAAGTCGTTGAACTCTTGATTATCACTTTACAAAATGTGGGAGGTGCGACTGTTTTAAAGAATGGATGGAAGTTGCCTTCGGTTCATTTTGTAGCAAGTGTGAATGTGGGGACAAAGGAGTTCTCGGAAATAGAGGGACGTTTGGAGTGGTTGGTGAGTCCAGAGGAATATGAAGAAAAGGGCTTGCTCTATAGCTATAGTTTCGAGCCCTATCAGATTCATCACATCAAATGTCAGAAAAGACCACAAAGGCAATTAGAACCTTATATGGCAGCAGTAGCGAATAACTGTTATCGTCTGCTGGAATACATTGAAGATGGGCAGTCGGATAGTAGATTAGAAGCTCTGATTGCAGAATATGTTAAACCAGTCGTCATCAAAGATTCTATAGGCGAATTCACTTTAAATAGAGCTTATTCATGGTTTGAGGGAAGTATGGATCTTGCGGGAAGCAGGGTTAGCGTGATGTTGGATGCAAATGAAGATGCCAGCTTACCACCAAAATCATTTGGCTACTTGAAAACATTTGTCAGGGATATTGACCGAAGAGACTCTGAAATCCGAGACGTTATAGTAAAAGAGATGTGGGAAACAGCAGAGGACTGGCTAGCTTCAGACGGAGATGCCGAAGTATTAACAGAGGACTATTTTTATAATTCCTTGTATCTGGGGGAACTGTCTATCAGCGAAGCGGGGGATTTGACTCTTTATTATGGAGATAAAGAGGATATTTTTGCTGGGCATGCGGTAGAAGTCAGGGCAGATATTGAAGGAAATATAGAAAATGTGACCTTGGTAGGGTAAATGGACAGCATGTGATTATTTCTTTATTGTGAATAAGCAACTTAGTCCTGTTACAGGAGTTTCTTCATTATATTTTAAAAATAACTGAAATCAGCACCTTCTTTAGAAAGTGCTGATTTTTTTGAGATAATAGTAGAAAGTTTATACTTTTCGGCGTTTGAGAGCGAGCAAAGTTCGATAGAAAATGATTTGGCTGCTCTGGATATAGGGAAGGATTGAAAAACTAGCAATTCCAAAAGTAATCCAATTGAGGAAGTACCAAGGAAGTAGTTGTAAATCGAGGACAAAGCGTTGAAATTTGTAACCTTTCACCAAGAAACGACTGGTTTTCAGGATTTGACTGGGTTTAGCCTGCCCTAAATCTAGAGTGTCGCAGAGGAGGAATTCTACCTGCGAGTAGGCGTAATGTTGCGGGATATAGAGGGCATTTCCTACAATCATCAAGATGAGGCTCGCAAAAAAGTAGAGCCCAAAGGTCATAAGGAATTGCTCGTTTTCAATAGATGAGAGGTCTAGTTTTGGAAACTCAGGATGTAGGGCAACAAATCTTCTAGCCAAGAGATTGCTATAAAAGAGGAAATAAATGCCTACTAAGTTTGGAATGCTCCATAAAAAGAGGTAGAAACGTTTGAGGAGCAGAGTTAGGAAGGTTTGCGAGAAGCGCTCTTCAGCAAAGAGGGCCAGGCTTGATTTTACTGAGAGTTCCGTATCAGGATCCTTGAGGAGTCGGAGTGTCGCAAAGGCAGCACCTACTAGAAAAATCGTGCTCATAAAAGAAACTACTAGCGGGAAGAGATAGGCTTGGAGAACTTGTGCCAGCATGCTGAAAAAGGATTGCTCTAAAACACTTTCTTGGAGACGAGCCAAGGGGTTGAGAAAGCCTGACAAGATGACCAGCATACTAGGAAGGAGATAGACCAGAAGGAGGCGGGGATTTTCAGCCTGAAATTGCCTAGCCTGCAGACGAATAGTTTTTAAATCAATTTTTGGGTATTTCATTCTCTCATTATACCATAGTTCGTGACAGTTCCAGCTTTTTTTGATAAAATCATACAGTATGCCTTTGGGCGCAAAGTATGAACTGGGACTGTTTTTCCCAGCTTCGGAGGTAAAAAATGTCAGATTCACCAATCAAATACCGTTTGATTAAGAAAGAGAAACACACAGGAGCTCGTCTGGGAGAAATCATCACGCCGCACGGTACCTTCCCGACACCTATGTTTATGCCAGTTGGGACCCAAGCCACGGTCAAGACTCAATCACCAGAGGAGTTGAAGGAGATGGGTTCAGGGATTATCCTGTCAAACACCTATCACTTGTGGCTCCGTCCAGGAGACGAACTCATCGCACGCGCAGGCGGTCTCCACAAGTTCATGAACTGGGATCAGCCCATCTTGACGGATAGTGGTGGTTTTCAGGTTTATTCTCTAGCGGATAGTCGAAATATCACAGAAGAAGGAGTAACCTTTAAAAACCATCTCAATGGTTCCAAGATGTTCCTATCGCCAGAAAAGGCCATCTCTATCCAGAACAATCTAGGCTCAGACATCATGATGTCCTTTGACGAATGTCCTCAATTTTACCAACCCTATGATTATGTTAAGAAATCAATCGAACGTACCAGCCGTTGGGCTGAGCGTGGTTTGAAGGCTCATCGTCGTCCGCATGACCAAGGCTTGTTTGGAATTGTGCAGGGGGCAGGCTTTGAAGATCTTCGCCGTCAGTCAGCTCACGACCTTGTCAGCATGGACTTTCCTGGCTACTCTATCGGTGGTTTGGCAGTGGGAGAAACCCACGAAGAAATGAATGCAGTCTTGGACTTTACAACCCAACTGCTGCCTGAAAACAAACCTCGCTATCTGATGGGTGTGGGAGCGCCAGATAGCTTGATCGATGGAGTTATTCGTGGTGTGGATATGTTTGACTGTGTCTTGCCGACTCGTATCGCTCGTAACGGGACTTGTATGACCAGTCAAGGTCGTTTGGTTGTCAAAAATGCCCAATTCGCTGAAGACTTTACGCCACTGGATCCTGAGTGTGATTGCTACACATGTAAGAACTACACACGCGCCTACCTTCGTCATTTGCTCAAGGCTGATGAAACCTTCGGTATCCGCTTGACTAGCTACCACAATCTCTACTTCTTACTCAATCTGATGAAGCAGGTCCGTCAAGCCATCATGGATGACCATCTCTTGGAATTTCGTGAGTATTTTGTAGAAAAATATGGCTACAACAAGTCAGGACGCAATTTTTAAAGTGTAAAAATAGAATGCCAAAATCCTAAGTTTTCTCTTAGGATTTTTCCTATTTTTTTGATAGAATAGGGAGTATAATGGAATGGAAATTAGGTGGTGTTTTACTTCCTAATTTAATGGAGAATAGACTCGTATGCGTATTAAATGGTTTTCCTTGATTAGGATTACAGGTTTACTTTTGGTGCTTTTGTACCACTTCTTTCAAACGATCTTTCCTGGAGGTTTCTTTGGGGTAGATGTCTTTTTCACTTTTTCAGGATTTTTGATCACTTCCCTCCTTTTAGAAGAATTTGGGAAGGCACGCCAGATTGATTTGCTGAGCTTTTTTAAGAGACGGTTTTACCGCATCGTGCCACCTGTGGTGCTGATGGTTTTGGTGACCATGCCTTTTACTTTCTTGGTTCGTCAAGACTATGTTGCTGGAATTGGTGGCCAGATAGCTGGAGTTCTCGGTTTTATGACCAACTTCTACGAAATGTTAACAGGGGGAAGTTATGAATCCCAGTTCATTCCGCATCTCTTTGTTCACAACTGGAGTCTAGCTGTTGAGGTTCACTACTATATCCTTTGGGGCTTAGCGGTTTGGTTCTTATCGAAACGTTCAAAATCTAGTAGTCAATTGAGAGGGATGGTCTTTCTTCTTTCTGCTGGAGCTTTCATCATTAGCTTTTTCTCCATGTTTATTGGTAGTCTAATGGCGAGTTCCTATTCATCTGTCTACTTTTCAAGTTTGACCCATGTCTATCCCTTCTTTTTAGGAAGCATTTTGGCGACGGTTGTGGGGGTTCGTCAGACGAGCGATTTAGTCAAGCAGTTTGACCGGATGTGGGATCTTCGTCAGAATCTCCTGGTATTTGCTGCGGGGCTTTTGGTGTTAGTGCTCTTGACTTTCTTTGTCAAGTTCACCTACCTGTTTGCGTACTTATTTGGCTTCTTGCTAGCAAGTTTAGCGGCAGTGACCATGATTTTTGCTGCGCGTGTCTTGCATGAGAAAACGCCTGAGATACAAGAACCTCGGATCGTTACATTTTTAGCGGATACCAGCTACGCGGTTTATCTCTTCCACTGGCCTTTTTATATTATCTTTTCTCAGCTGATGAGTAATCTGCCTGCTGTTATTCTGACAATCATCTTTTCTTATTTCTTTGCTATCTTATCCTTCTATATTATTGAGCCATTGATTGCCGGTAAATCCAATCCTTTAATACGGAAGATTAGTCGATTGCCTCATATTAAACCAATTAGTGCTGGTGCTGCTGTCATTCTTACCTTGATTAGCTTGATTATCATAGTTGTGGCTCCTCAAGTTGGAGCTTTTGAGACAGACTTGATGGTCAATGGTTTCAAACAAGCCCAGACCAATATAGGACAAACAAAGACTCTTGCTGAACAAGCTGAACTGAGTCGTCTAGGAATTTCTGATGGAACAAGCCTAATAGGAGATTCGGTAGCCTTGCGTGCCAATACAGCCTTACAAGAGGCACTTCCTGAAGCAAATATCAATGCCCAGATTAGTCGAACGACCAAGCAAGCCAACGATATTATGCTCAATAACAGTCAGAACAAGGCGCTTTTAAAAACAGTTGTCATTGCAACGGGAGTCAACAATCCTGAAGGTTACAAGAATGATTTGGACAGCATCGTGAACAATCTACCGAAAGGACACCATCTCATTCTTGTTACACCTTATGAGGGAGACAAGAGTAAGGACACTTACACATCAGTGGAGCAGTATGCGGCTTATGCGCGGGAATTAGCTGAAAAGAATCCTTACGTGAGCATCGCTGACTGGAATAAAGTTGCTAAGGAGCACCCTGAAATCTGGGCTGGAACCGACCAAGTTCACTTTGGAAATGATAGCAACATGATTGAAGAAGGTGCTAAACTTTACGCAGAAACGATTGCAGCTGCTGTCAAGGCTGCTCAAGAGCTACCTGTGAAATCAAAATAAGATCAAAGAGTTGGAGATATCCAGCTCTTTTAAAATATCTCTAGAAAATAGGTCTATACCATTTACAAATGAAAAAGAAAGGTTTATAATGTAATTGACATAATAAATTCTAGAATCAATCTATTAAGGAGGTTATCATTATGCCTAATTATATTAAAGCGGATCAGTTTTTCTACCCACACGGAGTTCGTCGTGGCGGTTACTTAGAACTTGTGGATGGCAAGTTTGGAAAACATGTAGAAGAGATTCCTGAAGGAGCTGAGGTGATTGACTATACAGGTTATAGCATTGCTCCAGGACTTGTGGATACCCACATTCATGGATTTGGTGGTGTCGATGTCATGGACAATAACATCGAAGGAACCCTTCATACCATGAGTGAAGGGCTACTTAGTACAGGTGTCACCAGCTTCTTGCCAACGACGTTGACTTCCTCTTACGAGCAGTTGCTTGCGGTAACTGAAAATATCGGTGCTCGTTACCAGGAAGCAAGTGGAGCCAAGATTCGTGGAATCTATTTTGAAGGGCCTTATTTCACAGAGAAATACAAAGGAGCCCAAAACCCTGCCTATATGAAGGACCCCCGCATGGATGAGTTTCGTGCTTGGCAAAAAGCTGCCAATGGTTTGCTCAATAAAATCGCCCTTGCGCCAGAACGTGAAGGTGTAGAAGACTTTGTTCGTACAATTACGGGTGAAGGAGTGACTGTTGCTCTGGGACACTCCAATGCGACTTTTGATGAAGCTAAAAAAGCAGTCGATGCTGGAGCGAGTGTTTGGGTACATGCCTACAATGGGATGCGTGGGTTGACTCACCGTGAGCTCGGTATGGTGGGAGCTATGTATGAGTTGCCACATACTTACGCAGAATTGATTTGTGACGGTCACCACGTAGATCCAAAGGCCTGTGACATTTTGCTCAAGCAAAAAGGAACTGAAAATATCGCCCTTATCACAGACTGTATGACAGCTGGTGGCTTGGAAGACGGCGACTACATGTTGGGAGAATTCCCGGTAGTAGTTGCTAATGGAACTGCTCGCCTCAAATCGACAGGAAATTTGGCAGGTTCTATCCTCAAACTCAAAGATGGTTTGAAAAATGTGGTCGAATGGGGAATTGCGAATCCGCATGAAGCAGTCATGATGGCCAGCCTCAACCCAGCAAAATCTGTTCACATCGATGATGTCTGTGGTCAAATCCGTGAAGGTTACGATGCCGACTTTATCGTACTAGATAAAGATTTGGAATTGGTAGCAACCTACCTAGATGGTGTGAAACGTTATCAAGCCTAAAAAGATAAAAATAGGGGTCAATAAAGGACTCCTATTTTTATGATAGGCTGAAAAGCTATTTAAAGAAGTCTTCCTAAAGGGAAAGGCAAGCAAAATCCTTTTCTTGTAATAAAAAATTAGATATAATATACGATACAAAGGAAGTAGTAAGAATGTATCGTGTTATAGAAATGTATGGGGATTTTGAACCGTGGTGGTTCATAGAAGGTTGGGAAGAAGATGTCATCATGAGTCAATCTTTTGACAAGTATTATGATGCTCTAAAATATTATAAATCATGCTGGTTTGAGCTGGAAAAGAAGAATCCTCTTTATAAGAGTCGGAGTGATTTGATGACTATCTTTTGGGATCCTGCTGATAAACGCTGGTGTGATGAGTGTGATGAGTATTTGCAGCAGTACCATTCTTTGGCACTTTTACAGGATGAGCAAGTCATCCCCGATGAAAAGCTACGTCCAGGCTACGAAAAACAAACAGGTCAAGAAAAACACCGTTCTTGCCGTATGAAATGGAGATAAAAAAGTAACTTTTTAAGTTGCTTTTTTTATTTTTTTGCGAATAGTTAGATAAGGAGGGCGGTATGGTACAAGAAATTGCACAGAAAATTATTGCTACTGCGAAAGAAAAGAAGGCCCAGGATATCTATTTTATCCCCAAGGAAAAGTCCTACGAACTTCACATGCGGGTTGGAGATGAACGGTGTCTAGTTGACTCCTATGAGTTTGATATTTTAGCTGCAGTGATTAGTCATTTCAAGTTTGTGGCGGGTATGAATGTAGGGGAGAAGAGACGTAGTCAGCTGGGATCTTGCGACTATCAGCATGGGGAGAAGGTGTCTTCTCTGCGTTTGTCCACCGTAGGAGATTATCGGGGACATGAGAGTTTGGTTATTCGTTTGTTGCACGACGAAGAGCAGGACCTGCATTTCTGGTTTCAGGATATGAACGAACTGGGCGAGCAGTACAGGCAACGGGGGCTCTATCTCTTTGCTGGCCCAGTCGGAAGTGGCAAGACGACCTTGATGCACGAATTGGCCAAGTCACTTTTTAAGGGGCAGCAGGTCATGTCCATTGAAGATCCTGTTGAGATTAAGCAGGAAGACATGCTCCAGTTGCAGTTGAATGAAGCGATTGGCTTGACCTATGAAAATCTCATCAAACTGTCTCTCCGGCATCGTCCTGACCTCTTGATTATCGGTGAAATTCGTGACAGCGAGACGGCGCGTGCGGTTGTCAGAGCCAGTTTGACAGGTGCGACGGTCTTTTCAACCATTCATGCCAAGAGTATCCGAGGTGTTTATGAACGCCTTCTGGAGTTGGGTGTGACGGAGGAGGAATTAGCAGTTGTTCTGCAAGGAGTCTGCTACCAGAGATTAATTGGGAGAGGAGGAATCGTTGACTTTGCAAACAAAGACTTTCAAGAACACCAGCCAACCAGCTGGAATGCGCAGATTGACCAGCTTCTTAAAGAAGGACATATCACAAGTCTTCAGGCTGAAACGGAAAAAATTAGCTATAGTTAAGCAGAAGAAAATCATCACCCTGTTTAACAACCTCTTTTCCAGTGGCTTTCATTTGGTGGAAATTATTTCTTTTTTGGGCAGAAGTGCCCTGCTGGAAAAGGACTATGTGGCCCAGATGCACCAAGGATTGTCTCAGGGGAAATCTTTCTCAGAGATGATGGACAGTTTGGGCTTTTCAAGTGCTATTGTGACCCAATTATCTCTAGCTGAAGTTCATGGGAATCTCCATCTGAGTCTGGGGAAGATAGAAGAATATCTGGATAATTTGGCCAAGGTCAAGAAAAAGTTAATCGAAGTAGCGACCTATCCTTTGATTTTGCTGGGATTTCTCCTGCTAATCATGTTGGGGCTCAGGAATTATTTGCTCCCCCAACTGGACAGTAGCAATATTGCCACTCAAATCATCGGCAATCTGCCACAAATATTTCTAGGACTAGTGTTGGTTTGCTCTCTATCTTTGCTTTTAGCCCTCACTTTTTACAAAAGAAGTTCCAAGATGCGGGTCTTCTCGATGTTAGCGCGGATTCCCTTTCTAGGAATCTTTGTCCAGACCTATCTGACGGCCTATTACGCGCGTGAATGGGGCAATATGATTTCGCAGGGAATGGAGCTGACGCAGATTTTTCAGATCATGCAGGAACAAGGTTCTCAGCTCTTTAAAGAAATCGGTCAAGATTTGGCTCAAGCCCTGCAAAATGGTCGGGAATTTTCTCAAACCATAGCGACCTATCCTTTCTTTAAAAAGGAGTTGAGTCTCATCATCGAGTATGGGGAAGTCAAGTCCAAGCTGGGGAGTGAGTTGGAAATCTATGCGGAAAAAACTTGGGAAGCTTTTTTTACCCGAGTTAATCGTACCATGAATCTGGTACAGCCACTGGTTTTTATCTTTGTGGCCCTGATTATCGTTTTACTTTATGCGGCAATGCTTATGCCCATGTATCAAAATATGGAGGTAAATTTTTAAAATGAAAAAACTCATGACAAATTTAAAAAAAGCCAAGGTTAAAGCTTTCACTTTGGTAGAAATGTTAGTGGTTTTGCTTATCATCAGTGTTCTTCTCTTGCTCTTTGTGCCCAATTTGACCAAGCAAAAGGATGCCGTAGATGATAAAGGAAAAGCTGCTGTTGTCAAGGTCGTAGAAAGCCAGGCAGAGCTCTATAGTCTGGACAAGAATGAAGATGCTAGCCTTAGCAAATTACAAGCAGACGGTCGTATCACAGCTGAGCAAGCTAAAGCTTATAAAGACTACCATGCAAAACAAAAAACAAGTCAAACTGTTGCAGATTAAGGCCTTTACCATGCTGGAAAGTCTCTTGGTTTTGGGACTTGTGAGTATCGTTGCCTTGGGCTTGTCTGGTTCTGTTCAATCCACTTTTACAGCGGTAGAGGAGCAGATTTTCTTTATGGAGTTTGAAGAACTCTATCGGGAAACACAAAAACGCAGTGTAGCCAGTCAGCAAAAGACCAGCTTGAACTTAGATGGACAGACGATCAGTAATGGCAGTCAAAAGTTGACAGTTCCTAAAGGAATTCAGGCACCATCAGGACAAAGCATTATATTTGACCGAGCTGGGGGCAATTCGTCCCTGGCTAAGGTTGAATTTCAGACCAGTAAAGGAGCGATTCGCTATCAATTATATCTAGGAAATGGAAAAATTAAACGCACTAAGGAAACAAAAAATTAAGGCAGTAATCTTACTAGAAGCAGTAGTAGCTTTGGCTGTGTTTGCCAGCATTGCGACCCTTCTTTTGGGACAAATCCAGAAAAATAGACAAGAAGAGGCAGAAATCTTGCAAAAGGAAGAAGTCTTGCGTGTGGCGAAGATGGCCTTGCAAACAGGTCAAAATCAAGTGAGGGTAAATGGAGTGGAAATCCAGGTATTTGCTAGTGAGAAAGGATTGGAGGTCTACCATGGTTCATCGAAGTTGCTGGATCTTAAAGAGCAGTAAGGTAAGAGCTTTCACTCTTTTAGAATCTCTGATTGCCCTTATCGTCATTAGCGGAGGCTTGCTCCTTTTTCAAGCTATGAGTCAGCTCCTCATTTTAGAAGTTCGTTACCAGCAGCAAAGCGAGCAAAAGGAGTGGCTCTTGTTTGTGGATCAACTGGAGGTAGAGTTAGAGCGTTCGCAGTTTGAAAAGGTAGAAGGCAATCGCCTCTATTTAAAACAGGATGGTAAGGATATCTCTATAGGGAAGTCTAAATCGGATGATTTTCGAAAAACGGATACCAGCGGACGGGGCTACCAACCTATGGTTTATGGACTCAAATCAGCTCAAATTACAGAGGAAAATCAATTGGTTCGCTTTCGTTTCCAATTTCAAAAGGGCTTAGAAAGGGAGTTCATCTATCGTGTGGAAAAAACAAAAAGTTAAGGCAGGCGTTCTTTTATATGCAGTCACCATGGCAGCCATTTTTAGCCTTTTGTTGCAGTTTTATTTAAATCGGCAAGTAGCCCATCACAAAGACTTTGCCCTAAACAAAGAAAAGTTGGCAGCTTTTGCCATGGCCAAGCGAAGTAAGGATAAGGCTGAGCAAGAAAGTGGGGAACGAGTCTTTAACTTAGGAAAAGTCAAGTATCAAAATACGAAAACAGGTTTTGCAACAAGTGTTCGTATGAATAAGGGCAATTATGAATTTCTCTTTCCTCCGCTGAAAACCCAAGAAAAGAAAACAGCTAAAAAGGAAGAGGTAGCGACTGATTCAAGCAATCAAGCAGGGAAGAAAAAATCAGAAGAAAAGCCTGAAAAGAAAGATAATTCCTAGTAAATTCAACTACTTTGTGCTAAACTAAAAACATGAAACACGATTTTAACCACAAAGCAGAAACCTTTGATTCCCCTAAAAATATCTTCCTTGCAAATTTGGCTTGTCAAGCGGTCGAGAAACAGATTGCTCTTCTATCAGACACGGAAATATTGGACTTTGGTGGTGGGACGGGTCTATTAGCCTTGCCCCTAGCCAAGCAGGCCAAGTCAGTTACCCTTGTAGACATTTCAGAGAAAATGCTGGAGCAAGCCCGTTTGAAAGCAGAGCAACAAGACATCAAGAATATCCAGTTTTTGGAGCAGGATTTACTGGCAAATCCCTTGGAACAGCAATTTGACCTGATTGTTGTCAGTCGGGTTCTTCATCATATGCCTGATCTAGATGCAACTCTTGCCATGTTTTACCATCACCTTAGGGAGAATGGACAAGTTCTCATCGCTGATTTTGTCAAGACAGATACCAACCATCATGGTTTTGATTTAGCTGAACTGGAAAATAAGTTAATTCAGCAGGTTTTTTCATCTGTGCATAGTCAGATTCTCTATAGCGCTGAAGACTTGTTTCAAGGAAATTATGCAGAGCTCTTTTTAACTGTAGCCCAAAAATCACTCGCTGACTAAAGCAGTGATTTTTTCTCTTCAGATGGAAAAAATAAGGGAATTTTGATAAGATAGGAATATGGATTTTGAAAAAATTGAACAAGCTTATACGTATTTACTAGAGAATGTCCAAGTCATCCAAAGTGATTTGGCGACCAACTTTTATGACGCCTTGGTTGAGCAAAATAGTATCTACCTGGATGGTGAGACCGAGCTAGAGCAGGTCAAGGAGAACAATCAAGCCCTTAAACGCTTAGCACTTCGCAAGGAAGAGTGGCTCAAGACCTACCAATTTCTCTTGATGAAGGCAGGACAAACGGAGCCTTTACAGGCCAATCACCAGTTTACACCAGATGCCATTTCCCTCCTCTTGGTACTTGTTGTAGAAGAGTTGCTTCATAAAGAGGAAATTAGCATCCTCGAAATAGGCTCTGGTATGGGCATTTTGGGGGCTACTTTCTTGACTTCCCTCTCTAAAAAAGTAGATTACTTGGGAATCGAAGTGGATGACTTGCTGATTGATTTGGCAGCCAGTATGGCAGATGTGATTGGTTTGCAGGCTGGTTTTGTCCAAGGAGATGCCGTTCGTCCGCAAATGCTTAAAGAAAGCGACGTGGTCATCAGCGACTTGCCTGTTGGCTATTACCCAGACGATGCCATCGCTTCTCGCTATCAAGTGGCTTCTAGTCAAGAGCATACCTATGCCCACCATTTGCTGATGGAACAAGGCCTCAAGTACCTTAAGTCAGATGGCTATGCTATTTTTCTAGCTCCGAGTGATTTATTGACCAGTCCTCAAAGTGACTTATTAAAAGGGTGGCTCAAAGACGAAGTGAGTCTAGCTGCTATCATCGCTCTGCCAGAGGATATTTTCTCAACTGCAAGCCAAGCTAAAAGTATTTTTGTCTTACAGAAGAAAAGAGACAAGGAAATAGAACCCTTTGTCTATCCTCTTTCTAGCTTGCAAGATCCGTCAATTTTGTTGAACTTTAAAGAAAATTTTCAAAATTGGAGCAAAGGTACTGAAATATAAAAGAGATTTTGTTATAATAGATGAAAACGCTTAAAAAAGAGGTATCATCTTATGACAAAAACAATTGCAATCAATGCAGGAAGCTCAAGCTTGAAATGGCAACTTTATCAAATGCCTGAGGAAAAAGTTTTGGCTAAAGGCTTGATTGAACGTATTGGATTGAAAGATTCAATTTCAACAGTAAAATTTGACGGTCGTTCGGAGCAACAAATTCTTGATATTGAAGACCATACACAAGCCGTTAAAATTTTATTGGATGACTTGATTCGTTTTGACATTATCAAAGGGTACGACGAAATTACAGGTGTCGGCCACCGCGTCGTTGCAGGTGGTGAATATTTCAAGGAATCAACAGTTGTTGAGGGAGACGTGTTAGAAAAA
This sequence comes from Streptococcus sp. HJ1, assembly GCF_052399005.1. Classification (GTDB taxonomy): domain Bacteria; phylum Bacillota; class Bacilli; order Lactobacillales; family Streptococcaceae; genus Streptococcus. The sequence continues at coordinate 1,886,495 of NZ_CP199005.1, read as the reverse complement.
GTTGAGGAATTGGGACTGTTGGCTCCTCTTCATAATCCGGCTAACGCAGCTGGAATTCGCGCATTTAAGGAATTGCTTCCAGATATTACCAGTGTTGTCGTATTTGATACCTCATTCCACACAACCATGCCAGAGAAGGCTTATCGCTACCCTCTACCAACTAAATACTACACAGACAACAAGGTTCGTAAATATGGTGCCCACGGGACAAGCCACCAGTTTGTCGCAGGAGAAGCAGCGAAACTTTTGGGCCGTCCTCTAGAAGATTTGAAATTGATTACCTGCCATATTGGTAACGGGGCTTCTATCACAGCTGTTAAGGGTGGGAAGTCTGTGGATACTTCTATGGGATTCACACCACTTGGCGGTGTGATGATGGGAACTCGTACAGGAGATATTGACCCTGCTATCATCCCTTATCTCATGCAATATACAGAGGATTTCAATACCCCAGAAGATATTAGTCGCGTTCTCAATCGTGAATCAGGGCTCATGGGAGTTTCTGGTCAGTCAAGCGATATGCGTGATGTGATTGCTGCCATGGAAGCAGAAGACCATGATGCGACTTTGGCTTATGAAATGTATGTCGATCGTATCCAAAAACATATCGGTCAATACCTTGCAGTCCTAAATGGGGCAGATGCGATTATCTTCACAGCAGGTATCGGTGAAAATGCAGCTTTGGTTCGTGAGGATGTCATTTCAGGTATCTCTTGGTTTGGTTGTGATGTGGATCCAGAAAAGAACGTCTTTGGCGTAACGGGAGACATCTCAACTGATGCGGCGAAAATCCGTGTCTTAGTTATTCCGACAGATGAAGAATTGGTGATTGCGCGCGATGTTGAGCGCTTGAAAAAATAAGTAAATACACGTAAAATTTGATTGTAAAAAGAAGTTGGGAAAGAGATTTTCCAGCTTCTTTTATGTAGAAAATGTCTAAAACCTTGCTGTTATTGGCTTTTTCAAAAAATATGGTATAATAGTAGTAATTTAATAGATGGAGTTGAGTTTTGAAGAAAAGCTTTCGTGTAAAAAGAGAGAAAGATTTTAAGGCGATTTTCAAGGACGGAACAAGTTTTGCCAATCGAAAATTTGTTGTCTACCAATTGGAAAACCAGCAAAACCATTTTCGAGTAGGACTGTCCGTCAGCAAAAAGCTGGGGAATGCAGTTACCAGAAATCAAATTAAGAGACGAATCCGGCACATTCTACAAAGTGTAAAAGGGAGTTTAGTAGAGCATGTTGATTTTGTCGTGATTGCCCGAAAAGGGGTGGAAACCTTGGAATATGCAGAGATGGAGAAAAACCTACTCCACGTATTAAAGTTATCAAAGATTTACCAGGAAGGAAATGGGAGTGAAAAAGAAACTACAGTTGACTAGTTTGTTGGGCTTGTCCTTGTTTATCATGACAGCCTGTGCAACAAATGGTACAGCTAGCGATATAACAGCAGACTCGACAGACTTTTGGAGCAAATTCGTCTATTTTTTTGCTGAAATTATCCGCTTTTTGTCCTTTGACATTAGTATCGGAGTGGGGATTATCCTCTTCACGATTTTGATCCGGACGATTCTATTACCGGTCTTTCAGACACAGATGGTTGCCTCTAGAAAAATGCAAGAGGCTCAACCACGCATCAAGGCTTTGCGAGAGCAATATCCGGGTCGTGATATGGAAAGTAGAACCAAGCTAGACCAGGAGATGCGTAAGGTTTATAAAGAGTTAGGGATCAAACATTCATCCTCTCTCTGGCCGATTTTAATACAAATGCCGGTTCTCTTGGCGCTCTTTCAAGCCTTGAGTCGAGTAGACTTTTTGAAAACAGGTCACTTTTTATGGATTAATTTGGGAGGAGTAGATACAAGTTTTGTCCTTCCGATTTTGGCGGCAGTCTTTACCTTCTTGAGTAGCTGGTTATCGAATAAAGCTTTGTCTGAAAAAAGTAGAGCTACGACAGGGATGATGTATGGTATGCCTGTATTGATCTTTGTTTTTGCCATCTCCGCCCCAAGTGGTGTAGCCTTGTATTGGGCTGTATCCAATGCTTACCAAGTTCTGCAAACCTATTTCTTGAACAATCCTTTCAAGATTATTGCTGAAAGAGAAGCAGTGGCGCAAGCAGAAAAAGATTTAGAAGGCAAGAAGAGAAAAGCCTTGAAAAAAGCACAGAAAAAGAAAAAATAAGGAGGAATCTGGTAATGGTATTATTTACAGGTTCAACGGTTGAAGAAGCAATCCAAAAAGGATTGAAAGAATTAGACATTCCAAGAATGAAGGCCCACATCAAGGTCGTTTCGAAAGAGAAAAAAGGATTCTTAGGCTTGTTTGGTAAGAAGCCAGCTCAAGTTGATATCGAAGCGATTAGTGAAACGACAGTAATCAAAGCCAATCAGCAGGCCATTAAAGGGGTTCCCAAAGAAGTTAATGAAAAAAATGAACCCGTGAAAACAGTAAGTGAAGCAACTGTTGATTTGGGGCATGTAGTGGAAGCGATTAAGAAGATTGAAGAAGAAGGTCAAGGTGTTTCTGAAGAGGTCAAGGCTGAAATCTTGAAAAATGAAAAGCACGCCAGCACGATTTTGGAAGAAACAGGCCATATTTCAATTTTAAATGAATTGGAACCAGAGGATACTACCGAGGAAGTGGAATCTGCTCCAGAAAAAGAAACTGAAACCCAGGAAGCAACAAGTCAATCTTTGGAAGATTTAGGCTTGAAAGTAGAACCAAGTTATGATATCGAACAAGTGGCAACTGAAGTAGCTAGCTACGTTCAAACCATTGTGGATGATATGGATGTTGAAGGGACGATTTCAAGCGACTACAATCGCCGCACTATCAATCTTCAAATTGACACTAATGAACCAGGTCGTATTATCGGCTACCACGGAAAAGTCTTGAAAGCTCTTCAGTTGTTAGCGCAAAATTACCTTTATAATCGCTATTCAAGAACCTTCTACATCACAATCAATGTCAATGATTACGTTGAGCACCGTGCAGAAGTCTTGCAAACTTACGCTCAAAAATTGGCGACTCGTGTTTTAGAAGAAGGACGTAGCCAACAAACAGATCCAATGTCAAATAGCGAACGCAAGATTATCCATCGCATTATTTCACGCATGGATGGCGTGACAAGTTACTCTGAAGGTGATGAGCCAAATCGCTATGTTGTCGTAGATGCAGAATAAGCAAAGCAAAATCAGGTTCATCCTGATTTTTTGCTAGGAAAGGAAAGATTCAGATATGCTGAAATCAGTTAGAGAATACCTATCATTTGCAGGAGTCCAGTACCGCAATCCTGATAAAGCTGGCGATGAAAGAGAAAAGATGTTGGACTTGCGGCAAAAAGGCCAAGAGGCTCGGAAGTCTTTTACAGAACTGGCCAAAACCTTTCAAACTAGTCATCCAGAATGGCAATTGCAACAGACTAGTCAGTGGATGAACCAAGCGCAACGCTTGCGGCCACATTTCTGGGCCTATCTTCAGAGAGACGGACAAGTGACAGAACCTATGATGGCTCTTCGTTTGTATGGAACACCTGCTGACTTTGGGATTTCTTTGGAAGTCAGTTTCATCGAGCGCAAGAAAGACGAACAGACCTTAGACAAGCAAGCCAAGGTCTTAGAACTTCCAGTGGTAGAAGGAATTTATTATCTAGTCTATTCAAATGGGGAAAGTCATAAGGTGGAGGCTACTGAGGAGAATCGTCGTACTTTACGCGAGAAGGTGAGAAGTCAGGAAGTCCGTAAAGTGTTGGTTAAGGCAGATGTTTCCCTCATTGAAAATCAGTCAGTAGAAGCGATATTGGAGAAGCTAGAAGAGGCTTATGCGCGCTTGCTTCCGTACTATGAAGTGACGAGGGAATAGAAAATCAAATGTGTTAGATGAACGCAAATTGTTTTATTGCTATTCTATGCATTTTTTCATATAATAGTAAAATAGGATGTGTGATTCATTAATCACCTCAAAGAGAAAGGAAATTCTATGTCAAATCTATCTGTTAATGCAATTCGTTTTCTAGGTATTGACGCCATCAACAAAGCAAACTCAGGTCACCCAGGGGTGGTTATGGGGGCTGCTCCTATGGCCTATAGCCTCTTTACAAAGCAACTTCGTATCAATCCAGCTCAACCAAACTGGATCAACCGCGATCGCTTTATTCTTTCAGCAGGACACGGCTCTATGCTTCTTTATGCCCTTCTTCACCTTTCTGGTTTTGAAGATGTTAGCATGGAAGAAGTCAAGAACTTCCGCCAATGGGGTTCAAAAACACCAGGTCACCCAGAATTTGGGCATACTGCAGGGGTTGACGCTACAACTGGTCCTCTAGGACAAGGGATTTCTACTGCTACTGGTTTTGCCCAAGCAGAACGTTTCCTTGCAGCCAAATATAACCGCGAAGGCTTCAATATCTTTGACCACTATACTTATGTGATCTGTGGAGACGGAGATTTGATGGAAGGTGTCTCAAGTGAGGCGGCTTCATACGCAGGTCTGCAAAAACTTGACAAGTTGGTGGTTCTTTATGATTCAAATGACATCAACTTGGATGGTGAGACAAAGGATTCCTTTACAGAAAGTGTTCGTGACCGTTACAATGCTTACGGTTGGCATACAGCCTTGGTTGAAGATGGAACAGACTTGGAAGCAATCCATGCTGCTATCGAAACAGCTAAAGCTTCAGGCAAGCCATCTTTGATTGAAGTGAAGACTGTTATTGGATACGGTTCTCCAAACAAACAAGGAACTAATGCCGTACACGGTGCTCCTCTTGGAGCAGATGAAACTGCAGCAACTCGCCAAGCGCTCGGTTGGGACTATGAACCATTTGAAATTCCAGAGCAAGTTTATGCTGATTTCAAGGAAAATGTTGCAGACCGTGGCGCATCAGCTTATCAAGCTTGGACTAAATTAGTTGCAGATTATAAAGAAGCGCATCCAGAACTGGCTGCAGAAGTAGAAGCCATCATCGACGGACGTGATCCAGTTGAAGTGACTCCAGCAGACTTCCCAGCCTTAGAAAATGGTTTCTCTCAAGCAACTCGTAATTCAAGTCAAGATGCTTTGAACGTTGTAGCTGCTAAATTGCCAACTTTCTTAGGTGGTTCAGCTGACCTTGCTCACTCAAACATGACTTATATCAAGACTGATGGACTTCAAGACGATGCTAATCGCTTGAACCGCAACATTCAGTTTGGTGTTCGTGAATTTGCAATGGGAACGATCTTGAACGGGATGGCCCTTCACGGTGGACTTCGTGTATACGGTGGTACTTTCTTCGTCTTCTCTGACTATGTGAAAGCAGCTGTCCGCTTGTCAGCCTTGCAAGGACTTCCAGTGACTTATGTCTTTACCCACGATTCAATCGCAGTTGGTGAAGATGGTCCAACGCACGAACCAGTTGAACACCTAGCAGGTCTTCGTGCTATGCCAAATCTCAATGTTTTCCGCCCAGCAGATGCGCGTGAAACTCAAGCGGCTTGGTACCTTGCCGTGACAAGCGAAAAAACACCAACTGCCCTTGTCTTGACACGTCAAAACTTGACTGTCGAAGAGGGAACAGACTTTGATAAAGTTGCGAAAGGTGCCTATGTTGTCTATGAAAATGCAGCAGACTTTGATACAATTTTGATTGCAACAGGTTCAGAGGTGAATTTGGCGGTCGCAGCTGCCAAAGAATTGGCTAGCCAAGGCGCAAAAGTCCGCGTAGTCAGCATGCCATCTACAGATGTCTTCGACGCACAAGATGCAGCTTACAAGGAAGAAATTCTTCCAAATGCAGTCCGCCGTCGTGTTGCAGTCGAAATGGGTGCAACTCAAAACTGGTACAAATATGTTGGTCTTGATGGTGCAGTTCTCGGTATTGATACCTTCGGAGCATCTGCCCCAGCACCAAAAGTATTGGCAGAGTATGGATTTACAGTTGAAAATCTAGTCAAAGTCGTTCAAAATTTGAAATAATCACAAAAATCAGAGTTTCCACTCTGATTTTTTATAACTATAAAAACAAGGCACAACCTTGTAAAAGTAGCTGAAATTTGATATAGTAGTCCTATGTAAAATACAAAGGAGAAAATACTATGGAAAATATTAGTCCAAATTTAACATTTTTGATCATGCTTGTAGGTATGTTTGCCTTGATGTTCTTTATGCAACGTTCTCAAAAGAAACAAGCACAAAAGCGTATGGAAAGCTTGAACAAGCTTCAAAAAGGATATGAAGTCATTACAATTGGTGGACTTTACGGAACAGTGGATGAAGTAGATACTGAGAAAGGTACAATCGTACTGGATGTAGATGGCGTTTATTTGACTTTTGAATTGGCTGCAATTAAGACTGTTTTGCCACTCAAAGAAGCTGTGACACCAGAAGGAACAGTTGTTGACGAAGGCGGAGCAATCGAAGAATAAAACGGGACCTGTCACTCCCGTTTTTCTATGAGACGAGAGGAAAAGGGATGAAAAAAATAGTATTTGTTTGCCTAGGAAATATTTGCCGAAGTCCCATGGCAGAGTTTGTGATGAAATCCATGACGAGCGATTACCACGTCGAAAGCCGGGCAACATCATCATGGGAACATGGCAATCCGATTCATAAGGGAACGCAAGGGATTTTCCAGCAGTATCAGATCCCGTATGACAAAGACAAAACATCGCTTCAGATTGGCAGAGAAGACTTTGAATCGTTTGATTACATTATCGGTATGGATGCTTCAAACGTTTCAGATCTGCGTCACATGTGTCCTCAGGAACTACAGTACAAGATCTACTCTTTTGCGGCTGAAAATGTCCCAGATCCTTGGTATACAGGAGATTTTGAGGAAACCTATGCTCGTATCACAAGTGGATGTCAAAGCTGGCTAGATCGATTAGAAAAAGAGAGTGACAATGGAAAAGCTTAAACAATTTTATGAGAAGTGTAGAGTTTACCTAACTCGTCCTAGGTTAGAGCTCGTTGCAGTAGTTGTAATGGTACTCTGTGCTCTTTCGGTATTTCTGCTAAATACGCCTAAAAAAGGTGTCTTGACACTTGATGGTGGAGCTCTTGTTTATGATGGCACCTTGGTACGTGGGAAAATGAATGGTCAAGGAACCATGACCTTTGAAAATGGAGACCAATATACAGGTGATTTCAATAATGGAGCCTTTAATGGGAAAGGAACTTTCCAATCAAAAGATGGCTGGAAATACGAAGGTGATTTTGTAAATGGTCAGGCTGAAGGTCAAGGGAAGTTGACGACAGAGCAAGAAGTCGTTTATGAAGGGACCTTTAAGCAAGGCGTTTTTCAGCAAAAACAGTAGTCTCCAAGTTAGGAGACTATTTTTCAAAATCAGGGAGAAAGCGCTTTCCGCGCTTGAATTCGATAAATAACTATTAACTAGAAAAACTTTGTGAAATAAAAAAATTTTCTCCATAATTTCACAATCGTCCAGACAAAACTCTATTGCGTAGCTATATTGAGAAAAAAATCACAATCTCGGAAAAATTCTTTGTGAAATACTTATGAAACTGTTTACAAAGCATAAAAAAAGAGTTATAATAAACTTGTGAAAAAATTAACAAAGGATAACATCCTTAAAGGCTATGGAGGATAATATGGCTGATAAAAAAACAGTAACACCAGAGGAAAAGCAACTTGCTGCTGAGAAGCATGTCGACGGTCTCGTGAAAAAAGCCTTGGTTGCGCTTGATGAAATGCGCAAGTTGAACCAAGAGCAAGTTGACTATATCGTGGCAAAAGCTTCGGTTGCAGCACTTGACGCACATGGTATCCTTGCACAACATGCAGTTGAAGAAACTGGCCGTGGGGTATTTGAAGACAAGGCAACAAAAAACCTATTTGCCTGTGAACACGTAGTGAACAATATGCGTGGAGTTAAAACAGTTGGAGTTATTGAAGATGATCCAATTACAGGTTTGACAAAGATTGCGGAGCCTGTCGGGGTAATCTGTGGTGTCACTCCTACAACAAACCCAACTTCAACAGCGATTTTCAAATCACTCATTGCTTTGAAAACACGTAACCCAATCGTTTTCGCTTTCCACCCATCAGCTCAAGAATCATCAGCACACGCAGCACAAATCGTTCGCGATGCAGCGATTGCAGCTGGTGCTCCTGAAAACTGTGTTCAATGGATTACAAAGCCATCTATGGAAGCAACTGGAGCGCTAATGAACCACGAAGGTGTTGCAACTATTCTTGCAACTGGTGGGAATGCTATGGTTAAAGCTGCATACTCATGTGGAAAACCAGCTCTTGGGGTAGGTGCCGGAAACGTTCCTGCCTATGTAGAAAAATCTGCTGACCTTCGTCAAGCTGCTCATGACATCGTTATGTCTAAATCATTTGATAATGGGATGGTCTGTGCATCAGAACAAGCTGTTATCATTGATAAAGAAGTATATGACGAATTTGTAGAAGAATTCAAATCATATCACACTTACTTTGTAAACAAAAAAGAAAAAGCCCTTCTTGAAGAATTCTGTTTCGGTGTGAAAGCTAACAGCAAAAACTGTGCAGGTGCTAAACTAAATGCAAACATCGTTGGTAAACCAGCAGCATGGATTGCTGAACAAGCAGGATTTAGCGTTCCAGAAGGAACAAACATCTTGGCTGCAGAATGTGCAGAAGTAGGACCAAAAGAACCATTGACTCGTGAAAAATTATCACCAGTTATCGCTGTCCTAAAAGCTGAAGATACAGAAGACGGTCTTAAAAAAGCTCGTCAAATGGTTGAGTTTAACGGACTTGGTCACTCAGCAGCCATCCATACAAAAGACGAAGCTCTTGCTAAACGCTTTGGTACAGAAATCAAAGCAATGCGTATTATCTGGAACTCTCCATCTACTTTCGGTGGTATCGGTGACGTATACAATGCCTTCATTCCATCGTTGACACTTGGATGTGGTTCATATGGACACAATTCAGTCGGTGATAATGTGAGTGCGATCAACCTTCTAAACATCAAGAAAGTAGGAAAACGTAGAAATAATATGCAGTGGTTTAAAGTTCCTTCAAAAATTTACTTCGAACGCAATTCTATCCAATACCTTCAAACATGTGAAGATATTGAACGCGTTATGATTGTTACAGACAAATCGATCGAAAAACTTGGTTTTGTTCAACGCATTATTGACCAATTGAACAAACGCAGCAACCGTGTAACTGTCCAAGTCTTCTCAGATGTTGAACCAGACCCAGATATCACAACTGTAGAACGTGGTACTGAAGTAATGAGAGCATTTGAACCAGACACAATCATAGCTCTTGGTGGTGGTTCTCCAATGGATGCAGCGAAAGTAATGTGGCTCTTCTACGAACAACCACAAATCGACTTCCGTGACTTGGTTCAAAAATTCATGGACATCCGTAAACGTGCCTTCCGCTTCCCATCACTTGGTAAAAAAGCGAAATACATTGGTATTCCAACAACTTCAGGTACAGGTTCAGAAGTAACACCATTTGCCGTTATCTCTGATAAGAAAAACAATCGTAAATACCCATTGGCTGACTACTCATTGACACCAACTATTGCGATTGTTGACCCTGCTTTGGTTGAGTCAGTTCCAGACTTCATCGCTGCGGATACAGGTATGGACGTCTTGACTCACGCGACTGAAGCCTACACTTCAAACTTCGCTAACGACTATACAGACGGTATCGCCCTCCAAACAATCAAACTTGTCTTTGAATGGTTGGAAAAATCTGTTAAGACAGCTGATCCAGAAGCTCGCGAAAAAATGCACAATGCATCTACAATGGCTGGTATGGCCTTTGCCAATGCCTTCCTTGGTATGAGCCACTCAATGGCCCACAAGATCGGTGCGGTTCACCATACTGTTCACGGACGTACAAACGCAATCTTGCTTCCATACGTTATCCGTTACAATGGTACTCGCCCATCTAAGACAACTACATGGCCTAAGTACAACTACTGGAAAGCTGATGAGAAATTCCAAGACATCGCGAAAATGCTTGGCTTGCCTCACTCAACTCCAGAAGAAGCAGTTGAAGCATACGCTAAAGCAGTTTACGAACTTGGTGTTGCAGTAGGTATCAAGATGAACTTCAAGGATCAAGGAATTGATGAAAAAGCTTGGAAAGATAGCTTGCATGAAATTGCCTTGCTTGCTTATGAAGACCAATGTTCACCTGCTAACCCTCGCTTGCCAATGGTAGCTGACATGGAAGAAATCATGGCAGATGCTTACTATGGTTATGCAGAACGTCCAGGACGTCGTAAATAATCGTTTATCAGCCTAGAGACAGGAGTTATCCTGTCTCTTTTTTGTGAAACTGAAATATTGAAAATAATTTTAAGTTTTCTATTTTCGTTTTTTATCAAATACTTTATCATCAAATTGTTCAGCTAGTATAGTTGCTGAGTGATAAAGTTCCTTTGCTTTATTTTTATCATTTTCAAAATAAAGATAGCACTTAGCTTCAAATACTGAAATTCCGGGTTTATAGACTTGCAACATTGTTACTGATAAAATTTCATTCATCTTTTTTACTAGAGATATCATATGCTTATAGTCATTATGAACAACATAAACACCCGCTATGGCACAAAGAACTGATAGTAGCTCTACATTATACATTTCATCACTAACTAATTGCTGTTTCAACAACTTAATCCGAAAATCATCTAATGCTCTCTTCTATAAATCAAGTCTTGACATTGCATAGCAAAATAATCAATTAATAGTAAATCATTGAATGTGTAAACTTGCTTTAGTGTTACTTGCTTAAAATAATCATCAAAAATATCTTCAGCGAAACTACCTGTCCCTGTTCTTATCAAGTCTAATATTCTTTCAATCAAGTCTAGACTCAGCAACTCTTCCTCAGGAAGAGCTAGTTCTTTATTTTCAAGAAAAGTATCTATCGGAACTTCTAATCGCTTAGATAAATATTGTAACTTAGTAATTGTTGGCAAGGATTGCCCAAGCTCAGTACGCATCAGCTGTTTGATTATTAAGTCAGCTTCTGTCCACAGACCTCTTCTCTCATCAATTTGTGACGTTCACGTTCCTGTCTTACTCTATGACCAATTTCAGTTTTAATATCTGTTGTCATTCTTACCTCTTAACCACAATCTATAAATTAACATACTTTTAATTCTTCGGCTAAAAATTAACAATAATTCTTTTTCAAATCCGTCATATTATTTTCTAAAACTTGGATGTCTTGGCTGACTTTGAGAATGACAATGCTGCCTTGAATACTGGAGATGACTTGACGGGCCTGCAACTGCGCTCGCTCTTCTGACCAGTCAGCATGCAGGTCTTGCAAGAGGCTGGCTAACTTCTCTGTCCATTGGGTCATAAAATCATTGAGAGGACAGCGGAAGTTCTCATCTTCTGTGGACAATTCCACAATCAGATTACCAATTGGGCAACCATAAAAGACCGTCTGACTTTCATGAAATTGACAAACCCAGTCAATCATATCCGAAAACTTGTCACTGTCAGACTTGTCTGCTTCAAAAATATCTTCAAAAAGCTCTTTTCGCCAATTTGCTAAAATATCTTGAATGACCGTCAAACCAATTTCCTTCTTAGATTTGAAATAATAATAAAGCTGTCCCTTGCCAACATCAGCTGCCTCCATGATGTCACTGATGGAGGTGGCCACATAACCCTTCTGATAAATCAATTCCTCAGCACTTTGTAAAATACGCTCTTTAACGCTCATCTACTCACCTCTCTTTTTTCCTATTATAGCAGATTCAGAGTCTGAGACCAAACAATTGAAACCACCTCCTTTTGCCACTGTTTTATCATTAAAATTTTTTGTTCTGAGCAAATTAATTTACAAATTCAATTTTAGATGTTATTATAATTGTACCGAATGGTCAGTATATAACTAAAACTACCATTTGGAAAATCATCAAACTAACAGTCTAAATTCCTATTGGCTGTTAATCAAATCATATTAGGAGGAACCTCATGTTCAATCAGAAAAATGTCGCATTTGTTATCACAGACCCACAAGTTGAATTCCTAAAACATCCTGGTAAAGGATTCGGAGCAACTAAAGACGTTCTTGAAAAAGTTAATACTATTGAAAATCTGACAAAGCTTTTCGCTCTTGCTCAAGAGCGTGGCTACAAGCGTTTTATCTCACCGCACTACTTCTATCCACACGATCACAAGTGGCAATTTAAAGCTGCTGGTGAAACGATGATGATTGAAAACGAAATGTTTTGGCGTGATAGCCAGTATTCAGCAATTCCAGAAGGCTCTGGAGCAGATATGATTGAAGAGATTAAACCATTTTTGGATGAAGATACTATTGTTGTCAACGGACATAAAATCTTTGGCCCAGAAAGCAACGACCTTAACCTTCAACTCCGCAAAAATGGTATCGACACCGTCATCTTGGCTGGTATGAATGCTAATCTCTGCGTAGATTCACACATGCGTGAACTCATAGAATTAGGTTACAATGTCATTGTTGTTAACGATGCTGTCGGTGCTCCAGGTGAAGAAGCCTACCAAGCTGCCCTGACAAACTATGGCTACATTGCCAACCAAGTTTTGACAACTGAGGAAGTTATCGCTCAACTTTAGAAAAAGGAAAGTTGTAAATGACTATGTAGACAAAGAAAGACAGCGGTATAGGCTTTCAAAGGAGAAAGGGAAATAAGCGAGATATAGACAAAAAACAATGCCCATACTTGCAATTCAACTTAAATAGTTATATAATAGTTTTGTTGAAAGGTGATTTGTAGTGATTCAAGTTACTCTTTTCACAATAAAAATTTCATGATTTTCATAAGGAGGAAATCACTAATGGTAGTTAAAGTTGGTATTAACGGTTTCGGACGTATCGGTCGTCTTGCTTTCCGTCGTATCCAAAACGTAGAAGGTGTTGAAGTTACACGCATCAACGACCTTACAGATCCAGTTATGCTTGCACACTTGTTGAAATACGACACAACTCAAGGTCGTTTCGACGGTACTGTTGAAGTTAAAGAAGGTGGATTTGAAGTTAACGGTAAATTCGTTAAAGTTTCTGCTGAACGTGATCCAGAGCAAATCGACTGGGCTACTGACGGTGTAGAAATCGTTCTTGAAGCTACTGGTTTCTTTGCTAAGAAAGATGCAGCTGAAAAACACCTTAAAGGTGGAGCTAAAAAAGTTGTTATCACTGCTCCTGGTGGAAACGACGTTAAAACAGTTGTATTTAACACTAACCACGACGTTCTTGATGGTACTGAAACAGTTATCTCAGGTGCTTCATGTACTACAAACTGCTTGGCTCCTATGGCTAAAGCTCTTCAAGACAACTTTGGTGTTGTTGAAGGATTGATGACTACTATCCACGCTTACACTGGTGACCAAATGATCCTTGACGGACCACACCGTGGTGGTGACCTTCGCCGTGCTCGCGCTGGTGCTGTAAACATCGTTCCTAACTCAACTGGTGCTGCAAAAGCTATCGGTTTGGTTATTCCTGAATTGAACGGTAAATTGGACGGAGCTGCTCAACGTGTTCCTGTTCCAGCAGGTTCTGTAACTGAGTTGGTAGCAGTTCTTGAAAAGAGCGTTACTGTTGACGAAGTGAACGCAGCTATGAAAGCAGCTTCAAACGAATCATACGGATACACTGAAGATCCAATCGTATCTTCAGATATCCTAGGTATGTCTTACGGTTCATTGTTTGACGCAACTCAAACTAAAGTTCTTGACGTTGACGGCAAACAATTGGTTAAAGTTGTATCATGGTACGACAACGAAATGTCATACACTGCACAACTTGTACGTACTCTTGAATACTTTGCAAAAATCGCTAAATAATTCATGAGTTGATAAAAGCAAGACTAATAGGTCTTGCTTTTTCTATTTTTAGATAAAACAAAATGGATGATTTAGCGATCATCCATTCTTTTTTAATTCTCTCTCAAATGTATCAGAAAGAGCAGTGAAGCTTAATTTCTCTAAAGTAAGCGGATGGGTAAAGGAAAGTCGAAAGGCGTGGAGCATAAGCCGGCTCGTTTTTGATCTAGAGTTATAGAGAGGATCGCCCAGAATAGGGTGTTTATGGTGAGAGAGGTGAACACGGATTTGATGGGTTCGACCGGTCTTTAGTTTGCAATGGACAAGGGTAGTCTGATTTGGAAATTGCTTTAGTCGGCTTACCTGAGTTTCGGCATGTTGCCCACTTTTGGGTTCTATCACTCGTTTTCTGCGATCGTGTCGATCACGACCAATTTTATCTCGGAAGATAAGTTCTTTGTTCCCTACTTGCCCCTCTACGAGTGCCCAGTACTCACGAGCGATTTCCTTTTTTTCTAACAAACGATTGAGAATGGGTAGGATAAAAGGATTTTTAGCAAAAAGCACTAAACCGCTTGTTTCCATGTCCAGGCGATGAACGACATAGCAGGTTTGACCAACGTAGGCAGAGACGTGGTTGAGAAGGGCGATTTCATCTGGTTGATTTCCGTGAGTTTTCATTCCCTCTGGCTTGTTGACGATAATGAGATGTTGGTCTTGATAAATCTCTTGAACGAGGTCTGGCTTGCCCCAAAGGATTTCCTTTGGGGGATAGTCCTCCTCGTCAAAAGTCAATTGGCAAACATCCCCTGGCTTGACCATCTCGTTCCAGTGAACTTGTTTTTGATTGATCAAGATGCTCTTCTTGATTCTTAGAAAATGGCGGATTTTTCTAGGAATGAGGAGTTGTTCCTCTAGGAATTGCTTGACCGTCATTTGAGGCAAGGATTCGGGTAATGTAAATGTGAATTGCATACAGATATTGTAACAAAAAAAGCCCTATTTGGATAGGGAGTAGCTAAATTCTTGAGTTCCTATGGTGAAGATGATAAAATAAACGCATGAAATTAGATAAATTATTTGAGAAGTTTCTTTCTCTCTTTAAAAAAGAAACGAATGAATCAGCGGAGTCTGATTCGACTAGCATGCGTCGTTCACGGAGCGACAGAAAAAAATTGTCCCAAGTAGGTCCAATTCGGAAATTTTGGCGTCGTTATCATCTGACAAAAATCGTCATCATTTTAGGGTTAAGTGCTGGTTTACTGGTAGGAACCTACCTATTTGCGATAGCCAAGTCTACCAATGTCAATGACTTGCAAAATGCCCTGAAAACGCGAACTCTGATTTTTGACCGCGAAGAAAAAGAGGCAGGAGCCCTATCAGGTCAAAAGGGAACCTATGTTGAACTGACAGATATTAGTAAAGACTTGCAGAATGCTGTCGTCGCGACAGAGGACCGTTCCTTTTATAAAAATGATGGGATTAACTACGGTCGTTTCTTTCTAGCCATCCTTACAGCAGGCCGTTCTGGAGGGGGGTCCACCATCACTCAACAGTTGGCGAAAAATGCCTATCTTTCCCAGGATCAGACCGTTGAACGGAAGGCCAAGGAGTTTTTCCTTGCCTTAGAATTGACCAAGAAATACAGCAAGGAGCAAATCCTTACTATGTACCTCAATAATGCCTACTTTGGAAATGGGGTATGGGGTGTTGAAGATGCAAGTAAGAAATATTTCGGTGTATCGGTTTCACAACTAACGCTTGATCAGGCGGCCACTCTAGCAGGGATGCTCAAGGGACCAGAATTGTATAATCCATTAAATTCTGTTGAGACTTCGACCAACCGTAGGGATACTGTTTTGCAAAATATGGTTGCAGCGGGCTATATTGATAAAAATCAAGAGACCGAAGCGGCTGGAGTAGATATGGCTTCACAACTGCAAGATAAGTATGAAGGCAAGGTTTCGGATTATCGTTACCCGTCCTATTTTGATGCAGTTGTCAACGAAGCGGTTTCCAAGTACAATCTCACAGAAGAAGAGATTGTCAACAATGGCTATCGAATCTACACAGAGCTTGACCAAAACTACCAAGCAAACATGCAGGTTATTTACGAAAACACTTCGCTATTTCCAACAGCAGAAGACGGAACGCATGCCGAATCAGGTAGTGTCGCTCTAGAACCCAAGACTGGTGGAGTGCGTGGAGTTGTTGGTCGTGTAGCTGGGGATGACAAACCAGGTTTCCGTAATTTTAACTATGCCACTCAGTCTAAGCGTAGCCCAGGATCGACGATTAAGCCTTTGGTCGTTTACACTCCAGCTGTAGAAGCGGGATGGGCCTTGAACAAGCAACTGGATAATCATACGATGCAGTACAACAGTTATCAAGTAGACAACTATGCGGGCATTAAGACTTCTCCTGAAGTACCTATGTATCAGGCCTTGGCGGAATCACTTAACCTACCAGCAGTTGCGACTGTAAATGAATTAGGTATTGACAAAGCTTTTGACGCTGGAGAGAGATTTGGTCTGAATATGGAAAAAGTTGACCGAGTTCTTGGAGTTGCTCTTGGAGGAGGTGTGGAAACGAATCCTCTCCAGATGGCGCAAGCCTATGCAGCCTTTGCCAATGGAGGTCTAATGCCTGAAGCACATTTCATCACTCGTATTGAAAATGCCAGCGGTCAGGTCATCAAGAGTCATAAAAACTCCCAAAAACGAGTGATTGATAAGTCGGTAGCCGATAAGATGACCAGTATGATGCTAGGAACATTTACCAATGGTACAGGAATTAGTTCGTCACCAGCGGATTACGTTATGGCTGGTAAAACAGGTACGACTGAAGCTGTTTTCAACCCAGAATATACCAGTGACCAGTGGGTGATCGGCTATACTCCAGATGTTGTAATTAGCCACTGGCTCGGCTTCCCAACAACAGATGAGAATCATTATCTAGCAGGTTCGACCTCAAATGGAGCAGCCCATGTCTTTAGAAGTATGGCTAATACCATTTTGCCTTACACTCCAGGTAGCACTTTTACAGTTGAGAATGCTTATAAACAAAATGGGATTGAACCAGAAAATACGAAAAAGCAGGTTGCTGAAAATGAGACAAACCAGTCTGAGGACCCGATAGGAGATATTCGTAGTCGTGCACAAAATCTTGTAGATGAAGCAGGGCGTGCGATTTCAGAAGCTAAAATAAAAGAAAAAGCCCAGACAATATGGGACTCAATCCTTAATCTATTTCGTTAAGAGGCTTGTCAAAGCCCAGGTTTCTTGTTATAATAGATAAGATGGAGGCGTTATGGCACTAAAAAAAGCAAGCCTAGCTTGTGCAGTTTGTGGTTCAAGGAATTACTCAATCAAAATCAGTGGGAACCCCAAGCCAACACGACTAGAAGTAAATAAATTTTGTAAACATTGTGGAAAATATACGACACATAGAGAAACGAGATAGGAGAGAACGATGGGTTTTATTAAGGATATTTTTAAACTTCTTAAAGAAACAACTTGGCCAACTCGCAAAGAAAGCTGGAGAGATTTTCGCTCTATTATGGAATACACTGCCTTCTTTGTGGTCATCATTTATATTTTTGACCAGTTGATTGTTTCAGGTTTGATTCGATTTATTAACATTTTTTAGAAGAAAAGCGGAGAACTTCTGCTAGCTTTCTTCTATTATGAAAGGAAATATCATGGATAGTTTTGACAAGGGATGGTTTGTTCTACAAACTTATTCTGGCTATGAAAATAAGGTAAAAGAAAATCTATTGCAACGTGCACAAACTTATAACATGTTGGACAATATTCTACGCGTTGAGATTCCAACACAAACTGTGCAAGTTGAGAAAAATGGAAAGAAAAAAGAAATTGAAGAGAATCGCTTTCCGGGTTATGTCCTTGTAGAAATGGTCATGACCGATGAAGCATGGTTCGTCGTTCGAAACACACCTAACGTAACAGGATTCGTCGGCTCACACGGTAACAGATCAAAACCAACTCCACTATTGGAACAAGAAATCCGTGATATTCTGGTTTCAATGGGACAAACTGTTCAAGAGTTCGATATTGATGTTGAAGTTGGCCAGACAGTCCGCATCATTGATGGCGCTTTTGCAGACTACACAGGGAAAATTACTGAAATTGATAACAACAAAGTGAAGATGATTATCTCTATGTTTGGTAATGATACGATTGCAGAAGTGAATCTCACCCAAATTGCAGAATTATAACCCCAGAGAGGCTTTGCCTCTCTTTTATGTGTCGTTGAGGGAGAAAGAAGTATAGAATAGAGGAAGTAGACCCAGGGGCTCGCGCATTTTGCTAAACTAAATGCAGAAAGGAGAGGTCTATGAATCTAAAAGACTTATATGAAGAAAGTAAGGGAATCGTCCATAAGTGTCGCAAAGATTATCATTTGCATCTGTGGGAGAAAGAGGACTGGGACCAGGAAGGCATGTTATGTCTGTATGAGCTGGTGAGTCGCAACCCAGAGTTACTAGAGGGCGAGCGCCATCAACTATATGTCTGCTTTAAAACAAAATTTAGAAATCGTATTCTAGATTACATCCGTAAACAGGAAAGTCACAAGCGCCGTTTTGACAAAGAACCCTATGAAGAGGTGAGTGAGATTAGCCATCGTCTAGGAGAAAAAGGACTCAGGCTGGACGATTATTATCTCTTTCACGAACTTCTAAAGAATTACAAATCAAAACAGAGTGTGGAAAAACAAGAATTAATAGACCGTCTCATGGGAGGGGAAGTCTTTAGAGGACGTAAAGCTCTCCTGAGAGAACTTTCCCTTATCTTTTCAGAATTTCGGTAAAGAGGAAAAAAAGTCCTTGACAAAGGTAAAAAAGTAGGTATAATAGAAAGAGTTGAAAAGCTCAAGGTCCGTTGGTCAAGGGGTTAAGACACCGCCTTTTCACGGCGGTAACACGGGTTCGAATCCCGTACGGACTATGGTGTATTGTGGCTAAAAAAACTTGAAAAAAGTTTTAAAAATCTGTTGACAGAGACAGGTAGCTGTGATATACTAATATAGTTGTCGCTTGAGAGAATGAGTGACAAAGACCTTTGAAAACTGAACAAGACGAACCAATGTGCAGGGCACTATAACTGAGGTTATAGTACTGAACAATGAAAAAACAATAAATCTGTCAGTGACAGAAATGAGTGAGAACTCAAACTTTTAATGAGAGTTTGATCCTGGCTCAGGACGAACGCTGGCGGCGTGCCTAATACATGCAAGTAGAACGCTGAAGCTTGGTGCTTGCACCGAGCGGATGAGTTGCGAACGGGTGAGTAACGCGTAGGTAACCTGCCTGGTAGCGGGGGATAACTATTGGAAACGATAGCTAATACCGCATAAGAGTAGATGTCGCATGACATTTGCTTAAAAGGTGCAATTGCATCACTACCAGATGGACCTGCGTTGTATTAGCTAGTTGGTGAGGTAACGGCTCACCAAGGCAACGATACATAGCCGACCTGAGAGGGTGATCGGCCACACTGGGACTGAGACACGGCCCAGACTCCTACGGGAGGCAGCAGTAGGGAATCTTCGGCAATGGACGGAAGTCTGACCGAGCAACGCCGCGTGAGTGAAGAAGGTTTTCGGATCGTAAAGCTCTGTTGTAAGAGAAGAACGAGTGTGAGAGTGGAAAGTTCACACTGTGACGGTATCTTACCAGAAAGGGACGGCTAACTACGTGCCAGCAGCCGCGGTAATACGTAGGTCCCGAGCGTTGTCCGGATTTATTGGGCGTAAAGCGAGCGCAGGCGGTTAGATAAGTCTGAAGTTAAAGGCTGTGGCTTAACCATAGTACGCTTTGGAAACTGTTTAACTTGAGTGCAAGAGGGGAGAGTGGAATTCCATGTGTAGCGGTGAAATGCGTAGATATATGGAGGAACACCGGTGGCGAAAGCGGCTCTCTGGCTTGTAACTGACGCTGAGGCTCGAAAGCGTGGGGAGCAAACAGGATTAGATACCCTGGTAGTCCACGCCGTAAACGATGAGTGCTAGGTGTTAGACCCTTTCCGGGGTTTAGTGCCGCAGCTAACGCATTAAGCACTCCGCCTGGGGAGTACGACCGCAAGGTTGAAACTCAAAGGAATTGACGGGGGCCCGCACAAGCGGTGGAGCATGTGGTTTAATTCGAAGCAACGCGAAGAACCTTACCAGGTCTTGACATCCCTCTGACCGCTCTAGAGATAGAGCTTTCCTTCGGGACAGAGGTGACAGGTGGTGCATGGTTGTCGTCAGCTCGTGTCGTGAGATGTTGGGTTAAGTCCCGCAACGAGCGCAACCCCTATTGTTAGTTGCCATCATTCAGTTGGGCACTCTAGCGAGACTGCCGGTAATAAACCGGAGGAAGGTGGGGATGACGTCAAATCATCATGCCCCTTATGACCTGGGCTACACACGTGCTACAATGGCTGGTACAACGAGTCGCAAGCCGGTGACGGCAAGCTAATCTCTTAAAGCCAGTCTCAGTTCGGATTGTAGGCTGCAACTCGCCTACATGAAGTCGGAATCGCTAGTAATCGCGGATCAGCACGCCGCGGTGAATACGTTCCCGGGCCTTGTACACACCGCCCGTCACACCACGAGAGTTTGTAACACCCGAAGTCGGTGAGGTAACCATTTAGGAGCCAGCCGCCTAAGGTGGGATAGATGATTGGGGTGAAGTCGTAACAAGGTAGCCGTATCGGAAGGTGCGGCTGGATCACCTCCTTTCTAAGGATAAGGAACTGCACATTGGTCTTGTTTAGTCTTGAGAGGTCTTGTGGGGCCTTAGCTCAGCTGGGAGAGCGCCTGCTTTGCACGCAGGAGGTCAGCGGTTCGATCCCGCTAGGCTCCATTGGTGAGAGATCACCAAGTAATGCACATTGAAAATTGAATATCTATATCAAATAGTAACAAGAAAATAAACCGAAACGCTGTAGTATTAAAAGAGTTTATGACTGAAAGGTCAAAAAATAAGGTTAAGTTAATAAGGGCGCACGGTGGATGCCTTGGCACTAGGAGCCGAAGAAGGACGTGACAAACGACGATATGCCTTGGGTAGCTGTAAGTAAGCGATGATCCAGGGATTTCCGAATGGGGGAACCCAACAGGTACTACCTGTTACCCGCATCTGTTAAGGATGTGAGGAGGAAGACGCAGTGAACTGAAACATCTAAGTAGCTGCAGGAAGAGAAAGCAAAAGCGATTGCCTTAGTAGCGGCGAGCGAAACGGCAGGAGGGCAAACCGAAGAGTTTACTCTTCGGGGTTGTAGGACTGCAATGTGGACTCAAAGATTATAGAAGAATGATTTGGGAAGATCAGCCAAAGAGAGTAATAGCCTCGTATTTAAAATAGTCTTTGTACCTAGCAGTATCCTGAGTACGGCGGGACACGTGAAATCCCGTCGGAATCTGGGAGGACCATCTCCCAACCCTAAATACTCCCTAGTGACCGATAGTGAACCAGTACCGTGAGGGAAAGGTGAAAAGCACCCCGGGAGGGGAGTGAAATAGAACCTGAAACCGTGTGCCTACAACAAGTTCGAGCCCGTTAATGGGTGAGAGCGTGCCTTTTGTAGAATGAACCGGCGAGTTACGATATGATGCGAGGTTAAGTTGAAGAGACGGAGCCGCAGGGAAACCGAGTCTGAATAGGGCGCTTTAGTATCATGTCGTAGACCCGAAACCATGTGACCTACCCATGAGCAGGTTGAAGGTGCGGTAAGACGCACTGGAGGACCGAACCAGGGCACGTTGAAAAGTGCTTGGATGACTTGTGGGTAGCGGAGAAATTCCAAACGAACTTGGAGATAGCTGGTTCTCTCCGAAATAGCTTTAGGGCTAGCGTCGACATAAAGATTCTTGGAGGTAGAGCACTGTTTGGGTGAGGGGTCCATCCCGGATTACCAATCTCAGATAAACTCCGAATGCCAATGAATTATGGTCGGCAGTCAGACTGCGAGTGCTAAGATCCGTAGTCGAAAGGGAAACAGCCCAGACCACCAGCTAAGGTCCCAAAATAATTGTTAAGTGGAAAAGGATGTGGGGTTGCACAGACAACTAGGATGTTAGCTTAGAAGCAGCTATTCATTCAAAGAGTGCGTAATAGCTCACTAGTCGAGTGACCCTGCGCCGAAAATGTACCGGGGCTAAAACAATTTACCGAAGCTGTGGATACCTTTATAGGTATGGTAGGAGAGCGTTCTATGTGTGAAGAAGGTATACCGTGAGGAGTGCTGGAACGCATAGAAGTGAGAATGCCGGTATGAGTAGCGAAAGACAGGTGAGAATCCTGTCCACCGTAAGACTAAGGTTTCCAGGGGAAGGCTCGTCCGCCCTGGGTTAGTCGGGACCTAAGGAGAGACCGAAAGGTGTATCCGATGGACAACAGGTTGATATTCCTGTACTAGAGTATGTAGTGATGGAGGGACGCAGTAGGCTAACTAAAGCAGACGAATGGAAGTGTCTGTCTAAGCAGTGAGGTGTGAATTGAGTCAAATGCTTAATTCTATAACATTGAGCTGTGATGGGGAGCGAAGTTTAGTAGCGAAGTTAGTGACGTCACACTGCCAAGAAAAGCTTCTAGCGTTTAAACATACTCTACCCGTACCGCAAACCGACACAGGTAGTCGAGGCGAGTAGCCTCAGGTGAGCGAGAGAACTCTCGTTAAGGAACTCGGCAAAATGACCCCGTAACTTCGGGAGAAGGGGTGCTGACTTTAGGTCAGCCGCAGTGAATAGGCCCAAGCAACTGTTTATCAAAAACACAGCTCTCTGCTAAATCGTAAGATGATGTATAGGGGGTGACGCCTGCCCGGTGCTGGAAGGTTAAGAGGAGTGCTTAGGAGTAATCCGAAGGTATGAATTGAAGCCCCAGTAAACGGCGGCCGTAACTATAACGGTCCTAAGGTAGCGAAATTCCTTGTCGGGTAAGTTCCGACCCGCACGAAAGGCGTAATGATTTGGGCACTGTCTCAACGAGAGACTCGGTGAAATTTTAGTACCTGTGAAGATGCAGGTTACCCGCGACAGGACGGAAAGACCCCATGGAGCTTTACTGCAGTTTGATATTGAGTGTCTGTACCACATGTACAGGATAGGTAGGAGTCTAAGAGATCGGGACGCCAGTTTCGAAGGAGACGTTGTTGGGATACTACCCTTGTGTTATGGCCACTCTAACCCGGATAGGTTATCCCTATCGGAGACAGTGTCTGACGGGCAGTTTGACTGGGGCGGTCGCCTCCTAAAAGGTAACGGAGGCGCCCAAAGGTTCCCTCAGAATGGTTGGAAATCATTCGCAGAGTGTAAAGGTATAAGGGAGCTTGACTGCGAGAGCTACAACTCGAGCAGGGACGAAAGTCGGGCTTAGTGATCCGGTGGTTCCGTATGGAAGGGCCATCGCTCAACGGATAAAAGCTACCCTGGGGATAACAGGCTTATCTCCCCCAAGAGTTCACATCGACGGGGAGGTTTGGCACCTCGATGTCGGCTCGTCGCATCCTGGGGCTGTAGTCGGTCCCAAGGGTTGGGCTGTTCGCCCATTAAAGCGGCACGCGAGCTGGGTTCAGAACGTCGTGAGACAGTTCGGTCCCTATCCGTCGCGGGCGTAGGAAATTTGAGAGGATCTGCTCCTAGTACGAGAGGACCAGAGTGGACTTACCGCTGGTGTACCAGTTGTCTTGCCAAAGGCATCGCTGGGTAGCTATGTAGGGAAGGGATAAACGCTGAAAGCATCTAAGTGTGAAACCCACCTCAAGATGAGATTTCCCATGATTTTATATCAGTAAGAGCCCTGAGAGATGATCAGGTAGATAGGTTAGAAGTGGAAGTGTGGCGACACATGTAGCGGACTAATACTAATAGCTCGAGGACTTATCCAAAGTAACTGAGAATACGAAGTGTGAGGTTTTCTTGGTATTTGATAGATATTCAATTTTGAGTAGGTATTACTCAGAGTTAAGTGACGATAGCCTAGGAGATACACCTGTACCCATGCCGAACACAGTAGTTAAGCCCTAGAACGCCGGAAGTAGTTGGGGGTTGCCCCCTGTGAGATATGGAAGTCGCTTAGCTCGAGGGAGTTTAGCTCAGCTGGGAGAGCATCTGCCTTACAAGCAGAGGGTCAGCGGTTCGATCCCGTTAACTCCCATAGGTCCCGTAGTGTAGCGGTTATCACGTCGCCCTGTCACGGCGAAGATCGCGGGTTCGATTCCCGTCGGGACCGTTTAAGATAACGGAAGTTATTTTAGACTCGTTAGCTCAGTTGGTAGAGCAATTGACTTTTAATCAATGGGTCACTGGTTCGAGCCCAGTACGGGTCATATTTGCGGGTTTGGCGGAATTGGCAGACGCACCAGATTTAGGATCTGGCGCTTAACGGCGTGGGGGTTCAAGTCCCTTAACCCGCATAATAGAAATCAGCCGGCTTAGCTCAGTTGGTAGAGCATCTGATTTGTAATCAGAGGGTCGCGTGTTCAAGTCATGTAGCCGGCATTTTTTTATATAGAATAAGAGGTCGATGCGAACGTAGTTCAGTGGTAGAACACCACCTTGCCAAGGTGGGGGTCGCGGGTTCGAATCCCGTCGTTCGCTTAGAGAGGCCGGGGTGGCGGAACTGGCAGACGCACAGGACTTAAAATCCTGCGATTGGTAACGATCGTACCGGTTCGATTCCGGTCCTCGGCATATAATGATGGGCACCCTTAGCTCAACTGGATAGAGTACCTGACTACGAATCAGGCGGTTAGAGGTTCGACTCCTCTAGGGTGCATTTTTTTATTTAACGCGGGAAGTAGCTCAGCTTGGTAGAGTACTTGGTTTGGGACCAAGGTGTCGCAGGTTCGAATCCTGTCTTCCCGATTGATTACGAGGATACTTAAGGGTATCTTTTTTTATTTACTAAGGAGATTCTGAGAGTCTTCTTTTTTGTTTACGGAACAAATTTGTGTAAACTAGCAGTGCTTAAGGAATGGTACTAGTCATATATTTTCTTTAATTATGGTAAAATAGTAAGAGAATAATGTGAGGAAAATGAATGTCAAGTAAGTTTGAAATTTTAATGAATCAACTAGGAATCTCTGATCAATTGAGACGGGATCCTGCTCTTGTTGATGCCAGAATTGAGCGTGTTGTGGTTCATAAAATTAGTAAGATTTGGGAATTTCATTTTGTATTTTCTAATATTTTACCGATTGAAATCTTTTTAGAGTTAAAGAAAAGGCTTAGTGAAGAATTTTCTAAGACAGGGAATCGAGCTGTTTTCGAAATCAAGGTTCTCTCTCTAGAATTTTCAAATGAACTCTTACAAGCCTACTATAGAGAGGCTTTTTCTGAAGGTCCGTGTGCAAGTCAAGGGTTTAAATCTCTTTACCAGAACTTGCAAGTTCGTGCGGAGGGAAATCAACTCATTATTGAAGGTTCAGAGGCGATTGATAAGGAGCACTTTAAGAAGAATCATCTTCCTAATCTAGCAAAGCAACTCGTAAAGTTTGGTTTTCCAGCTTTTGTATGCCAAATAGAAAAGAATGATGCTCTTACACAAGAGCAGGAGGAAGCCTTCCATACGGAGAATGAACAGATTGTTCAAGCTGCCAATGAGGAAGCGCTCCGGGCTATGGAGCAACTGGAACAAATGGCTCCCCCTCCAGTAGAAGAGAAGCCAGCCTTTGATTTTCAGGCCAAAAAGGCTGCGGCCAAGTCTAAACTAGATAAGGCTGAAGTTACCCAGATGATCGACGTGACGACTGAGGAAAATCGCCTGGTCTTTGAAGGGGTCGTTTTTGATGTGGAGCATAAGGTGACCAGAACTGGTCGTGTTTTGATCAACTTTAAAATGACGGATTACACTTCAAGTTTTTCAATGCAAAAATGGGTTAAGAATGAGGAAGAGGCTCAGAAGTTTGACATCATTAAGAAGAATTCTTGGCTCCGAGTTCGTGGGAATGTGGAGATGAATAACTTCACACGTGATTTGACCATGAACGTGCAGGATGTGCAGGAAGTTGTTCACTATGAGCGGAAGGATTTGATGCCAGAAGGTGAACGTCGGGTTGAGTTTCATGCTCATACAAATATGTCGACTATGGATGCTCTACCAGAAGTAGAGGAGATCGTTGCGACAGCTGCTAAGTGGGGACACAAGGCGGTTGCCATCACGGACCATGGAAATGTTCAATCTTTCCCACACGGCTATAAGGCGGCCAAGAAAGCTGGAATCCAGCTGATCTATGGAATGGAAGCCAATATTGTGGAGGACCGTGTCCCTATCGTTTACAACGAAGTGGAGATGGACTTGTCAGAAGCTACCTATGTGGTTTTTGACGTGGAAACGACGGGGCTTTCAGCCATCTATAATGACCTGATTCAGGTTGCGGCTTCTAAGATGTATAAGGGGAATGTTATTGCCGAATTTGATGAATTTATCAATCCTGGGCATCCATTATCAGCCTTTACTACTGAGTTGACAGGAATTACAGATGATCATATCAAAAATGCTAAACCACTGGAACAAGTTTTGCAAGAATTCCAAGAATTTTGCAAGGATACAGTCTTAGTTGCCCACAATGCGACCTTTGACGTTGGCTTTATGAATGCCAATTATGAGCGCCATGGTCTGCCTAGGATTAGCCAGCCAGTTATCGATACACTGGAGTTTGCTAGAAACCTCTATCCTGAGTATAAACGCCATGGTTTGGGACCTTTGACTAAGCGTTTTGGTGTAGCACTTGAACACCACCACATGGCCAACTACGATGCGGAAGCTACTGGTCGTCTGCTTTTCATCTTTATCAAAGAGGTAGCAGAAAAACATGGTGTGACCGATCTGGCTAGACTCAATATTGATCTAATCAGTCCAGATTCTTATAAAAAAGCTCGGATTAAACATGCGACCATTTATGTCAAGAATCAAGTTGGTTTAAAAAATATTTTTAAGCTGGTTTCTTTGTCTAACACCAAGTATTTTGAAGGGGTGCCACGGATTCCGAGAACGGTTCTAGACGCCCATCGGGAGGGCTTGATTTTGGGGTCGGCTTGCTCGGAAGGCGAAGTTTTTGACGCAGTTGTTTCCCAAGGTGTGGACGCGGCGGTTGAAGTGGCCAAGTATTATGACTTTATCGAGGTCATGCCACCGGCTATCTATGCTCCCTTGATTGCCAAGGAGCAGGTCAAGGATATGGAGGAACTCCAGACCATTATCAAAAGTTTGATAGAAGTGGGATACCGCCTTGGCAAGCCTGTTTTGGCTACGGGTAATGTTCACTATATTGAACCGGAAGAAGAGATTTACCGTGAAATTATTGTCCGTAGTTTGGGACAGGGGGCTATGATTAACCGAACCATCGGTCATGGCGAACATGCCCAACCAGCTCCTTTGCCAAAGGCTCATTTTCGAACGACTAATGAGATGTTGGATGAATTTGCCTTCTTGGGAGAGGAACTGGCTCGTAAACTGGTTATTGAAAATACCAATGCCTTGGCAGAAATTTTTGAGCCTGTTGAGGTTGTTAAGGGTGACTTGTATACACCTTTCATCGACAAGGCAGAAGAAACGGTTGCTGAGCTGACCTACAAGAAAGCTTTTGAGATTTATGGAAATCCGCTGCCAGATATCGTTGATTTGCGGATTGAAAAAGAATTGACTTCTATTCTGGGGAATGGATTTGCCGTGATTTATCTGGCATCGCAGATGCTGGTGCAACGTTCCAATGAACGGGGCTACTTGGTTGGTTCTCGTGGGTCTGTTGGGTCCAGTTTTGTTGCGACTATGATTGGGATTACGGAGGTTAATCCTCTTTCTCCTCATTATGTTTGTGGTCAGTGTCAGTACAGCGAGTTTATCACGGATGGTTCTTACGGTTCAGGGTTTGATATGCCCAATAAGGATTGTCCAAACTGTGGTCATAAACTTAGCAAAAATGGGCAGGATATTCCGTTCGAGACCTTCCTTGGTTTTGATGGGGACAAGGTTCCCGATATTGACTTGAACTTCTCGGGAGAAGACCAGTCTAGCGCCCACTTGGATGTACGTGATATCTTTGGTGAAGAATATGCCTTCCGTGCGGGAACGGTTGGTACAGTTGCGGCTAAGACTGCTTATGGATTTGTCAAGGGCTATGAGCGGGACTATGGGAAGTTTTATCGTGATGCAGAGGTGGAACGACTTGCTCAAGGTGCTGCTGGTGTCAAGCGAACTACAGGACAACACCCGGGAGGAATCGTTGTTATTCCGAACTACATGGATGTTTACGATTTTACGCCTGTTCAGTATCCAGCAGATGACGTGACGGCTGAATGGCAGACGACTCACTTTAACTTCCATGATATCGATGAGAATGTCCTCAAACTTGATGTACTGGGGCATGATGATCCGACCATGATTCGGAAATTGCAGGACTTGTCTGGGATTGACCCTAATGAAATTCCTATGGATGACGAAGGTGTCATGGCCCTCTTTTCTGGGACGGATGTGCTTGGGGTGACGCCGGAGCAAATCGGAACGCCGACGGGCATGCTGGGAATCCCAGAGTTTGGAACAAACTTTGTACGTGGGATGGTAGACGAAACGCATCCGACGACCTTTGCGGAATTGCTTCAGTTGTCTGGTCTGTCCCACGGTACTGATGTGTGGTTGGGAAATGCCCAGGATTTGATCAAGCAAGGAATAGCGGACCTATCGACTGTTATCGGTTGTCGGGATGACATCATGGTTTATCTCATGCATGCGGGCCTCGAGCCTAAGATGGCCTTTACCATTATGGAACGGGTACGTAAGGGCTTGTGGCTGAAGATTTCCGAAGAAGAACGAAATGGCTACATCGAGGCTATGAAGGCTAATAAGGTACCAGAGTGGTATATCGAATCCTGTGGAAAAATCAAGTATATGTTCCCTAAGGCCCATGCGGCAGCCTACGTTATGATGGCCTTGCGCGTAGCCTACTTCAAGGTTCACCATCCCATTTATTACTACTGTGCTTACTTTTCAATCCGCGCTAAGGCTTTTGATATCAAGACCATGGGTGCGGGCTTGGACGCCATCAAGCGCAGAATGGAAGAAATCGCTGAAAAACGGAAGAACAATGAAGCCTCTAATGTGGAAATTGACCTCTATACCACTCTTGAGATTGTCAATGAGATGTGGGAACGTGGCTTTAAGTTTGGCAAGTTAGACCTCTATCGTAGTGATGCGACTGAATTCATCATTGACGGAGACACTCTTATCCCACCATTTGTAGCAATGGATGGTCTGGGAGAGAACGTTGCTAAGCAGTTGGTGCGTGCGCGTGAAGAGGGTGAGTTCCTCTCTAAGACAGAACTGCGCAAGCGTGGTGGACTTTCATCAACCTTGGTTGAAAAGATGGATGAAATGGGGATTCTCGGCAATATGCCAGAGGACAACCAGTTGAGTTTGTTTGATGAGTTGTTTTAAGAATTAGAACGGAGAACATTTTTCGTGAAACTAAAAATTTTTGCAGAAGATAAGCCAGCTGAGAAGGTGTTTGAATATCAATTGGAACTTGCTGATCAGACAATTCTTCTATCAACAGCGCTCTTGTCTGGTGCCATTGCTTTAGCAGGATTATTCTCTGCTTTGAAAGAAAAATAAAAAATAGAAAAGAGAAATAAAAATGGTTTTACCAAATTTTAAAGAAAATCTAGAAAAATATGCGAAATTGTTGGTTGCGAATGGAATTAATGTGCAACCTGGTCACACCTTGGCTCTTTCTATCGATGTGGAGCAACGTGAGTTGGCGCATTTGATCGTGAAAGAAGCTTATGCCTTGGGTGCTCATGAGGTTATTGTTCAGTGGACAGATGATGTCATCAACCGTGAGAAATTCCTCCACGCGCCGATGGAGCGTCTGGACAATGTGCCAGAATACAAGATTGCTGAGATGAACTATCTCTTGGAGAATAAGGCTAGCCGTCTCGGTGTCCGTTCTTCTGACCCAGGTGCCTTGAACGGAGTGGATGCGGATAAGCTTTCAGCTTCTGCCAAAGCGATGGGACTTGCGATGAAACCAATGCGTATCGCAACTCAGTCCAATAAGGTTAGCTGGACTGTAGCCGCCGCTGCTGGACTTGAGTGGGCTAAGAAAGTCTTTCCAAATGCAGCAAGCGATGAAGAAGCAGTCGATCTCCTTTGGGATCAAATCTTCAAAACTTGCCGTGTCTACGAAGAAGATCCAGTTAAGGCTTGGGAAGAACATGCAGCAATCCTTAAGAGCAAGGCGGAAATGCTTAATAAAGAACAATTTTCAGCCCTTCACTACACAGCTCCAGGGACAGATTTGATACTTGGCTTGCCAAAGAACCACGTTTGGGAATCAGCTGGTGCTATCAATGCACAGGGCGAAGGATTCTTGCCAAATATGCCAACAGAAGAAGTCTTTACAGCGCCTGACTTCCGTCGTGCAGATGGCTATGTCACTTCTACAAAACCACTGAGCTATAATGGAAATATCATCGAAGGCATTAAAGTAACCTTCAAGGATGGACAAATCGTTGACATTACTGCTGAAAAGGGTGATCAGGTCATGAAAGACCTTGTCTTTGAAAATGCAGGTGCGCGTGCCTTGGGGGAATGTGCCTTGGTACCAGATCCAAGCCCAATTTCTCAGTCAGGCATTACCTTCTTCAACACCCTTTTCGATGAGAATGCTTCAAACCACTTGGCTATCGGTGCAGCCTATGCGACTAGCGTTGTTGGTGGGGCAGAGATGAGCGAAGAAGAGCTTGAAGCTGCAGGACTGAACCGTTCAGATGTTCACGTGGACTTTATGATTGGTTCGAGTCAAATGGATATCGATGGTATCCGTGAGGATGGAACACGCGTACCACTCTTCCGTAATGGAGACTGGGCAATTTAAGGAGAAGCTATGCTTGGAAGTATGTTTGTTGGTCTCCTAGTGGGACTCTTGGCAGGTGCTTTAACCAATCGCGGAGAAAGCATGGGATGCTTTGGGAAAATGTTTCTCGGCTGGATTGGTGCTTCTTTGGGGCACCTGCTCTTTGGAACTTGGGGTCCAAACCTAGCGGGGATAGCTATTGTTCCAGCTGTTTTAGGTGCTATGGTTGTCTTAGCTATTTTCTGGAGACGAGGAAGTTAATTTCTTAAATCTGATACTCAATGAAAATCAAAGAGTAAACTAGGAAACTAGCCGCAGGCTGCTCAAAGCACTGCTTTGCGGTTATAGATAGAACTGACGAAGTCAGCTCAAAACACTGTTTTGAGGTTGCAGATGGAAGTTGACGCGGTTTGAAGAGATTTTTGAAGAGTATGAAAAGAAAAGGAGGTTGGTCATTGTACCAGCCTCCTTTTGAGTATGATATAATAGTTTTATGAGATTAGATAAATTTTTAGTTGCATGCGCTGTGGGAAGTCGGACGGAGGTCAAAAACTTGCTCAAGGCTGGACGCGTGACGGTCAATGGCAAAAAAGAAAAATCAGCAAAATTGCAAATAAATGAAGAAAAAGACGAAATTCGCTTTGATGGTCAAGTGCTAGAGTACGAGGAGTTTGTCTACTACATGATGAACAAGCCCCAAGGAGTCATTTCAGCGACTGAGGATTCTAAACACAGAACAGTGTTGGACTTGTTGGATGATATTGCTCGGACCAAGGAAGTTTTTCCAGTAGGGCGCTTGGATATTGACACGCATGGCCTCCTGCTTTTGACCAATGACGGCCAGCTTGCCCATGCTCTTCTTTCACCAAAACGTCATGTGGATAAGACCTATTTGGCTCAAGTCGAGGGAATCATGAGCCAAGAAGACGTGGAGACATTTGCTAAGGGGATTCCGCTCAAGGACTTTACCTGCCAGCCAGCTAAACTGGAGTTTGTATCAGTAGATCCAAAAAAAAATCAAAGTCTGGTTCGTGTGACCATTGCTGAAGGGAAGTTCCATCAAGTCAAACGAATGGTGGCCTACTGTGGCAAGGAAGTGGTGAACCTACAACGTTTGACGATGGGAACTTTAGTTTTGGATGAGAACTTAGAACGAGGAGAATGGCGTCGTTTGACCAAGGAGGAGTTAGAAAATCTCCTTGCTAGTATTGCTTAATTGGGTTTATGTTAGAAAAGGTGAGGAGAATGTCCTTGCCTTTTTCGTTTTTCAGTTGCTTCCTTTGTGAAAAGAGTTATAATAGACAGTAGAATAAAAGGAGGAATCTATGAACGCGATTCAAGAATCATTTACAGATAAACTATTTGCCAACTATGAAGCAAATGTCAAATACCAAGCAATCGAAAATGCTGCCAGTCACAACGGAATTTTTGCAGCCCTAGAGCGTCGCCAAAGCCATGTCGACAATGCACCTGTTTTCTCATTGGATTTGACCAAGGACAAGGTAACCAACCAGAAAGCGTCTGGTCGTTGCTGGATGTTTGCAGCTCTCAACACCTTCCGCCACAAACTCATCTCTCAATACAAACTGGAGAACTTTGAGTTGTCACAAGCCCACACATTCTTCTGGGACAAGTACGAGAAATCCAACTGGTTCTTGGAGCAAGTGATTGCGACTGCAGACCAAGAATTGACGAGCCGCAAGGTTAGCTTCCTACTCCAAACTCCACAACAAGACGGTGGTCAATGGGATATGGTCGTTTCTCTCTTTGAGAAATACGGTGTTGTGCCTAAGTCAGTTTATCCTGAGTCAGTTTCATCTAGCAGTAGCCGTGAGCTAAATGCAATCCTCAACAAATTGCTTCGCCAAGATGCTCAAATCTTGCGTGACTTGCTTGCTGCTGGTGCAGACCAAGCGACTGTTCAAGCTAAGAAAGAAGACCTCTTGCAAGAAATCTTTAACTTCCTTGCTATGTCACTAGGGCTTCCACCACGTAAATTTGACTTTGCTTATCGCGATAAGGATGATAACTACCAAAGTGAAAAAGGAATCACACCACAGGAATTTTACAAGAAATATGTCAATCTTCCTCTAGAAGACTATGTTTCTGTTATCAATGCTCCAACTGCTGACAAGCCTTACGGCAAATCTTACACAGTTGAGATGTTGGGAAATGTGGTTGGTAGCCGTGCAGTTCGCTACATCAACGTTCCTATGGAGCGCTTGAAAGAATTGGCGATTGCCCAAATGCAGACAGGAGAAACTGTTTGGTTTGGTTCAGATGTCGGCCAGCTCAGCAACCGCAAAGCCGGGATCCTTGCGACAGATGTTTATGACTTTGAATCAAGTATGGATATTCAACTGACTCAAGACAAGGCTGGACGTTTGGACTACAGCGAAAGCTTGATGACCCACGCTATGGTCTTGACAGGTGTTGATTTGGATGAAAATGGCAAGTCAACTAAGTGGAAGGTTGAAAACTCATGGGGAGACAAGGTCGGTACAGATGGTTACTTCGTCGCCTCAGACGCTTGGATGGATGAATACACCTATCAAATCGTTGTCCGTAAGGAATTGCTGACAGCAGAAGAACAAGCTGCTTATGAAGCAGAACCAATCGTACTTGCACCATGGGATCCAATGGGAGCCTTGGCAGAATAAAGCATAAAGAAAAGAGGTTAGGGAAATCCTAGCTTCTTTTTTAAGTCCTTCTTAAAGTGGGGATAGATGATGCTTGCCAAGGGAGTTCTT
This sequence comes from Streptococcus sp. HJ1, assembly GCF_052399005.1. GTDB lineage: Bacteria > Bacillota > Bacilli > Lactobacillales > Streptococcaceae > Streptococcus. Next base: position 1,853,104 of record NZ_CP199005.1, on the reverse strand, counting down.
CTTATTTTGAGTATTTAAGTGACAGAGAAAAAGATATGTGTTACTATAGTAGTACAAAAGGATATCGGAGTAGAAATGAAGTATTTAAGCAGTCAAGACATCAAGGATCGTCAACGAAATATCAGCGACATTAAACCCTATAAAACAACCAAGGAAATCGTCGTTTCAAATATCTTTACCTTTTTTAATGCTATGAACTTGGCTCTGGCAGTTCTGGTAGCCACAACCTTGCGATTTGAAAATATGCTCTTTTTAGGTGTGATTGCTATCAATACAGCCATTGGGATTTTCCAAGAAGTGCGTTCAAAAAATGCCTTAGAAAAGCTGAGTTTGCTTGGTAAAAGTAAGTACAGAGTCAACCGAGATGGTCAAACGATTGAGGTTGCTCCAGAGGACATCGTACTGGGGGAATATCTGCATCTCAATCTGGGAGATCAGGTACCTGTCGATGCAGAAGTCCTTGAAGGGAATATTGAAGTTGATGAGTCCTTGCTGACTGGTGAGAGTGATTCGGTCTTTAAAACAGCAGGTGACAAGCTGATGAGCGGAAGCAATGTCGTTAGCGGTACTTGTCTGGTCACGGCGACGGCGGTCGGACCCGATAGTTATATCAACAAACTCGCAAAATCCAGCAAGGAATTCAAAAAATATCCTTCTCAACTGCGCGATTACATGGATAAGATTTTAAAAATCGTCTCCATCTTGCTGGTGCCAGTTGCCATTCTGCTCTATGTCAGAGGTTTTAGTCTAGGGCGGACTTATATTGAAATTGTCTTGGGAAGTTCTGGCGCCTTGGTCGGCATGATTCCAGAGGGCTTGATTCTCTTGGTTAGCGTCTCTCTAGCAGTAGCTGCCATGAAGCTGGCTAAAAAGAAGGTTCTGGTGCAGGAGCTATACTGTGTGGAGACCTTGGCGCGAGTAGATGTTCTTTGTTTTGATAAGACAGGAACTATCACGACGGGGAATATGAAGGTCCAAGAAATGGATGCTAATGTGGCAGAGAAACTGTCTTCTTATCTGGCTTATTTCGAGGATGAAAATGCAACTTCCCGAGCTCTGAAGACTTACTTAACCTGTGAGAAAAAGTGGGAAGTTCAAGAAGTCGGTGCCTTTTCAAGTAAAAACAAGTATTCCTTTGTCCAAGTAAAAGAGGGTGGGACCTATTTCTTCGGAGCCTATGAGTTTCTGGGCTTTACCCAGCCGATGGATGCCTACTATGAGCATCTGAAACAGCAAGGTTTTCGAATCTTGACACTTGCCCATAGTAAGGACCACATCACGAGTCCAGCCAATATGGAACTACTAGGCCACGTCATTTTGTCAGATGAGATTAAGGACAATACCAAGGAAACCTTTGACTATTTCGAATCTCAAGGTGTTGAAGTGAAGATCATCAGCGGTGATAATCATGTGGCTGTATATGGGGTGGCTCGTAAGGCAGGTTTTAAGGAAGAAGCCCGTGCGATTGATATGACCAAGGTGAGCGATGATGACTTTGAGAGAGTGGTCTTGGAACACGAAATATTTGGTCGTGTGACACCTGAACAGAAAGAAAAGATGGTATCTATTTTGCAAAAGGCTGGTAAAACAGTTGCCATGAGCGGTGACGGGGTCAATGATGTTCTGGCTCTCAAGAAAGCAGATATTAGTTTTGCCATGAAGGGGGCTACGAGTGCAGCTAAAAGTGTATCCAATATTGTTTTTCTCACTGATGACTTTGCAGTATTTTATGATATCTTGATGGAAGGTCGCCGTGTGATTAATAACATTCAAAAGGTAGCTTCTCTCTTTCTAACAAAGACCTTCTTCTCCATCGTGTTTGCGATTTTGAGTGTGGTATTTGGTTTGGAATTCGCCTTTATCCCCATTCAGTTTACAATCATTTCAGCCATTACGATTGGGATTCCATCCTTCTTCCTAACTTTTGAGTCCAATAAAGAAAAGGTTAGTACACATTTTATGCGAGATATTTTGACCAATGCTGCGATTGGTGGTGGCATTCTGGTTGCTAGTGTTCTTTTGACCAACTTCTTTATCACTGTCCCAGGTCAGGTCAAATTTATTTGCTTCCTCCTTGCCCTGATCAATGGTCTGTGTCTAGTTGCCAAGGTCAGCTTGCCTTTTAATCGATACAAGATGCTTTTGCTCACGTTTTTGAGCCTTGCAGCCCTTGTTGGTGTACTTGCCAATACTTTTATCCTACAGGGAGCTTTTGTGCCTTTAGAAGCCAAACAGCTACTCTATGTTGCCATACTAGCAGTGGTGATTGGGTGCTTTCATTATCTTACTAGGAGAAAAAGTTGATACATAAAAAGAATCAGGTTTAATCCTGATTCTTTTTTGTTTATATATTCTCACCGAGATTACATGATACCGAAGAAACGAGCTGCGATACCAACTGCAAAGAGGGCAAGGATGATTGTGATTGGAGATACTTTTTTCTTAAGCAACCACATGCAAAGGAAAGTAAGGAGAAGTCCCATCAATCCTGGAATCAATGAGTCCAACTGACCTTGAAGCGTTTGTGGTTGAACTCTATCTAGGCTCATACCACTAAGCGCTTGACCAAGAATGCCCTTCAACTCAGCTCCTGTAACAGGACCTTCTGGGAAGTTGATGTAGGCACCTTCTGACAATTGTTTGCCTGGAAGGTTGATAGTGAAGTTGATGGATACCCAACGTTGTACAAGAACGGCAAGGATGAACATACCAAGGATAGAAGCACCTTTAGTGATGTCTTTCAAGATACCACCAGACATGTCTTTAGTGATCTCAGATCCAGCTTTGTAACCGAACTCTTGTGTATACCATAGGAAGGCCATACGGATAGCATTCCATCCAAAGAAGAAGAGAAGGGGACCAACAATGTTACCAGATGCAGCAAGTGATGCACCAAGGGCTCCAAGGATAGGACGAACTGTAAACCAGAATACTGGGTCACCGATACCAGCAAGAGGTCCCATCATACCGATTTTAACCCCTTGGATAGCCGCGTCATCGATTTCTACACCGTTAGCGCGCTCTTCTTCAAGTGCAAGAGTAACCCCCATGATAGGAGCAGCTACGTATGGGTGAGTGTTGAAGAACTCAAGGTGACGCTCAAGAGCAGCCGCTTGGTCTTCTTTTTTAGTGTATAATTTTAGTGTATAATTTTTTGATAGCTGGGATTAATGAGTAAGCCCAACCCAAGTTTTGCATACGTTCGTAGTTCCAAGAACCTTGAAGGAATTGTGAACGCCACCAAACTTTTTGACGATCTGATTTTGATAATTGAATTTTTTCAGCCATGATTGTTCCCCTTTCTAGTAGTCTTCTAGGATATCACCGATTGGGTCGTTAGAAGTCGCAGCTCCGCCGCCACCGTTTCCACCTTGTTTTGTAAGGTTAAGGTAGATGAAGGCAAGGGCAACACCGATGACACCAAGGGCAATCAAAGTCAATTGAGAGATAGCTGCAAGAGCAAAACCGATAGCGAAGAATGGCCATACTTCACGAGTTGCCATCATGTTGATAACCATAGCGTAACCAACGGCAACGACCATAGCACCACCGACAGCCATACCACCGTTCAACCAGTCTGGCATCAAACCAAGAGCGTCTTGAACAGCAGAAGCTGGGATAGCGATAAGGAAGGCAGCAGGGATTGCAATACGAAGACCTTGAAGAAGAAGTGCAACAAAGTGAGCACGCTCAACAGCTGCAATGTTTCCGTCTTTAGCAGCAGCATCAGCTGAGTGAACTAAGGCAACTGAGATTGTACGAACAATCATTGTCAAGAAAAGTCCAGCTACAGCAAGAGGGATAGCTGTTGCCGTTGCAACGGCGATACCATCAGTAGTAAAGTTACCACCTTTGATCAAGATGATTGCTGCAGCAACAGATGCAAGAGCAGCGTCAGGAGCTACGGCAGCTCCGATGTTTGCCCAACCAAGGGCGATCATTTGAAGAGATCCACCAAGCATAACCCCTGCTTCGAGGTTACCAGTTGCAAGTCCGATAAGGGTACATGCGACGATTGGTTGATGGAATTGGAATTGGTCGAGGATACCTTCAAGACCTGCAAGGAAGGCAACAACTACAACCAAGATAGCAGAAATGATTGAAATATCTGACATGGTTTTATTCCTTTTCTATTTAGTTTTAATAAAGTATTTAATCCTGTTTTCAAAAATGATAGAAACAGATTAACATTATTGAACGTTTGCTTTCTTAATCAAGTCAAACAAATCTTTTTTCGTGTCGTTTGGTACTTTACGTACATCAAATTCAACACCGAGGTCACGCATTTTTTCAAAGGTTGCAACGTCTTCTTTGTCCATAGACAAAACGTTGTTAATCATTGTCTTACCTGTTGAGTGAGCCATAGAACCAACGTTAAGGGTCTTGATTGGCACGCCACCTTCGATAGCACGAAGTGCATCTTGTGGAGTTTCAAACAAGATAAGGGCATGAGTTTCTCCGAAACGTGGGTCTTTTGCAACGTCGATCAATTTCTGGATTGGGACAACGTTGGCTTTTACTCCATTAGGAGCTGCTTGTTTGATCAATTCTTTACGCAACTCGTCGTTTGCAACGTTGTCTGAAGCAACGATGATACGATCTGCTTTTGAATCTGGAGTCCAAGCAGTGGCAACCTGACCGTGAAGGAGACGAGTGTCTAGACGAGCAAGGTTGATTTTCAGTTTACCGTCACCGATAACTGTTCCTTCTGGAATAGCAGCTTGTGAAACTGGAGCAGCTGCAGCAGTTGCAACTTCCTCAACTGGGTTAAGCTCTTCTGGAAGAGCCTTGATGCCATCTTTGGCTTCTTTAATGATATTCGCAGCGACTTTATCCACACCTGCATTCGCGTCCATAAGGCGCTCTGTGTAGGCTTGGATCAACATCGGCAAGTTCAGTCCTGTGATGATGGCAAACTTACGTTCTGGATTTTCTCCCATTACGCGGCTAGCTTGGTTGAATGGAGATCCACTCCAAAGGTCAGCCAATACTAGAACCTCATCTTCTGCGTCAAATGCAGCCACAGCGTTGTTGAATTTAGCGTAAAGGTCATCTGGACCTTCATTTGGCATAAAGGTTACAACTTGAACCTTTTCTTGTTCACCAAAGATCATAGATCCTGACTGATGAATACCCGCAGCAAATTCGCCGTGGCTCGCAATAATGATTCCGATACTCATTATTGTCATTCCTCCTTATAAAATGTTTGACTATATGTTTAAGAAAACTTTAAGCCTAACTTTAAGTATAAACCGTTTTCATATAAAAATCAACTACTTTTTCTAAAAAGATGTAAAAGTTTTCATAGAATGACTTTTTAAAAATATTAATATATCAATGTTTTTGAGAGATAAATGAAAATGGTAATGGAAAATTTAATATAAAAATACAGAAAATAAGTCGCTTTTGTGAAAACAAAATGAAAACAAAAAGGAAAGATTGCGACCATGCAATCTTCCCTTTTATAGGAATAAATTTTGTAAAGCGTAGGCAACTCCATCTTCTTCGTTGGTCAGAGGAAGTTGTTCGTCTGCATATGGAAGAAGAGCAGGATTGGCGTTTTTCATAGCATATCCCTTGCTTGCAAATGCCAACATTTCAGTGTCATTATGCTCATCACCAAAGGCGATTAAGTCTTTTTTATCACGATTCATCACATTGAGCAAGTACTCTAGAGCAAAGGCCTTGTTTACACCCTTGGGAGTACACTCGAGGATGTTGAGGGGACCGCCCCATGTATTGATAGCTAGTTGGTGCTGATAAAAACGATTCATTTCGTCCGCTAAAGCGTATTTGTCTTCAGCCCTTGTTTGCAAGAGGATGCAGTTGGGATCTTTGGTTACTCGTTCAGGTTTGAATTGATTTTCTGGCCGGAAGTTCTCTACGCCAAATAGTTTAGGATCTGCAATTTCTTCATTCGGAGTCGTGATATAGAATTTTTTTCGATATTCTCCTGCAATAAAGTCGGCCTGGATGTCCTCCGTGCGCTTGACCATGTCTAGGAGGTATTTTTTGTCCAAGGTCAGGCACTTTTCATGCGCCCAAGCCTGTCCTGGTAGATGGGTAAGGGAACCATTAAAGTTAATCATGGGAGTATGCAATTCTAGCTCACGATAGAAGTCTTTTGCCATACGATACGGACGGCCTGTCGTGATGATGACATGGTGTCCTTTTTCTGAAATTTTTTTGATCGTCTCTTTGGTGAAATCGGAGAGCTTGCTTTCATTATTTAGCAGGGTTCCGTCCAAATCGACTGCGATAATTTTTTTAGTCATATAAACCTTCCTAGTCGTTTCCAGATAAGATGTCTACTATTATATCAAAAAGAAGGAAGAAAAGCAGACAAGAACAAAAACTACAGTTGCTTTGATTTATTAAATAAATCAAACAAACATATTGAAAAGGTGAATGATAAATGATATAATACTAATATTGTTCGTAAAAAACAAAAGGAGATTAAAGATGGACAAACTATTTAAACTAAAAGAGCACGGGACAGATGTCCGTACAGAGGTGCTTGCTGGTTTAACAACATTCTTTGCAATGAGTTATATTCTCTTTGTAAACCCTCAAATGCTTTCCCAAACGGGTATGCCTGTTCAAGGTGTGTTCTTGGCAACGATTATCGGTTCTGTAGTCGGTACTTTGATGATGGCTTTCTATGCTAATTTGCCATACGCACAAGCACCAGGTATGGGACTAAATGCCTTCTTCACATTTACAGTTGTATTTGGGATGGGCTATACTTGGAAAGAAGCTCTTGGTATGGTCTTCATTTGTGGAATTATTTCACTGATTATTACCTTGACAAATGTTCGTAAAATGATCATCGAATCTATTCCAACAACACTTCGCTCAGCTATTTCGGCTGGTATTGGTGTTTTCCTTGCCTATGTTGGGATTAAGAATGCCGGTCTCTTGAAATTCTCAATTGACCCAGGTACTTATACTGTAGCAGGTGAAGGAGCAGACAAGGCTCAAGCTGCACTTACTGCAAACTCCGCAGCTGTTCCAGGATTGGTAGACTTCAATACTCCAGCCGTATTGGTGGCTCTTGCAGGTCTGGCTATTACCATCTTCTTTGTTGTTAAAGGCATCAAGGGTGGAATCATTCTTTCTATTTTAACAACGACTGTCCTTGCCATTGCTGTTGGTGTTGTGAAATTGTCAGGGATCGACTTTGCTAGCAACAATCTTTCAGCAGCGGTTAATGATTTAGGAACTTTGTTTGGTGCTGCTCTTGGTTCAGAAGGTTTAGGATCTTTGATTTCAAACACTTCACGTTTACCAGAAACCTTGATGGCTATTCTTGCCTTCTCACTAACGGATATTTTTGATACAATCGGTACTCTTATCGGTACTGGTGAAAAAGTTGGTATCGTTGCGACAAGTGGGGAAAACCATGAGTCCGCTAAATTGGACAAGGCTCTATACTCTGATTTGGTGGCAACTTCGGTAGGTGCCATTGCAGGTACTTCAAACGTTACGACCTATGTTGAGTCTGCGGCGGGTATCGGTGCTGGTGGACGTACTGGTTTGACAGCCCTAGTGGTTGCGATCTGTTTTGCTCTATCTAGCTTCTTTAGCCCACTTCTAGCGATTGTTCCTACAGCTGCAACAGCTCCAATTTTGATTATCGTCGGAATCATGATGCTTTCTAACTTGAAAAATATCCCTTGGGATGATATGGCTGAAGCGGTTCCTGCCTTCTTCACATCAATCTTTATGGGATTCAGCTACTCTATCACACAAGGGATTGCTGTTGGTTTCTTGACATATACCTTGACAAAAGTTGTCAAAGGTCAAGCCAAGGATGTGCACGTGATGATTTGGATTTTGGATGCCTTGTTTATCCTTAACTATATCAGTATGGCGCTATAAATGGTATAATAGAAAAAGGGGAGTCTCCCCTTTTTCTTATAAGGAGGTACATCATGAAAGATAAGACGATTTGGCAAGAGGTTTTGAACAGAGGGAAATGGGTGCTCATCCTTTTGGTAGCTTTTGTTCTATCTCAATTTCCTATAGGACTTTCTTTGTTTTTAGCAAACAAACAGTTTCCGATTTTACAGTCAGGGCTCTTAGTAGGTGCTTTATCCATAGTCGTTTTGATTGTATTCATTATTGGTGCACGAAAAACACAACTTGCTACTTTTAATCTATCCTTTTTTAAGGCAAAAGACTTGGCTCGCTTGGTACTGAGTTATCTGGTGATTTTTGCGACAAATCTCTTGGGTTCACTCCTGCTTCGACTAACAAATGAGGCAACAACCAGTAACCAATCAATACTGAATGGTTTGGTTCAGAATAGTTCTTTGATTTCAACTTTCTTCCTATTAGTCTTGATTGCGCCGATTTGTGAAGAAATTTTGTGTCGTGGGATTATTCCAAAAAAGATCTTCCGTGGAAAAGAAAAACTTGGCTTTGTTGTTGGTGCAATTGTCTTTGCCTTGCTCCATATGCCAACCAATCTACCTTCTGTGATTATTTATGGAGGAATGTCAACGGTTTTGACTTGGACAGCCTATAAGACTGAGCGTTTGGAGATGTCCATTTTGCTTCATATGATTCTCAATGGTATTGCATTTTGTTTGTTGGCCTTATTGGTATTGATTAGTAGAAATCTAGGTCTATCATTCTAAACCATTAGCCGCTTGGAAAAGATGAATACTAGCGTATCCATCTTTTTCTTTTTATGGTAAAATAGAGAAATAATGTGGTGAAAAACCTTGAGGAGTGACCTTATGTTCAGTAAAGCTAGTCAGGCAAAAACAGCTATTTGTGGAATTATCAATGTAACACCAGATTCCTTTTCGGATGGTGGTCAGTTTTTTGCTGTTGACCAGGCGCTTCAGCAAGCCCGTAAATTGATAGCTGAAGGAGCTAGCATGCTTGATATCGGTGGAGAATCGACTCGGCCGGGCAGTAGCTATGTTGAGATAGAAGAGGAAATCCAGCGTGTTGTTCCAGTGATTAAAGCTATCTGTGAGGAAAGTGATGTTCTCATTTCCATCGATACTTGGAAAAGTCAGGTGGCAGAGGCTGCTTTGGCTGCTGGTGCCAATCTGGTAAATGACATTACGGGTCTCATGGGAGATGAGAAAATGGCGGATGTGGTTGCTAAGGCTGGTGCGAAAGTAGTCATCATGTTTAATCCAGTCATGGCTCGACCTCAGCACCCTAGTTCGCTCATATTTCCTCATTTTGGTTTTGGGCAAGCTTTTACAGAGGAAGAGTTAGCTGACTTTGAAAAAATGCCAATTGAAGACTTGATGGAGGCTTTCTTTGAACGAGCACTAGCGAGAGCCAATCAAGCTGGGATAGCAAGAGAAAATATTCTGCTGGATCCAGGGATTGGCTTTGGTCTGACCAAGAAGGAAAATCTACTCCTTCTACGGGATCTAGATAAACTACACCAGCAAGGCTATCCGATTTTTCTTGGAGTTTCGCGTAAGCGATTTGTCATCAATATCCTAGAAGAAAATGGCTTTGAAGTTAATCCTGGGACCGAACTTGGTTTCCGCAATCGAGACACAGCTTCTGCTCATGTAACCAGTATCGCTGTGAGACAGGGTGTGGAAGTGGTGCGCGTGCATGATGTTGCCAGTCACAGGATGGCAGTTGAAATTGCCTCTGCTATCCGTTTGGCAGATGATGCAGAAAATCTAGATTTAAAACAATATAAGTAAGATGAACGAAATTGAAAACAATCAGTGGATTGCCCACTACCGGACGGACCAACCGCATTTTGGCTTGGAACGCATGGTAGAACTCCTAGCTCTGCGAGGCAATCCCCATCTCAAACTCAAGGTCATCCATATCGGAGGGACCAACGGCAAGGGGTCTACCATTGCTTTTTTGAAAAAGATGCTGGAAAACCTAGGGCTGAGAGTTGGGGTGTTCAACTCGCCCTATCTCATTCATTATACGGATCAGATTAGCATTAATGGGGAATCCATTCCCGAGGCTAGGCTAGAAGCCCTCATGGCAGACTATCAGTCTTTGCTTGAGGGGGAATCTGCTACCAATTTGCAGGGGACAACCGAATTTGAGATTATCACAGCTCTAGCTTATGATTACTTTGCCTCAGAGCAAGTAGATGTGGCTATCATGGAAGTCGGCATGGGTGGTCTTTTGGATAGTACTAATGTTTGCCAGCCAATTTTAACAGGAATTACGACCATTGGACTGGACCATGTTGCCCTACTTGGTGACACCTTGGAAGCCATAGCAGAGCAGAAGGCTGGTATTATCAAACAAGGTATTCCCTTGGTGACAGGTCATATTGTTCCTGAAGCCTTGACTGTTATTGACCGCATTGCAGAAGGGAAAGAAGCACCGAGAATACGATATGGGAAAGATTATCAGGTCAGTCACCAAAAGAGTGTAGTGACGGGTGAAATCTTTGATTATACCAGTTCTGTCAGACAAGGTCGTTTTCAAACAGGTCTGCTTGGCTTGCACCAGATAGAAAATGCGGGGATGGCGCTTGCTCTCTTAGACACTTATTGTCAGGAGACTGGGCGAGAATTAGCAAGTAATGACTTGGTTGCTCAAGCTTTGAAAGAGACCAGATGGCCAGGGCGTTTGGAGGTCGTGTCTAGTGACCCCTTGATGATTTTAGATGGGGCCCACAATCCCCATGCTATCAAGGCCTTGTTGGCAACCTTGCAAGAACGCTTTGCGGATTATCATAAGGAAATCCTCTTTACCTGCATCAAAACCAAGGCCTTGGATGATATGCTGGACTTGCTAGGGGAAATGCCAGATACCGAGCTTACCCTGACACATTTTGATGATAGTCGGGCGACGGATGAAAGTGTGCTGAAAGAGACAGCCAAGTCTAGAAATCTCAATTACCAAAGTTGGCAGGATTTTCTAGAGCAGAAATTGACAGATAAAAATGAAGAGAAACAAACAGTTAGGATTGTCACAGGTTCCTTGTATTTCTTGAGCCAAGTGAGAGCCTATCTGATGGAGAGGAAGAACGAGAATGGATACACAAAAGATTGAAACGGCTGTAAAAATGATTATTGAGGCTGTTGGTGAGGACGCTAACCGCGAGGGCTTGCAGGAAACACCTGCTCGTGTAGCTCGTATGTACCAAGAGATTTTTTCAGGTCTTGGCCAAACTGCTGAGGAACACCTGTCAAAATCCTTTGAGATTATCGACGATAATATGGTTGTAGAAAAGGATATCTTTTTCCACACTATGTGTGAGCACCACTTTTTGCCCTTTTATGGGAGAGCGCACATTGCCTACATTCCAGATGGTCGGGTGGCAGGCTTGTCCAAGCTTGCCCGTACGGTTGAAATTTATTCTAAAAAACCACAGATTCAAGAACGGTTAAATATTGAAGTGGCCGATGCCTTGATGGACTATCTGGGGGCTAAAGGAGCCTTTGTTGTCATTGAGGCCGAGCATATGTGTATGAGCATGCGTGGTGTCAGAAAACCAGGTACTGCGACTTTGACGACAGTAGCGCGAGGTGTATTTGAAACAGATAAAGACCTCCGAGACCAGGCTTATCGTTTAATGGGACTATAAAAAGAATCCGCTTTGGGCGGATTTTTCTAGAAAGGACAAGTTATGGATCAACTGCAGATTAAAGATTTGGAAATTTTTGCCTATCATGGTCTTTTCCCTAGTGAGAAGGAATTGGGGCAGAAGTTTGTTATTTCCGCAAGCTTATCCTATGATATGACCAAGGCGGCTACAGACCTGGATTTGACAGCTTCTGTCCATTACGGAGAATTGTGTCAGCAGTGGACGACTTGGTTTCAGGAAAGCACTGAGGATTTGATTGAAACGGTAGCTTACAAACTCGTTGAACGTACCTTTGAGACCTATCCTCTTGTCCAAGAGATTGAGTTGGAACTAAAAAAACCGTGGGCTCCAGTGCATTTACCATTGGATACCTGCTCGGTGACCATTCACCGTCGTAAGCAGCGGGCCTTTATCGCTCTAGGAAGTAATATGGGAGATAAGGAAGCCAACTTGGAACAAGCTATTGACAACCTGCGAGCTCGAGGTATCCATATTCTCAAAGAGTCCAGTATCTTGGCGACGGAACCTTGGGGTGGTGTGGAACAGGATAGCTTTGTCAATCAGGTGATTGAAGTAGAAACCTGGCTACCAGCACCAGTCTTGTTAGAAACATTATTAGCCATTGAGTCAGAAATGGGACGGGTGAGAGAAGTGCATTGGGGGCCTCGTTTGATTGATTTGGACCTACTCTTTGTGGAGGACCAGATTATTTACACAGACGAGCTCATCTTGCCTCATCCTTATATAGCAGAACGCCTCTTTGTTCTTGAGCCATTAGTGGAAATAGCTCCCCATTTTATTCATCCAATCTTAAAACAACCAATTCGTTACTTGGTTGACCAGTTGGAGCAAGGAAATGCCTAAGCTTTCCGAGACCTATAGTAAGTGGAAGAGTATCGGGGAGGGACTACTTGCTATTGTTTTAGGGCTTCTCTTGATTCGTTTTGGACAAGTTATTCCGCGAATGGGATACCAGTTGCTGATGGGCTACTTTTCCTTGTCAGCAGTTTGGCACTTGTTGACTCGCTGGTTTCAAGATAAAACACGTCGGGAAAATATCTTTGTAACCTTGGGCAAGCTGGTGGTAGCAGCTCTCGTGTTTGACTCTATCATTTTGCAAGATCTTGCCCTCTATCTCTTGGTCTTTATCATTGCGAGCTACCAGTTGTTTACGGGCATCATTAGTCTTGTGACCTGGTCTCTCTATCGAAAAAATGCCATTCATCCTCGGATCCATCATCTCTTTGATGCTGTATGGATGATAGGATTCGGGCTTTATAGCATCTCTCCTTTTCACGATGCGGCGAATTTTGAATTGCTCTTGCTTGGATTTTACTTGCTCATGCTAGGAGCTAGTAGCCTCCGTGACGGTTTCTTTTTTGAAAGGATAGAAAACAATCCCAAGCTGAAACGGCGAATGCGAATGACCTTGCCGATCTTTGTGACGGCTCTGATCCCTATCAGTACCTTGCGCAAATTGAATGAGTGGCTGGCAAATCATGAAAGTCAAGAAGGGGAAGTTCATTCAGAAAGAAAAAATGATCAGACGGTTGATCTGGAAATTTTTGTCCATACCTCAGAAACCTCTTTCTTTCTTGCTATGGGACATGTAGATATTTGTTATCAAGGGAAGGTTATTTCCTATGGTTCCTATGATCCTCACTCGGAGCGTTTATTCGGTATGGTTGGAGACGGTGTTTTGTTTAAGGCCAATCGGGAAAAATACATCGAGCTCTGTAAGAGGGAAAGTCAGAAGACCTTGTTTGCTTATGGTCTGAGTTTGACGGACCAACAGAAAACAGCTATCCAAGCTCGCCTAGCAGAGATAGAAGACCTGTTAATTCCTTGGGAACCAAGTTCGCAGTTGATGAAAAGAAGAGAGGGAGAGGTCAAGCATACCTACTCCTACCAACTGAAAGAGGAAGCAGATGCGACCCTCTATAAATTCAGCTCATCCGAGTTTAAGACCTACTTTGTTCTCAGTACCAATTGTGTCTTGCTGGCAGACTCTATCGTGGGAAAAGCTGGGACGGATATATTAAGTCCCCAAGGTTTCATTGTACCGGGGACTTACCAGGATTACCTTGATTTAGAGTACACAAAACCCAATGGTCTAGTTGTTAGTCGCTCCATTTATTAGAAAAAGAAAACTCTAGTTCCTCAGCAGTTTACGCCAAGAAGCTAGAGTTTTTAAAATAGGTCATTTTCTTCAGGAAGGAGGATAGTTTCTTTACCATTCATGTCTAAAACAAGGACCCTAGGAGGGTAAAGGGGATCGAAAGGATGATTGAAATCAAAATCGATGCTAGTCGGAAGGTTTTGACTAGAGAAATGGAAGGTAATGGTCCCCGTATTGTTGAGCAGTTGAAACTCAAGTTCTTCTTCTAATTCAAAGACATTTTTCAAAAAATGATCGATAATGAACCATAAAGAGTCGATAACATCGTCGGGTAGACTGGTCACAACACCAAAACTGGCGGAACGTCTCTGTGTATTTGTAAAAGCCATGTTTCCTTCCTCCTTTTATTTTTCTTATCATACAGTAAAAAAGCTGAAAAATCAAGGAATTCTGCTTGTTTTTTCAAAATGGGAATAAACTGTGAAATTTTTTCAAAGTTTCTCTAAAAAATACTTGAAAGTGTTTACAATAAGTGATAAAATGGAGTAAGCAGATGCGTGAAAGCGAAATTTTCAATATAGAAAGGAAACGGAATGAACACAGATGATACAGTAACGATTTATGACGTTGCCCGTGAAGCAGGAGTTTCAATGGCAACAGTTAGCCGTGTCGTTAATGGCAACAAGAATGTTAAAGAGAACACTCGAAAAAAAGTCCTCGAAGTGATTGAACGCTTGGACTATCGTCCAAATGCGGTCGCTCGTGGTTTGGCTAGTAAGAAAACAACGACAGTCGGAGTTGTGATTCCTAACATTACCAATGGTTATTTCTCAACGCTTGCTAAGGGGATTGACGACATTGCTGAAATGTACAAGTATAACATTGTCCTTGCAAATAGTGATGAGGATGATGAAAAGGAAGTTTCAGTGGTTAACACTCTCTTTTCAAAACAAGTCGATGGGATTATCTTTATGGGCTATCACTTGACTGAAAAGATTCGTTCAGAGTTTTCTCGTTCACGGACACCGGTTGTTCTTGCTGGTACTGTGGATGTCGAACACCAACTTCCAAGTGTCAATATCGACTACAAACAAGCAACGATTGATGCTGTGAGTTACCTTCTCAAAGAAAATGAGAAAATTGCTTTTGTGAGTGGACCACTCGTCGATGATATCAATGGCAAGGTTCGTTTGATCGGTTACAAGGAAGCCTTGAAAAAAGCAGGACATTCTTATAGCGAGGGATTGGTCTTTGAATCAAAATACAGCTATGACGATGGTTATGCCTTGGCAGAACGCTTGATTTCATCACAAGCTACAGCCGCAGTTGTAACAGGTGATGAATTGGCAGCAGGTGTGTTGAATGGTTTGGCTGACCATGGCGTATCTGTGCCGGAAGAGTTTGAAATCATTACGACAGATGACTCTCAGATTGCACGATTCACTCGTCCAAACTTGACGACAGTTGCCCAACCTCTTTATGATCTAGGTGCTATCAGCATGCGTATGTTGACTAAGATTATGCATAAGGAAGAGTTGGAAGAACGTGAAGTTCTCTTGCCTCATGGTTTGACAGAACGTCGCTCTACACGAAAACGTAAATAGAAAAAATCAGGGAATCGCGAAGATTTCCTGATTTTGCGTTCTAGAGAAGAGGTTTATCCTTCCATATAGTCTTTCAAAGCCTGTCCTTTTAGTCCAGCATTAAGGGCAATTAATAATTTGAGGCGCGCTTTTTGAGCGTTGAGTTCTTTGACAAAGAAAACACCAGCTCGTTGCAACTGCACCCCTCCACCTTGATAGGCGTAGACAGGTTCAGCAATGCCGTTAAAGCATCGTGAGACCAAGGCGACTGGAATTCCTTTTTGCAGGAGATTTTCCAACTTTTGAGCTGTTTCTTTGGGAACATTGCCTGCTCCGAAGGCCTGAATAACTAAGCCATCCAGCTGTTCCAAGTCTAACATATCAATTAGCTCGTCTGTCATACCTACATAGGCTGAGATGATGGGAACCAGACCTTGAATATGCTCAAGATCAAACCGGACACGAGGTTCAGCCGTTTTGAAGTAGAGGATTTCTTGCTTCATGATGAGGCCAAGTGGTCCATGTGTTGGGGTTTGAAAGGTGCTGACATTGGTCGTATGAGTTTTGGTAACATACTTGGCTGCGTGGATCTCGTCGTTCATGACGACCAGTACACCCTTGTCGGCTGCTTTGTCATCGCTGGCAACTCGCAAAGCGCTCAGATAGTTATATACACCGTCGCTACCAAGTTCGTTTGAACTACGCATGGCCCCTGTTAGAACGATGGGGATGGGCGGAATTTTCATGGTATCAAGGAAGTAGGCTGTTTCTTCTAAGGTATCTGTACCATGTGTGATGACAACTCCATCATAGTTATCAGCTTCCTCTTTAATCTTATGATAGAGTGCAAGCATATGCTTGGGTTTGATATGAGGGCTTGGCAGATTAAAAAAGTCTAGGGCATGAACCTCAATCCCTTCAAGCGGATTGGAAACATGGTTCATGGGATTTTCCTGGCTAGTTACAACGGCACCAGTGGCGTCTGCTTGCATGGAAATAGTCCCACCTGTATGTAAAACAAGGATTTTCTTAGGCATGATTTAGTCACTCTTTCTGAAATGTGGTATAATCATTGTAACACAAAAGGGGAGAATGGGATAGGATGGAAGTCAAGGCTGTTTTTTTTGATATCGATGGAACGCTAGTCAACGATCGCAAGAGTGTTTTGAAATCCACTAAGGACGCGATTAAGATTGTCAAAGAGCAAGGAGTGCTTGTTGGAGTAGCGACAGGACGAGGGCCGTTTTTTGTCAAGGAATTGATGGAAGACTTGGACTTGGATTTTGCGGTGACCTACAATGGCCAATACATTTTTAATAAAGAAAAGGTGCTCTTTGCAAGTCCGATTGCTAAGTCAAGCCTGCGTCAACTGATTGCTTACGCTAAAAAGGAGCGTAAAGAAATCGCTCTTGGAACCGAGCATGCCGTTGTTGGTTCGAAAATTATGTCATTTGGTCTCGGCTCCTTTTCCCAACTGGTTAGTCGTTTTATTCCGACTGTGCTGACAAGAACCGTTAGCCGTTCCTTTAATCGAATGGTTAGCAAGGCAGTTCCTCAAAAGGAAGACGACCTACTTAACTTGATTAATCAACCCATTTACCAAGTTTTGATGCTGATGACGCCAGAGGAATCTGAGAAAGTTGCAAGTGATTTTGAAGATTTGAAATTAACTCGAAGCAATCCTTTTGCAGCAGATATCATTAACCAAGGAAATTCCAAATTAGAAGGCATTCGCCGAGTCGGGAAAGAATATGGCTTTGATCTCAACCAAGTCATGGCCTTTGGTGATTCAGACAACGATCTGGAAATGTTGGCGGGTGTTGGTATGTCGGTCGCTATGGGAAATGGCAGTAGCAGTGTCAAAGAAGTTGCCAAGCATATTACGGCAAGTAATCAACAAGATGGTATCCACAAGGCGCTCGAGCACTTTGGTGTTTTGGCTTCAGAAAAAGTGTTTGTCAGTCGAGACTACCACTTTAATAAGGTTAAAACCTTCCACCACATGATGGATGAACGAACTCAAGAAGAGCCACAGGCATGGGATGCTGAAGGTGCAACCCACCGCGCAGACTTTAAAATTGAAGAATTAGTAGAGTTTGTTCGCGCAGCAAGTTCTTCGGAGGAAGAATTCCAAAACTCCCTTGCAAGCATGCATGAGGCACTTGATAAGGCGGCAGAGAAAGTGGCGAAAAAGACACCTGCTAAGCAAAATTTGGTCGGTCAAGTGGATGCTTTGATTGACACACTGTATTTTACATACGGTAGTTTTGTTTTGATGGGAGTAGACCCAGAACGCATTTTTGATATTGTCCATGAAGCAAATATGGGGAAGGTTTTCCCTGATGGGAAGGCTCATTTTGACCCAGTTACACACAAGATTTTAAAACCAGAAGACTGGGAAGAAAAATATGCTCCAGAACCTGCCATCCGACAGGAACTACAACGTCAGTTTAAAGCTTATGAGCGACACAAAGAAAGAAAAAAATAGAAACAAAAAGGAGCCCAAGGCTCCCTTTTTAAATGATTACAATGTTTTTTCACTTTCTCTCACGACCAGCAAATCGACTTTTGCATGGCGGAGAATGTACTCAGATGAAGAGCCAACCAAGAGGCGTTCAAAGGCATTGAGCCCTGTTGCGCCAACGAGAATCAGGTCAACATTTTCTGCGTCTGGAATAGTACGGGCAAGGAGGGTTTTTGGATTTCCCATTTCGATGACGATGTGAATATCGGTCACACCAGCATCTCTTGCGCGCTTTTCGTACTCCTTCATCAGACTTTCAGCATCGACTTGGAGTTCTTCGTAAACTTCAGCATCAAAGGTAGACACGCTTTGAAGAGCGCGTGTGTCAATAACATGGGCAATGGTGAGCTTGGATTCGTTGCGTAGAGCAGTGTAAACACCTTTGACGAAAGCCAAGTCCGCTTCTTTAGAACCATCAATTGCGACCATAACATTTTGGTAACGTTGTGCCATAATGAAACCTCCTGAAATTTTCTTACTGTTATTGTAACCCTTTTCACTAAAGAAGTAAAGTAAAAATCATATTTAAATAAATATTATTGGAGATTCGATTTGGTGGAGATATGTTAAAATAAAAGAAAACGGGATAGTAGGAAACACAGCGAGGTGATGAGAAAGTATGAAAGATTTTGTTCAAGCTTCTAAAAAAATAAGTTTTCTTTATCAGGGAATTATCCTTGCGTCACTTGTAGGTGAAGTAGTGATGTTTTGGCAGCTGGAAAGAGTCATGCCCGTTCTCTATCCAGGTTTTGTTGGATTTCTTCTCTTTCACCTAGTCTACCACATCATTTTATTTGTGATTGCAAAGAGAAGTGGTCGCTTGGACTATTTGGTCACGTGGGGGCTCTTTCTCATGTTTAATCTTTTGTATGATTCTTTTATAGCGCTGATCTTTCTAGGTTTGTCTTTTGGTATGTGAGAAAATACTTCTGTATTCTAGTTGTTTAGACGGTGAGAACCTAGTCGTTGTGAGTTTTTTTCTTTGCTTGCTCATTTCAGGAAACTTGTCGCAATCCCTTTCTAGTGGTATAATGTTACTATCTCTATGAATTGAGGAAACAAGATGAAAGAATATAACAAGTCTAGTAAGTTAGAGCACGTTGCCTATGATATCCGTGGTCCTGTTTTGGAAGAAGCTATGCGGATGCGAGCAAACGGAGAAAAGATTTTACGTCTGAATACAGGGAATCCAGCAGAATTTGGCTTTACAGCGCCAGATGAGGTCATTCATGACTTGATTATGAATGCGCGTGATAGTGAGGGATATTCTGACTCCAAAGGGATTTTCTCAGCCCGCAAGGCCATCATGCAGTATTGCCAACTGAAGAAATTTCCCAATGTAGACATTGATGATATCTACCTTGGAAATGGTGTCAGTGAGCTGATTGTTATGTCCATGCAAGGGCTTTTGGATAATGGTGATGAGGTCTTGGTGCCTATGCCAGACTATCCTCTCTGGACAGCCGCGGTCAGTCTAGCTGGGGGAAATGCCGTTCACTATATCTGTGATGAAGCTGCAGAATGGTACCCAGATATTGACGATATTAAGTCAAAAATTACTTCCAATACCAAGGCAATCGTTCTTATCAATCCGAACAACCCAACTGGAGCCCTTTATCCTAAGGAACTCTTGTTGGAGATTATTGAGATTGCTCGTCAAAACGATTTGATCATCTTTGCGGATGAAATTTATGATCGCATGGTGATGGATGGGCATGTGCATACGCCTGTGGCAAGCTTGGCACCTGATGTTTTCTGTGTCAGCATGAATGGTTTGTCAAAATCTCACCGTATCGCTGGTTTCCGTGTAGGATGGATGGTCTTGTCTGGTCCTAAGCACCATGTCAAGGGCTATATCGAAGGTCTCAATATGCTGTCCAATATGCGTCTTTGCTCTAACGTTTTGGCCCAGCAAGTCGTACAAACTTCACTAGGTGGGCACCAGTCAGTGGATGAATTGCTCCTTCCTGGTGGACGGATTTACGAGCAAAGAAACTTCATTTACAATGCCATCCAAGATATTCCAGGTTTGTCTGCGGTCAAGCCAAAGGCGGGTCTTTATATCTTCCCTAAAATTGACCGCAATATGTACCGCATCGATGATGATGAACAGTTCGTTCTTGATTTCTTGAAGCAGGAAAAGGTTCTCTTGGTTCATGGTCGTGGTTTTAACTGGAAGGAACCAGACCATTTCCGTATCGTTTACCTTCCTCGTGTGGACGAATTAGCGCAAATCCAAGAAAAGATGACACGTTTCTTGAGTCAGTATCGTAGATAAGGCTTTCATAGGGAAAAGCAGGAAACATTTCCTTAGAGCTATTGACAAATAGATAAGAATCAGATAGAATAGTAAAGTATGTTTAGTAACTGATCACTTTATAGCCGGCTAAACGAATACAAAATCTATGAGGAGGTATTCATCGTGAAACGTACTTATCAACCAAGTAAACTTCGTCGTGCGCGCAAACACGGATTCCGTAACCGTATGTCAACTAAAAACGGTCGTCGCGTATTGGCAGCTCGTCGTCGTAAAGGACGCAAAGTTTTGGCTGCATAATCCAAACGAATTCAACAAAGAAGTCAGTAGGAACTCGAGTCTACTGGCTTTTCTTTTTATCCTACATAGTGAACTGTCTACGAAATCGGTCATTTTAGATGAAACTCATAGAGGGCTCTTTTAAAAGGTCATATACAAAAAACTCAAAACCAGATATAAGTTACTGATTTTGAGTTTTTGTTTATTCTTTTAAGTGATAAGAGTAGCTAGCGATAACGACGTCTTCATGCCATCTGAGAGCGTATTTAAGTTTGAGGCTCATTTGATTGTGCAGGATATTTTGCCAAGGCTTGTTAGGAATAAACTGTGGTACGAGAACTGTAACGGTGTAGTTTTTTTGCTTAGCTTCTTGGGCGATTCGTTTGACATACTTAACGCTAGGGGTGATGATGTCGCGGTAGCTAGTATTGATATTCTTCAGAGTGATATTTGGGAAGTAATCGGCAAATTCCTGAAGAATTTCTTGGTCTTTTTCTGCCGTTTCTTTAGTAGAAATGTGCATGGCCAACACTTCGTCACCGATACTTTGAGCGTAGTTAATGGCTCCAACACTTACTCGAGTAACATTTCCTACTAGGACAAGGACAAGATTGCCGTCATAGGTACGTTTTTCAATTCCTTCGTAGAGTCGTAGCTGTTTTGCCACTTTTTGGTAATGACTGTGAATGGACAAAAAGAGGAAAGTAAGAACTAGGATAATTGGGAAGAATGGCCAGATATCACCCAGTCTGAAGAAAAGTAGAATGAGAACGATAGCATAACAAATGATGGCCCCAAGGATATTAGCAAAGGCAGGTTTTAAGAAGTTTGCTCCTTTTTCCTTTTTCCAATGACGAATCATCCCAGTCTGAGAAAGGGCAAAAGGAACGAAGACCCCGATAGTATAAAGAGGAATCAAGCGTTCAGTATTCCCATTAAAAATGAGAAGAAGGATCATAGCTCCAAAGGCCAGAGTTAAGATACCGTTGGAGTAGCCAAGGCGATCCCCTTTTTCCATAAAGAGATGGGGCATGTACTTGTTTTTAGCCATATTGTATGCCAGCATAGGGAAGGCTGAAAAGCCAGTATTTGCAGCTACAGCTAGAATTAAGGCTGTCGAGAACTGGAAGAGATAGTAGCTAGCATGACCAAAGAATGAATCACCAAGAATACCCTTGGCCATTTGCGAGAGGATGGTTTCTCCATTTTGAGGTGTGATGCCCATCCAGTAGTTTAGGAAGGTGATGCCTGCAAAAAGAAATCCTAAAATGAGGGACATGATGGTCAAGGTCTGAGCAGCATTCTTTTCTTTCGGAGTTTTGAAAAATGGTACCGCATTTGAAATAGCTTCAACCCCTGTCAGAGAGGCAGAGCCACTGGTAAAGGCTCTCAATAGGAGAACGATGGAAAGGCTCGGAACGGTTTGCCCAATGGTTGAAGTCGCCTGATAGTTTAGGGAACCTGTAAATAGTTGAAAGAACCCATAAAGCAAGAGAAAGACGGTACTGAAGATAAAGAGGTAGACGGGAATCATCAGAGAGCTGGCAGATTCTTTCAATCCTCTTAAATTCAAGAGCATGAGCAGGCAGACTAGGAAAATAGAGATATGAAGATTGTAGGGATGGAGGGCAGGGATGGCTGCTGTAATAGCATCAGCTCCAGACGCAACGGATACGGCTACTGTCAGCATATAGTCAACAAGGAGGCTGCCTCCTGCAATCAAGCCTAGTTCAGGGGAGAGATTTTCCCGAGTGACCATATAAGCTCCTCCACCTTGAGGATAGGCGTGAATAATTTGACGATAGGAAATGGTCAAGCTAGCGAGCAGTAAGAGGACAAAAATACCGATAGGGAGGCTCCACCAAATAGCGAGAGGAGAGAGACTGACTAATACGAGAATGACTTGTTCGGGTCCATAGGCAATAGAAGACAGGGCATCACTGGATAACATTGCAAGTGCCTGCATTTTTCCAAGTAATCCCCCTTCACCATCTGTGAGAGACTTGAGTGGTCGACCGATAAAGGTATATTTTAATTTTCTAAACATTTTCTTTTCCTTTGATGAAAATTTCAATAAGTGTTATTATACTGCTTTGAAAAAATGCAGTCAAGGGAGAATGATTGGTATTAGAATATTTTTACAAGCCGAGGGATGCTATTTTTGGTATAATAGATGGAAGAAAATGAGGTTAGAAAAGATGATTTTTGATACGCACACACATTTAAATGTAGAAGAATTTGCAGGACGTGAGGCCGAAGAAATCGCCTTGGCTGCTGAGATGGGTGTGACACAGATGAATATTGTTGGTTTTGATAAACCGACCATTGAACGAGCCCTAGAGTTGGCAGATGAGTATGAGCAGCTCTACGCAACTATTGGCTGGCATCCGACGGAAGCAGGCACTTACACAGATGAGGTCGAAGCTTACTTGCTTGAAAAACTAAAACATCCCAAGGTTGTTGCTTTAGGTGAGATTGGTCTGGACTATCACTGGATGACAGCACCTAAGGAAGTGCAGGAGCAGGTTTTTCGTCGTCAGATTCAGCTGTCTAAGGACTTGAATTTGCCCTTTGTGGTCCACACTCGTGATGCGTTAGAAGATACTTATGAGATTATCAGGAGCGAGGGAGTTGGTCCACGAGGTGGGATTATGCATTCATTTTCAGGCTCTCTCGAGTGGGCTGAGAAGTTTGTCGAGCTTGGCATGACCATTTCTTTCTCAGGTGTGGTGACCTTTAAGAAAGCGACGGATATCCAAGAGGCTGCTAGAGAACTTCCGTTAAACAAGATTTTGGTAGAAACGGATGCGCCCTATCTGGCTCCTGTTCCTAAACGTGGCCGTGAAAACAAAACAGCCTACACCCGCTATGTGGTGGACTTTATCGCCGACTTGCGTGGGATGACGACAGAAGAGCTGGCGGCAGCAACGACTGCAAATGCAGAGTGTATCTTTGGATTGGACAGCAAGTGATGAAAGAAAAAATTTCCCAAGTCATCGTGGTCGAAGGTCGCGATGATACGGCCAATCTCAAACGTTACTTTGATGTAGAGACCTATGAAACACGAGGTTCCGCAATAAATGACCAGGATATAGAACGCATTCAGCGCCTGCATGAATTGCATGGAGTCATTGTCTTTACCGATCCAGATTTTAATGGGGAGCGGATTCGTCGCATGATTATGACGGCCGTTCCAACAGTGCGGCATGCCTTTCTCAAGCGAGATGAAGCTGTTCCCAAATCCAAATCCAAGGGACGTTCTCTGGGAATCGAACACGCCAGCTATGAAGATCTAAAAACAGCGCTGGCTCAGGTGACAGAACAATTTGAAAACGAGAACGAGTTTGACATCAGTCGTGGTGACTTGATTCGCCTAGGTTTCTTGGCGGGATCAGACAGCCGTAGACGCCGAGAGTATCTAGGCGAACAGCTCCGCATCGGCTATTCCAACGGCAAGCAACTCCTCAAGCGCTTAAAGTTATTTGGGATAACCTTGGCAGAAGTGGAAGAAGTGATGGCTAAGTATTCAGACTAACGGAGTCAGAAATGAAAAAAGTGATTATTACGGGTGGCAATAGTGGTATTGGATACCAGTCTGCTAAACAGTTGGCTGAAAAGGGCTGGTCGGTAACTCTCTTTTGTAGACGGAAAGAAGCTGCTGAGCAAGCCTGTGAGAAAATCCGTCAACAAACGGGAAATCTGCATGTAGATTATATATTGGTTGATCTATCTGATTTGGAGAGTATCAAGAAAGCGGTAGAACAGTATATCCAAAAAGAAGAGACTTTAGATGTTTTAATGAACAATGCAGCTGACTTTGATTTGTCAGTCAAAAAGCCCATCCTGACTAGAGAGGGATTAGAAAAGCAATTTGCGACCAATGTTGTCGCCCCTTTCTTGCTTTCTATCTTGTTGAAAGGTTTGTTGGAAAAATCTGAGAGTGGTCGGATTATTAATATTTCTTCCCAAGGATTGATGCTTTATCCCTTCATGAAGCTTGATTTTGAAAATTTAGCTGGTCAAAAACATTATAGTCCTGCTAAGACCTATTATCAGAATAAACTAGCCTTGTTGATGCTGTCGCTTTATATGCGAAAACATTGGAAAGGTATCAAGGTTCAGGCAATCCGTGTGACCAATGTCAAAGTTGATATGCGCCGCTATGATCACCTCAGCGCTTTTATGAAAAATTTGTATAAAATCAAGTCAAGATTTTCAATTAGTCCTGAAGAAATGGCCAAAGTCTACACAGCCTTATCTACAGAAGATGGCCATTATGGTTTTCTGTATGACGAGAAATGCAGGGAAGTAAAAGCAAATAGATCTGCTTACGAAGAAGAGGAGCAAGCAAAACTCTATTCCTTACTTGAACAACTGACCTTTTCAAGAGACAGTCTATAAAGAATTAGAAAAATAAATTTTATGCTTACTTCAATAGTGGAAAGAAATTTAGATATCGAAATCTGTTTGGAGAGTCCTGAAAAGTGATAACAATAACCAGATAGCCCAAAAATACAAAGGGAATGTGTTACAATAGAGGTAATAGCATATGCTTCAATTATGCTCAATACCATGCCTGATAAAAAAAGATAATTGATAAAATCTGCATTTGGGTGAAATTAATGAGGAAAAGCAATGGGAATTTTTGATTTTTTTAAAAAGACAGAAGTACAGAAGACAACAGAAGAAACCAAAGGAGATGCTTGTCTAGGAGTTTTGGGTTTCTTTCCAATGAAAGAAAAGAGGGAATTACTGATTGCTGCGACTTTGGAAGGGAGTTTGACAGTTGGTGATCGTCTTCAGTTTTGCAATCCCGATCAAGGTATGGATACTCTTGAAACTGTAGTTGTAAAAAAACTTACTTGCCAAAATAAAGATGTGGAATCTCTTAGAGATGAGGAGTTAGTTTATCTAGAGATCGATATGCTTCCCTCTCTAGCTAAGTTAAAAAAGGGAAGTGTGCTCTATAGTCCTGGTGTAGATGCAAAAAAGCGTTTATCTAGCTATGCTTATGCTCTCTATCGAACTTTTGTGACTATTCAAGAAGGTAAAGTAAGCGATGAGGACTATCAGAATCTTAGTCTTGATGATAGTATCGAAATTTTACAGGCTTTTTTATGGGATTGCCGTCAAAAACCAAAAAGTGAAGAGAGTAATCAAGAAAATACTCGTAAGTCAGAGCGTCTAGCAGAAATTGTCAAGGACAAGTTGCTAGAAGCAGATTCGATTTATGCTGTTTATTCAGAAAATACTGGGGAACCTTATCTTTTCTCAACTACATATGATAGAGGTGACGAAGGCTATCTATGCACTGACCCAATGATTATGCTATTTACCCCTCGTTGGTATCATCAGTATAAGGAAACAATTGAAAACCAACTAAAAGTGGTAAAACGGATTGAAAATACGGAAGATAAAAAAGGAATTGAGAATTTTCTTGGGACAGCTTTTTACTTGAATGGTGCTTTAGGAGCATTCTTTAATACCAAAGAAGTTAGTATAAGTTCTTCTATTTTAGTTCAAAAACCAGATTTTTCAGGCTTGCCAGAGATACAAGTTCCTGTTATGAACCCTGATATTGTGAGATGGATGCTTTTGATGGGACAGATGGATAGACCGACTACAGAAGAGGAAGAATTAATTTATAAACTCTATTATAAGTTCTTTTCAATGGCAATGCCAAAAGCTAAATTCCTTCTTCCTATAAATGCATCATCAGGATTTCCTGAACCTAGTCAGGAAAGTAATGCTCATGTTTTAGAAGAATCTGCTACATTTAATCTTCCGACTAGAGAAGGAAAAAATGGACGAAATTCGGTTTCAGTGTTTACGGATTGGAAACGTTTGCGAATGGTTTTCGATGAAAATTGGAGCGCTATGATTGAAAACGCTGGAGGCATGATTGAAATCTTTGACTATGCCATTAACCAGACTGAGTATTATAAAGCGGGTGTTTATGTCAGTGACAAAGCGTTCAAAGAAATGCAACAGTTCAGTGAGGAACTAGAAGGAAGAGCTAAAGGTTGATCAAGGGATGAAAATAATCGTTGATAGAGAGTCTATCTGTATGGGTGATGATGTTCTGCCTCACAAGGTATAACTTGAAGTTCCTGAGGACATAACAGTAGAGGAATTTTGTGATTTTCTTCAAAAGGACAGATATTTGCCTAGATTGGATACAGAGTGGCTTCTCCGACATGGTGGGCAGACAATAACAAGCTATCATACAGAAACAAAAGAACTGACGAATCCCAATATCTATTTAAAAGACCTGATTCATCAGACTTCTAGAGGAAACGAATTTGTTTGGATATATCGCCTTTCCTATTAGAAAAGAGAATAAATGATTTTCTTAAAAGATAATGAATGAAAATTAAAACAATATGCATTGATTTTTTGACAACAAGAGGCGATCTAAACAGATGGCCCTGTTTGGAGTGACTTTGACGGAAGGCAAAGCCTTCATAAAAATGGTGAAAGGAAACGATATGGCAAATAGAAGCTATATTTATTTAAAAAACGGGAAAGATGTACGTATTTTAACGGAGGGAGTTTACACTATTCCTTATTTTTGGCAATTATTTTGGGATGAAAAAGATGTGCGAATGCCTAATATTCTATGGAAAAAATTTAATATCTTACTTCCTATTGAAAAATTCCAGAAAAAGGCCACCCAAAATCGCTCCTTTTTAGAAAAGAACGCTCCTCAGACCTTGCAACTATATGATGATTTTGTTCGCTATATTCTTGCAAATGTCAAAGCAGGTGACATGCTAGGATTTGATGTTTTAGAAGTTGCTGATATGGATGGATTGACTACAGCTTCGCGTAAGCTTATAAAAAATATCCGAGCCATTCAGGAAAATCAACCCCAAGAATTGGATTTTTCTTTAACAGAAAAGAACGTAATTTGGTCTGCTATGGGATTTCCTGATTATTATGCCTCAAAATTATTGCCAGAAGATAATATTCTAGACTCGGTTGCATACCAAGATGAGTTGAAGAAAATGCAAGGCCCAAAAGATAAGCAAGAACAACATCAAGAAGACGAGCAAGCACAGGGTCAAGAAGAGAACCAAGAACAACATCAAGAAGACGAGCAAGCACAGGGTCAAGAAGAGAACCAAGAACAACATCAAGAAGACGAGCAAGCACAGGGTCAAGAAGAGAACCAAGAACAACATCAAGAAGACGAGCAAGCACCACGTAAAGAAGATGAGCAAGTGCTTGATGAGACTGGTGCCGAATCTAAAGATGACGAGTACCATATTCCTTTGAGATTTTGGTTTCTCTTGGTGTTGGTAATTGTTTGGGTTTATAGATTGTTTTTAGCTAACAAATAGAAAAGAGAATAGATGAGAATTGCAGATTACAGCGTGACCAAGGCAGTGCTGGAGCGTCACGGTTTTACCTTTAAAAAGTCCTTCGGGCAAAATTTCTTGACGGATACCAATATTCTTCAAAAAATCGTGGATACGGCTGAGATTGATGACCAGGTTAATGTCATCGAAATCGGGCCAGGGATTGGTGCCTTGACGGAGTTTTTGGCTGAGCGTGCAGCAGAAGTTATGGCCTTTGAGATCGACCACCGTTTGGTACCGATTTTGGCAGATACCCTACGTGATTTTGACAATGTGACAGTGGTTAACGAGGACATTCTCAAGGTCGATTTGGCGAAGCATATCCAGAATTTTAAAAATCCTGACCTGCCAATTAAGGTAGTAGCCAACTTGCCTTACTACATCACGACGCCTATTCTCATGCACTTGATCGAGAGCGGAATTCCTTTTAGTGAGTTTGTGGTCATGATGCAAAAAGAGGTAGCTGACCGCATTTCCGCTCAACCAAATACCAAGGCATATGGCAGTTTGTCAATCGCTGTGCAGTATTACATGACTGCCAAGGTTGCCTTCATCGTACCTCGTACGGTATTTGTGCCAGCACCAAACGTGGACTCTGCTATTTTGAAAATGGTGCGTCGTCCAGAACCAGCCGTAGCAGTGGAAGACGAGAACTTCTTCTTTAAGGTTTCTAAGGCTAGTTTCACTCATCGACGCAAGACTTTATGGAATAACCTGACAGGTTACTTTGGCAAGACTGAGGAAGTTAAGGACAAGCTGACCAAGGCTTTGGACCAAGCAGGTTTGTCACCAAGTGTGCGTGGAGAAGCTCTCAGCTTGTCAGAATTTGCCAGTCTAGCAGACGCGCTTAAAGGGCAAGGACTCTAAGATGCAGGGACAAATTATTAAGGCCTTGGCAGGCTTCTACTATGTAGAGAGTGATGGCCAGGTCTATCAAACACGCGCGCGTGGAAATTTCCGTAAAAAAGGCCATACTCCTTACGTTGGAGACTGGGTAGATTTTTCTGCCGAGGAAAATTCAGAAGGCTATATCCTCAAGATTCATGAACGGGAAAACAGTCTGGTCCGTCCGCCTATTGTCAATATTGACCAAGCTGTGGTGATCATGTCTGTCAAAGAACCTGATTTCAACAGCAATTTGCTGGATCGTTTCTTGGTTCTTTTGGAGCACAAGGACATCCATCCCATCGTTTATATTTCCAAAATGGACCTACTGGAAGATAGAGGGGAACTGGATTTTTACCAACAGACCTATGGTGATATCTGCTATGACTTTGTGACCAGTAAAGAAGAACTTTTGCCCTTGTTAACAGGCAAGGTTACAGTCTTTATGGGGCAGACAGGTGTTGGGAAGTCAACTCTTCTCAATAAAATCGCACCAGACCTCAATCTTGAAACAGGAGAAATTTCAGACAGTCTGGGTCGCGGGCGCCACACTACTCGAGCAGTTAGTTTTTATAATCTCAATGGAGGTAAAATCGCCGACACACCAGGTTTTTCATCCTTGGACTATGAAGTGTCAACGGCGGAAGACCTCAATCAGGCCTTTCCAGAGATTGCTAGTGTCAGCCGAAACTGCAAATTCCGCACTTGTACCCATACCCATGAGCCGTCCTGTGCAGTGAAGCCGGCAGTAGAAGAGGGTATCATTGCGTCCTTCCGTTTTGACAACTACCTGCAATTCCTCAGTGAGATTGAAAATCGCAGAGAAACCTATAAAAAAGTCAGCAAAAAAATTCCAAAATAAGGAGAAACCTATGTCTCAATACAAGATTGCTCCGTCAATTCTGGCAGCAGATTATGCCAACTTTGAACGTGAAATCAAACGTCTAGAAGCAACTGGTGCAGAATATGCCCATATCGATATCATGGATGGGCACTTTGTGCCACAAATCAGTTTTGGTGCAGGTGTGGTCGAAGCTCTTCGTCCTCATAGTAAGATGGTCTTTGACTGCCACTTGATGGTAGCTAATCCAGAGCATCATTTAGAGGATTTTGCGCGTGCAGGTGCGGATATCATCAGCATCCATGTGGAAGCAACGCCTCATATTCATGGCGCCCTCCAAAAAATTCGCTCACTCGGTGTTAAACCTTCGGTTGTCATTAACCCTGGTACGCCTGTTGAAGCGATTAAGCACGTGCTTCACCTAGTTGACCAAGTCTTAGTCATGACAGTTAATCCTGGATTTGGTGGTCAAGCTTTTCTGCCTGAAACCATGGATAAGGTCCATGAGTTGGTTGCTCTTCGTGATGAAAAAGACTTGAATTTTGAAATCGAAGTGGATGGCGGGATTGATGATAAAACGATTTCTCAAGCCAAAGAAGCTGGTGCGACCGTTTTTGTAGCAGGTTCCTATGTCTTTAAGGGAGATGTCAATGAGCGAGTACAAACTCTCAGAAAACAACTGGACTAGGGTTGCCGTTTTTGCAGGAGGAGACCGCGGTCACTACCGGACAGACTTTGATTGCTTTGTTGGTGTAGATCGAGGCTCGCTCTGGGTTTTAGAGGAAAAACTTCCTCTTGCTCTAGCAGTCGGAGATTTTGATTCTGTGACGCAAGAAGAGCGACAGGTGATTCAAAAACGTGCCCAGTATTTTGTCCAAGCGCGACCAGAAAAAGATGATACAGATCTGGAATTGGCTCTCTTGACTATCTTTGAGAAAAATCCTCAGGCTGAGGTCACTATTTTTGGTGCTTTGGGTGGACGTATTGACCATATGCTGGCCAATGTCTTTCTGCCTAGCAATCCCAAGTTAGCCCCCTATATGCGCCAGATAGCGATTGAAGATGGGCAAAATTTAATTGCCTATTGTCCAGAAGGGACTAGTCAGCTAGAACCCCGCTCGGACTATGACTATCTAGCCTTTATGCCGGTTCGGGATAGCCAGCTGACCATTCTCGGAGCCAAGTATGAGTTGACAGAGGAAAATTTTTTCTTTAAAAAAGTATACGCTTCTAACGAATATATAGATAGGGAAGTGTCGGTGACTTGCCCAGATGGTTATGTGGTCGTGCTGCATAGCAAGGACAGGAGGTAGGATGGAAAGTTTACTTGTTCTATTATTGATTGCCAATCTAGCTGGCCTCTTTCTGATTTGGCAAAGGCAGGATAAGCAGGAAAAACATCTAGCCAAGAGCTTGGAGGATCAGGCAGATCATTTGTCAGACCAGTTGGATTACCGTTTTGAACAAGCCAGACAAGCCAGCCAGTTGGATCAAAAAGACTTGGAAGTGGCTGTCAGCGACCGTTTGCAAGAAGTTCGAATCGAGTTGCACCAAGGTCTGACTCAAGTTCGTCAAGAAATGACAGAGAATCTCTTGCAAACTAGGGATAAGACTGACCAACGTCTTCAAGCCCTGCAGGAATCAAATGAGCAACGTTTGGAACAAATGCGCCAAACAGTCGAGGAAAAACTAGAAAAGACCTTACAGACACGCTTGCAGGCTTCATTTGAGACAGTTTCCAAACAACTGGAGTCGGTCAATCGTGGCCTTGGAGAAATGCAGACAGTGGCCCGCGATGTCGGAGCCCTCAACAAGGTTCTCTCTGGAACCAAAACGCGAGGGATTCTGGGAGAATTGCAACTGGGGCAAATCATTGAAGACATCATGACCCCTGCCCAGTACGAAAGAGAATACGCAACGGTTGAAAATTCCAGTGAACGAGTGGAGTATGCCATCAAGTTACCTGGCCAAGGCGACCAAGAATATGTCTACCTACCGATTGACTCCAAGTTTCCACTGGCAGATTATTACCGCCTAGAAGAAGCCTATGAAGCAGGTGACAAGGATGAAATCGAACGCTGTCGCAAGTCACTCCTAGCAAGTGTCAAGCGTTTTGCCAAGGATATCAAGAGCAAGTACATAGCACCGCCTCGGACTACCAATTTTGGAGTTTTGTTTGTTCCGACAGAAGGGCTCTACTCAGAAATCGTCCGCAATCCTGTCTTCTTTGATGACTTGAGACGGGAGGAGCAGATTATTGTCGCAGGTCCAAGTACCCTGTCAGCTCTGCTCAACTCCCTATCAGTTGGCTTCAAGACTCTCAATATCCAAAAGAGTGCCGACCATATCAGTAAGACTCTTGCCAGTGTCAAGACCGAGTTTGGCAAGTTTGGTGGTATTCTGGTCAAGGCACAAAAGCATCTCCAACATGCCTCTGGCAATATTGATGAATTATTAAACCGTCGCACTACAGCTATCGAGCGGACGCTCCGTCACATTGAGTTGTCAGAAGGTGAGCCTGCGCTTGATCTACTCCATTTCCAAGAAAATGAGGAAGAATATGAAGATTAGTCACATGAAAAAAGATGAGCTGTTTGAAGGCTTTTACCTAATCAAGTCAGCTGACCTGAGGCAAACTCGAGCTGGGAAAAACTACCTAGCCTTTACCTTCCAAGATGATAGTGGCGAGATTGAAGGGAAACTCTGGGATGCCCAACCTCATAACGTTGAGGCCTTTACCGCAGGTAAGGTTGTCCACATGAAAGGACGCCGAGAAGTTTATAACAACACCCCTCAAGTCAATCAAATTACTCTCCGCCTGCCTCAACCTGGCGAACCCAATGACCCAGCTGATTTCAAGGTCAAGTCGCCAGTTGATGTCAAGGAAATCCGTGACTACATGTCGCAAATGATTTTTAAAATTGAAAATCCTGTTTGGCAACGGATTGTCCGAAAGCTCTACACCAAGTATGATAAGGAATTTTACTCCTATCCAGCTGCCAAGACTAATCACCATGCCTTTGAAACGGGTTTGGCTTATCATACGGCGACCATGGTACGTTTGGCAGATGCTATTAGCGAAGTCTATCCTCAGCTCAATAAGAGCCTGCTCTATGCGGGAATTATGCTGCATGACTTAGCTAAAGTCATTGAGTTGACGGGGCCAGACCAGACTGAGTATACAGTGCGAGGCAATCTTCTTGGGCATATTGCTTTGATAGATAGTGAAATTACTAAGACAGTGATGGAACTCGGTATCGATGATACCAAGGAAGAAGTCGTTCTGCTTCGTCACGTTATCCTCAGTCACCACGGCTTACTTGAGTATGGAAGCCCAGTCCGTCCACGCATTATGGAAGCAGAGATTATCCATATGATTGACAATCTGGATGCAAGCATGATGATGATGTCAACAGCTCTTGCTTTGGTGGATAAGGGAGAGATGACCAATAAAATCTTCGCTATGGACAATCGTTCCTTCTATAAACCAGATTTAGATTAATGATTTAAGAAAAACGAGCATTTTTTAGGATAAGAATGTTCGTTTTTTTATGTGAATATGGTATAATAGATAAAATATCAAAATTAAATGAAGTGGGAAATAGAAATGAAATTAAGAAGAAGTGATCGGATGGTTGTCATTTCCAACTATTTGATTAATAATCCTTATAAACTAACTAGTCTCAATACTTTTGCTGAAAAGTATGAATCTGCTAAATCATCTATCTCAGAGGATATCGTCATTATCAAACGCGCCTTTGAGGAAATTGAAATCGGTCATATCCAGACAGTAACTGGTGCTGGTGGTGGTGTCATTTTCACACCATCAATCTCAAGTCATGATGCCAAGGAAATGGTTGAGGACTTGCGTGCCAAGTTGTCAGAAAGTGACCGTATCTTGCCAGGTGGCTATATCTACCTGTCTGATTTGCTTAGCACACCAGCTATCTTGAAAAATATTGGTCGCATTATTGCCAAGAGCTTTATGAACCAAAAAATTGATGCGGTTATGACAGTAGCGACTAAGGGTGTTCCACTTGCAAATGCAGTTGCCAATGTCCTCAATGTTCCCTTTGTCATTGTACGCCGTGACCTGAAAATTACCGAAGGTTCAACAGTCAGCGTCAACTATGTATCCGGTTCAAGTGGTGACCGTATTGAGAAAATGTTCCTTTCAAAACGCAGTCTCAAGGCAGGCAGCCGTGTCTTGATTGTGGATGACTTCTTGAAAGGCGGAGGAACTGTCAACGGGATGATCAGTCTCTTGCGTGAGTTTGATTCAGAATTGGCAGGTGTAGCGGTCTTTGCAGACAATGCCCAAGAAGAACGTGAAAAGCAGTTTGATTACAAGTCACTCTTGAAGGTAACCAATATTGATGTCAAGAACCAAGCCATCGATGTTGAGGTTGGCAATATCTTTGACGAAGATAAATAAGAGATAGAACTAAAGGTTGGAACGATTGTCCCAGCCTTTCTTTGCAAATAGAATAGAAGGAAACTTATGAAAACACCATTTATTAATAAAGAAGACTTAGAAAAGATTGTTGCCGAGTTCCCGACTCCCTTTCACTTGTATGATGAGAAGGGTATTCGTGAGAAGGCAAGAGCCGTCAATCAAGCCTTTTCGTGGAATAAGGGCTTTAAGGAATATTTTGCAGTTAAGGCTACTCCAACTCCAGCTATTTTGAAAATTCTCCAAGAGGAAGGCTGTGGTGTGGACTGCTCTAGTTATGTAGAACTTTTGATGAGTCATAAACTGAATTTCCCTGGTTCTGAGATTATGTTCTCTTCAAACAACACGCCAGATAAGGAATACGCCTATGCACGTGAATTGGGTGCGACCATTAACTTGGATGCCTTTGAAGATATTGAACATCTGGAGCGTGCAGCAGGCATTCCAGAAATTATTTCTTGTCGTTACAATCCTGGAGGCGTTTTTGAACTGGGGACAGACATTATGGACAATCCTGGAGAAGCCAAGTTTGGTATGACCAAGAACCAGCTCTTTGAAGCTTTTGCCATCTTGAAGGAAAAAGGATCCAAGACTTTTGGGATTCACTCCTTCCTAGCATCCAATACCGTGACCCATCTCTATTATCCAGAGTTGGCTCGTCAGCTTTTTGAATTGGCTGTTGAAATCAAGGAAAAGTTGGGCATTTCGCTAGACTTTATCAATCTTTCTGGCGGTATTGGTGTCAACTATCGTCCAGACCAGGAGCCAAATGATATTGCCTTGATTGGTGAGGGAGTTCGTAAGGTGTATGAAGAGGTCCTTACGCCAGCAGGTCTTGGTCAGGTTAAGATTTTTACCGAATTAGGTCGTTTTATGTTAGCCCCTCACGGTGCTTTGGTCACA
This sequence comes from Streptococcus sp. HJ1, assembly GCF_052399005.1. GTDB lineage: Bacteria > Bacillota > Bacilli > Lactobacillales > Streptococcaceae > Streptococcus. The sequence continues at coordinate 1,818,351 of NZ_CP199005.1, read as the reverse complement.
AGAGTCACTCATAAGAAGAAAACCTACCGTACCTATCTGGGTGTGGATGCATCAGCAGTCAACCTCATGCGTCCAGCTATGTATGGAGCCTACCATCATATTACTAACGTGATCCATCCAGATGGACCAGCTGAAGTGGTAGATGTGGTTGGTTCACTCTGTGAAAACAATGATAAATTTGCAGTGAATCGCGAACTGCCTCATACAGAAATCGGTGATTTGCTGGTAATTCATGATACAGGTGCTCACGGTTTTTCAATGGGCTACCAGTACAACGCCAAACTTCGTTCTGCGGAAATCCTCTATACCGAAGAAGGTAAAGCCCGTAAAATCCGCCGTGCAGAGCGCCCTGAGGACTACTTTGCAACCTTGTATGGTTTTGATTTTGAAGAATAAAATGATAATTCATTGAAAATGAAATTGAAAAACAGATTGCTTTCTAAAAAATAGGCAAAAATCTTGTTTTTCCTTCAAGTCATGATATAATAAAACTATAAAACGTTTTCAAGGAAGGTGACGATATGTCTGAAGAAACAATTGACTATGGACAAGTGACAGGAATGGTGCATTCGACAGAGAGTTTTGGGGCGGTAGATGGCCCTGGGATTCGGTTTATTGTCTTTTTGCAGGGCTGTCACATGCGTTGCCAGTACTGTCATAACCCCGATACATGGGCGATGGAGACCAATAAATCACGCGAACGGACAGTAGACGATGTTTTGTCAGAAGCCCTTCGCTACCGTGGATTCTGGGGAGACAAGGGAGGAATCACTGTTAGTGGTGGAGAAGCCCTCTTACAGATTGATTTCCTAATTGCCCTCTTTACCAAAGCCAAGGAAAAAGGAATCCACTGTACCTTGGATACCTGTGCCCTTCCGTTCCGTAATAAACCACGTTATCTCGAAAAGTTTAATAAACTCATGGCGGTGACAGACTTGGTTCTCTTGGATATCAAGGAAATCAACGAAGAACAGCATAAGATTGTCACAAGTCAAACCAATAAAAACATCTTGGCCTGTGCCCAGTACCTATCAGATATCGGGAAGCCTGTTTGGATTCGCCATGTGCTGGTTCCGGGATTGACAGACAGAGATGACGACTTGATCGAACTTGGTAAATTCGTCAAAACCCTCAAAAATGTTGACAAGTTTGAAATCTTGCCTTATCACACGATGGGTGAGTTCAAGTGGCGTGAACTTGGAATTCCTTATTCGCTTGAAGGGGTCAAACCTCCAACAGCAGACCGTGTCAAGAATGCCAAGGAATTGATGGATACAGAAAGTTACCAAGACTACATGAAACGTGTTCATGGATAAAAAAGAAGCCTGATGGAGACATCGGGCTTTTGTGATGCATAAAAAGCCTAGCCTTTCAGCTAAGCTTTTTTCTTATTTTCTAGAATGTTGTTTTCCAGCATTGCGTTTTTTATGTTTCTTATTGGTCATGATCGCAGTTGCTTGGTTTGGAGTGACATCTTTGCGTCCGCCTCCGCCTCCAGTTGAAAACGAACTTGCTTTTGGTGGGTTTTTGGCAAATTCTTCACGAACTTTTTTGCGAAGTTTTGGACGAACAACATAGTTAACGATGAACTGTTGGAGAATCATCATGAAACCACCGACAACCCAGTAAAGCGTCACACTGGCTGGTGAGAAGAGGGAGAAGACCACAATCATGAGTGGGCTCATGTAGATCATTTTCTTGAGCTGTTCTCTTTGCATCTCATCTTCTACGCCATGAAGCGAGAGGAGTGATTGGAGGTAGTAGAGGACACCAGCAAAGGCTACGAGGATCATACTTGGTGAACCAAGATCGATACCCAAGAAGGTAGAGCTAGCTACCCCTTCAGTGTGCTGGGCTGCAAAGTATATAGCAGAGAAGAATGGCATTTGAATGAGGATAGGGAAGCATCCTACACCACCTAACATGCTAATACCGTGTTCTTTCTGAGCAGCAAAAAGAGCTTGTTGAGCCTCAAGTTTTTCTTCCTGAGTTGTTGCCTCTTTAAGGCGTGTTTGATGTGGTTCAAGGACGTGTTTGAGAGCATTCATCTTTTCAGAGTGAAGTGTTGCCTTCCATGATTGGTAGATACCAAGTGGCAAGATAATCAAGCGCACGATTATGGTTACGATAATGATAGCCACACCAAAGCCTAGACCTTTATCAGTAGCGAAGTACTTGATAGCTTCTCCCATCGGAGCACCCAAGAAATCCCAAACGGGACCAATTGGCTTACCTGTTGCTTTGTCTACTTGGACACAGCCTGTCAAGACGAGTAGCATAGCCACTCCCATAGCAGAGAGGGCAAAACGTTTAATAGATTTCAATGTTTTCATTCCTTCTTTAAAAATTATACCTTTCTATTCTACTGTTTTTTTGTAAAATATACAATAGTTCTAGAGACCTAATTTGCGACTTTGAAGTCCGAATAGGATGAAAAGTTGCTCATTTGTACATCTAGATAGGTAACTTTTGAAAAAGGTGTCGGACCTTTTCGGATTTCTTGGATAAATTTTGCCATAGTGGCGGAGGAATCTGCTTGAGCAAGGATTTCGACAGTTCCATCATCGTTATTCCAGACACGACCAGTGATGCCACCGATTTCAAGAGCTAAAGTATAAACACCCCAGCGAAAACCAACACCCTGCACCCTGCCTTGGGCAATCATTCTAACCTTTTGCATACCAAACCCCTTTGATTGTGATATAATATTTCTATGACTATTATAACCTCAAAAGCCAATTCTGTGGTAAAAAATGCCAAGAAATTACATCAAAAAAAATATCGAAAGTCTGCTTATTTGATTGAAGGATGGCACTTGTTTGAAGAAGCTGTTCAAGCAGGGGTGACGATTGAAAAGGTCTTTGCCCTAGAAAGTTACCGAGATCAGCTAGCTGCTTTTCCTCAAACTATCTGGGTTTCAGAGGAGATTTTGCTAGATTTGGCAGATACGCAAACTCCTCAAGGGATTGTTGCAGTGATTCAAAAAGAAGAAGTGGGACTGCCTGATCTCCATCAGGGTAAGTTTCTATTTTTAGAAGATGTCCAAGATCCTGGCAATGTGGGTACCATGATTCGGACGGCGGATGCGGCAGGTTTTACAGGAGTTATTGTTTCAGACAAGTCAGCGGATATATACAGTCTCAAGACCTTGCGTTCCATGCAAGGAAGTCATTTCCATTTGCCCATCTATCGTATGCCTCTTGCCAGCTTTGTAGAAGAGGCAAAGAAGAGCGATTTGCCTATTCTGGCAACGACCTTATCGAGAGAGTCAAAGGATTATCGTGAGCTTTCTTCACTAGAGAACTTTGTTTTAGTCATGGGAAATGAAGGACAGGGGATTAGTTCTGTCATGGCTGAGAGTGCTGATCAGCTGGTTCATATTGGCATGAAAGGTCGGGCAGAGAGTCTCAACGTGGCAGTTGCAGCAGGCATATTGATGTTTTATTTCAGCTAATTTATAAAATCTTTGTTATAATCAAGACATATTTATAGAAAAAGGAGAATCAGAATGAATCAAACGATTATTCAAGAACGTTCAGGTCTCAATCAATTTTACGCTAAGGTTTACGCCTTTGTGGGACTTGGGATTGGTCTATCAGCTCTCGTGTCAGCTTTGATGTTGACAGTCTTTCAGTCCCAATTGGTCTACTTTTTAATGCATGGCCGTCTCTGGTTGATGATTGCAACTTTTGCAGAACTTGCTCTAGTCTTTGTTGCAAGTAGCATGGCTGCAAAAAATAGCCCAGCAGCTCTCCCAGTATTTTTAGTTTATTCTGTTTTAAATGGTTTTACCCTTAGCTTTGTCGTAGCTTTCTATACGCCGGGAACAGTTTTGTCAGCCTTTGTATCCAGTGCCCTACTCTTCTTTGTCATGGCGGCAATCGGAATTTTCACTAAGAAGGATTTGAGTGGAATGGGCCGAGCTTTGATGGCGGCGCTTGTTGGTCTCATCATTGCCATGGTTGTAAATCTATTTTTAGCCAATAGTTTCTTTGACTACATGATTAGTATTGCCATGGTCTTGGTTTTCTCAGGTTTGATTGCTTGGGACAACCAAAAGATTCGCTATGTTTATGAGCAGTCACGAGGGCAAGTAGCGACAGGATGGGTCATCTCGATGGCGCTCAGCATCTACCTAGACTTTATTAACCTCTTCCTTAGCATCTTACGAATCTTTGGTCGAAACGATTAATGAATAACAGAGTCAGTGTTCAAAAGAGCATTGACTTTTTCTTATTTACTCTTTTCTTTTCTTGGAAATAGGTGTATAATGCTTTTAACTAATTTTTGAGGAGCTGTTTATGAAGAAAAGTTTTATTCATCAACAAGAAGAAATTTCCTTTGTGAAGAACACTTTTACCCAGTATTTGAAAGATAAGTTAGAAGTTGTTGAAGTTCAAGGTCCTATCTTGAGCAAGGTCGGGGATGGGATGCAGGACAACCTGTCAGGTGTCGAAAATCCAGTATCTGTCAAGGTTTTGCAGATTCCAGATGAAACCTATGAAGTCGTTCACTCACTTGCTAAATGGAAACGCCACACCTTAGCCCGTTTTGGTTTCGGTGAAGGTGAAGGTCTTTTTGTTCATATGAAGGCCCTTCGTCCAGACGAAGATTCGCTTGATGCGACCCACTCTGTTTATGTGGACCAGTGGGATTGGGAGAAGGTTATCCCAAATGGTCAACGCAATATCGCCTATCTCAAAGAAACCGTTGAGAAGATTTACAAGGCTATTCGTCTGACAGAGCTAGCCGTAGAAGCCCGCTATGATATCGAATCCATCTTGCCAAAACAAATCACCTTTATCCATACAGAAGAGTTGGTGGAACGCTATCCAGATTTAACACCGAAAGAGCGTGAAAATGCGATCTGTAAAGAGTTCGGTGCAGTCTTCTTGATTGGTATCGGTGGCGAGTTGCCTGACGGAAAACCTCATGATGGCCGTGCACCTGACTACGATGACTGGACAACAGAGTCTGAAAATGGCTACAAGGGACTAAATGGCGATATTCTCGTTTGGAACGAATCTCTTGGTTGTGCCTTTGAACTTTCATCAATGGGGATTCGGGTAGATGAGGATACCCTTCGTCGCCAAGTGGCTCTTACCGGAGACGAAGATCGTCTTGAGCTGGAATGGCATAAAGCCTTGCTTAACGGTCTTTTCCCACTGACAATCGGTGGAGGTATCGGACAGTCTCGGATGGCCATGTTCCTTCTTCGTAAGAAACACATCGGAGAGGTTCAGACCAGTGTTTGGCCTCAAGAAGTTCGCGATACGTACGAAAATATTTTGTAGAGAATCGAACCGCAAGGTTCGGTTTTCTTTCTCTTTTTGCCCATAATTTGGTATAATAAACGGTATGAAAATCGTATCAGGAATCTACGGAGGGCGTCCCCTCAAGACGCTAGAAGGCAAGACGACGAGGCCGACATCAGATAAGGTGCGTGGAGCTATCTTTAACATGATAGGTCCCTATTTTGAGGGTGGTCGTGTTTTGGATCTCTATGCTGGCAGTGGTGGCTTATCCATTGAGGCAGTCTCGCGTGGGATGTCCCATGCTGTCTTAGTGGAACGGGATCGAAAGGCACAAGCTATCATCGCTGAAAATATCCAAATGACCAAGGAAGCTTCCAAATTTCAACTCTTAAAGATGGAGGCTGAACGGGCCTTGGAGCAAGTGAATGGTCCCTTTGACCTGGTCTTTTTAGACCCTCCCTATGCCAAGGAACAAATCGTTGCAGATATCGAAATAATGGCAGAAAGAAACCTTTTCTCCGAAGAGATCATGGTTGTCTGTGAAACCGATAAGTCTGTAGAACTCCCAGAAGAAATCGCCTGCCTAGGCATCTGGAAGGAAAAAATATATGGGATTAGTAAGGTGACGGTCTATGTCAGATAAAATTGGATTATTTACAGGTTCATTTGATCCGATGACAAATGGACATCTGGATATCATTGAACGTGCCAGCAAACTCTTTGATAAGCTCTATGTCGGGGTGTTCTACAATCCCCACAAACAAGGCTTTCTCCCTGTTGAAAATCGCAAACGAGCAGTCGAAAAAGCGGTGGCGCATTTAGATAATGTAGAGGTGTTGGCTTCTCATGACCAACTAGTCGTCGATGTTGCAAGAAGACTGGGTGCTAAGACCCTTGTCCGTGGCTTGCGAAATACCACCGACTTGCAATACGAGTCTAGTTTTGACTACTACAATCATCAACTGGCTTCAGAAATCGAAACCATTTACCTATATAGTCGCCCAGAGAATCTTTATATTAGCTCTTCGGCCGTGAGAGAACTTCTGAAGTTTGGTCAGGAGATTCAGCAATATGTCCCAAACAGTGTTGTGGAGGAATTAGAACATGAAGAAAAAAACTAGATGGCCCTTATATGTCATCCTAGCACTAGTATTGACTTTTTTAGCCTTTGTAGTACCTTTACCTTACTACATAGAAGTTCCAGGTGGAGCGGAAGATATTCGTCGCGTTTTGAAAGTCAATGAAACAGAAGACACAGAAGCAGGAGCTTACCAGTTTGTAACAGTCGGCATTCGACACGCAACCCTGTCGCATCTTGTCTATGCTTGGTTAACACCTTTCACAGATATTAGAAGTGCCAAGGAGACTACGGGTGGCTCTACTGATGCAGAATTTATGCGGATCAATCAATTCTACATGCAAACTTCTCAAAATATGGCCAAGTATCAAGGTTTGAAGACGGCTGGAAAGGATATCGAACTCAAGTATCTGGGAGTTTATGTCTTGACGGTGACGGACAATTCAACTTTTAAGGGCATTCTGAACATCGCAGATACCGTGACGGCTGTTAATGACAAAACATTTGATAGTTCAAAAGACTTGGTCGACTATGTCAACTCTCAACAATTAGGGGACACGGTCAAGGTAACCTATGAAGAAGACGGAAAAGTCAAGTCTGCAGAAGGTAAAATTATCACTCTCGAAAACGGAAAAAACGGGATTGGGATTGGCTTGATTGACCGTACAGAAGTGACCAGTGACGTTCCAATTCGCTTCTCCACAGCTGGTATCGGGGGACCAAGTGCTGGTCTTATGTTTAGTCTAGCTATTTACACCCAGATAGCAGATCCAGGACTTCGTAATGGCCGCGTCGTTGCGGGAACGGGAACCATTGATCGCGATGGAAATGTTGGAGACATCGGTGGAATTGACAAAAAAGTGGTTGCAGCCTCTCGTCAGGGAGCTAACATCTTTTTTGCTCCTGACAATCCAGTCACTGAGGAAGCAAAAAAAGCAGATCCCAATGCGAAAAGCAACTATGAAACAGCCCTAGAAGCTGCTAAAACGATCAAAACAGAGATGAAAATCGTTCCCGTTAAGACCTTGCAGGATGCGATTGATTACCTTAAAAACAATCCCTAATTCGTAGAAAAATTGAAAACTAGCGCGCAAGCGGATAAGATGGTATAATAGTCAAATGGTTCAATTATTATTCACTCTAAGTAGTCATATACTCTTTATTTATTTGAGTTTTTACCTTTTGAAGGATCTTGTGAGATGGGAAAAGGTTTTAAAAGTGACCGCTACTAACACAAAAAAAGTTCGTTTGTTGGTAGGTTTCTTTAGTATTGTGATGGGCTACATCTTGAGTTCATTCTTTATCGGTTTGTACCAACTGTGGCAAGAAGCACTTAGAGGACTATTATAAAATCAAAAGTAAAGGAAACAACTATGGAAAAAATTGTGGTTCAAGGCGGAGATAATCGTCTGGTCGGGAGTGTGACGATCGAGGGAGCAAAGAATGCAGTCTTGCCCTTGTTGGCAGCGACAATTCTAGCAAGCAAGGGTAAGACAGTCTTGCAGAACGTCCCAATCTTGTCAGATGTTTTCACCATGAATCAAGTGGTTCGAGGTCTGAATGCCAAGGTGGACTTTGATGAGGAAGCTCATGTTGTCGAGGTTGATGCGACTGGTGATATCACGGAGGAAGCTCCATACAAGTATGTCAGCAAGATGCGGGCATCCATCGTTGTCTTGGGACCAATCCTTGCTCGTGTAGGCCATGCCAAAGTTTCTATGCCAGGGGGATGTACCATCGGGAGTCGTCCAATCGACCTCCACCTCAAAGGTTTGGAAGCTATGGGGGCAAAGATTACCCAGACAGCTGGTTACATCGAAGCCAAGGCAGAACGCCTGCATGGTGCTCATATCTACATGGACTTCCCAAGTGTTGGCGCAACACAAAACCTGATGATGGCAGCGACTCTAGCTGATGGTGTGACGGTCATCGAAAATGCTGCGCGTGAGCCGGAAATTGTTGACCTTGCTATTCTCCTTAATGAAATGGGAGCCAAGGTCAAGGGAGCTGGTACCGAAACCATCACAGTGACTGGTGTTGAGGAACTCCATGGTACGACCCACAATGTGGTACAGGACCGTATCGAAGCCGGAACCTTTATGGTGGCTGCAGCTATGACTGGCGGAGATGTCCTCGTTCGCGATGCAGTCTGGGAACACAATCGCCCCTTGATTTCAAAACTCCTTGAAATGGGCGTTGAAGTGACAGAGGAATCAGAAGGCATTCGTATTCGTTCTCAACTTGAAAATCTCAAGGCTGTTCATGTAAAAACCTTACCACATCCAGGATTCCCAACAGATATGCAGGCGCAATTTACAGCTCTTATGACAGTCGCAAAAGGGGAATCCACCATGGTGGAAACGGTGTTTGAGAATCGCTTCCAACACTTGGAGGAAATGCGCCGTATGGGCTTGCACTCAGAGATTATCCGTGACACAGCTCGTATTGTTGGGGGACAGGCTTTACAGGGGGCAGAAGTTCTATCAACGGACCTTCGTGCTAGTGCGGCCTTGATTCTGACAGGTCTGGTAGCGCAAGGAGAGACAGTTGTTGGTAAATTAGTCCACCTTGACAGAGGTTACTACCGCTTCCATGAGAAGTTGGCTCAGCTAGGAGCGAAGATTCAGCGGATTGAGGCAAATGATGAAGAAGAATAAAAATATACGTTATGTACTCCGTCGCTTACTGTTGATTTTTATTGTACTCTTGCTGGGATTCCTTGCCTTAGGAATCGGCTTGATGATTGGCTACGGGATTCTAGGAAAGGGACAGGATCCATGGGCGATTTTGTCTCCTGCGAAATGGCAAGAATTGATTAGTAAATTTACAGGAAATTAGACTGGGAGGCCAGTCTTTTTCTAGAGATATAAGGAGAAAAATGGACAAAAAAACAAGACAAGCTCTGATAGGGTTACTTCTATTCTTACTCTTGGCTGCTGGAAGCTACTACATCAAGCAGATGCAGACAGCGCCAAACACCCCTAGAACCAAGGTTAGTCAGAAAAAACAAGCTTCAGAAGCTCCCAGTCAGGAGCTGGCTGAAAGTGTCTTAACTGAGTCAATCAAAAATCAAATCAAGGGGGGGCTCGAGTGGAATGGAGCAGGGGCCTTCATTGTCAATGGCAATAAAACCAATCTAGATGCCAAGGTTTCCAGCAAACCCTATGCGGATAATAAAACAAAGACAGTGGGAAAAGAAACAGTTCCAACTGTTGCCAATGCCATCTTATCCAAAGCGACTCGGCAGTATAAGAATCGTGAAGAGACTGGAAATGGCTCAACCTCTTGGACGCCACCAGGATGGCATCAGGTTAAGAATCTAAAGGGAGCCTACACACATGCAGTTGATAGAGGACATCTGCTGGGCTATGCCTTGATAGGTGGTTTGGATGGTTTTGATGCCTCTACCAGCAATCCCAAGAATATTGCAGTTCAGACGGCTTGGGCAAACCAAGCACAGGCTGAAGATTCGACAGGTCAGAACTACTATGAGAGTTTGGTCAGAAAAGCCTTGGACCAAAATAAGAGGGTCCGTTATCGGGTGACGCTCCACTATGCAACAAATGAGGACCTAGTTCCATCGGCTTCACAAATCGAAGCCAAGTCTTCAGATGGCGAATTGGAGTTCAATGTCCTAATCCCCAATGTTCAAAAGGGAATCCAGCTTAATTACCAAACGGGTCAAGTAACAGAGATGGACTAGAAACAATAGATACTATAAAAACAGCTCCTTTGTCTTCTAGAGGCAGGGGAGTTGTTGTTTAAATGAAAAATAATGTGAATCCTGAGGGATTTTATGATATAATGGAACACAAGATACTATTTTAGGAGAAGGACTATGGAAGACCCGAGCAGTCAGAATTTGTTGCTACAGTTTGTATTGTTATTTATCTTGACCCTGTTAAATGCTTTTTTCTCAGCCACTGAAATGGCGATGGTGTCACTAAACCGTTCCCGAGTGGAGCAAAAGGCAGAAGAGGGAGACAAACGTTACATTCGTTTGTTAAAGGTACTTGAAAATCCTAACCACTTTTTATCAACCATTCAAGTCGGTATCACCTTGATCACGATCTTGTCAGGGGCAAAATTGGCAGATACACTTGGACAAGTAATTGCCTCTTGGATGGGGAATGGAGAAACAGCTTATGCCATTGCAAGTTTCCTCTCTTTGGCATTCTTGACCTACATCTCTATTGTTTTTGGTGAACTCTATCCTAAACGGATTGCCCTTAATCTAAAAGATGCCTTAGCCATTCGCTCTGTTCCGATTATCATTGGGCTTGGGAAGATTGTCAGTCCCTTTGTCTGGTTGTTATCTGCTTCAACCAATCTCTTGAGTCGTTTAACGCCAATGACCTTTGATGATGCGGATGAAAAAATGACTCGAGATGAAATTGAGTACATGTTGACCAAAAGTGAGGAAACTTTGGATGCAGATGAAATTGAAATGCTACAGGGGATCTTTTCTCTAGATGAACTAATGGCTCGTGAGCTAATGGTGCCTCGGACAGATGCCTTTATGGTAGATATTCAGGATGACAGTCAAACGATTATCCAAAGTATTCTAAAGCAAAATTTCTCACGTATCCCTGTTTATGATGGGGATAAGGACAATGTGATTGGTTTGATTCATACCAAGCGTTTACTAAACGCTGCCTATGCAGATGGCTTTGAAAATATTGTCTGGAAGAAGATCTTACAAGATCCACTCTTTGTTCCTGAAACTATTTTTGTGGATGACTTGCTAAAAGAATTGCGAAATACCCAAAGACAAATGGCCATTTTGCTCGATGAATATGGTGGTATGGCTGGACTGGTCACACTGGAAGACCTGCTGGAGGAGATTGTCGGTGAGATTGATGACGAGACAGACCGAGCAGAAATCGAAGTCCATCAAATCGGTGAGGACACCTATATTGCACAGGGAACCATGAATCTTAACGACTTCAATAACTACTTTGGTGTCGAACTAGAAAGCGATGATGTGGATACCATCGCAGGCTACTATCTAACTGGAGTAGGAACCATTCCAACCACTGAGAAAATCAGTTACCAACTGGTCAGTCAAAACAAACAAATCGTCCTGACCAACGATAAAGTGAAAAATGGACGTGTTACCAAGGTAAAAGTTCAAATCACAGAACTAGAACCTGAAGAAGAAACAGAATAAAGCAGTGACTTGAGTCACTGCTTTTTGTAAATCTAGATGGTAGGTTCAGTTGTCCCCACTTATTAGGAATAATAAAAAAAGCCCGGTTTTACGAGCTTTTCATTTGGTTAATTCCTGTTCATTCAGGAACTGAAAGGCGGTAGACGGATTTGAACCGACGATCAAGCTTTTGCAGAGCCGTGCCTTACCACTTGGCTATACCGCCTCAACGTTTATTATTATACCTTGAAAATCATTTCCCGTCAATAGTTTCTTATTCTAAAATCCAATTTAGGAAAACAGATGATGATCGAAGAAGTGAGAAAAAGCTTGTAAAAATCCCTTTCTAAAGAAGATCAGACTAGAAAGTATTTCTTGCAGAAACAAACAAAGAATGCAGAAATTTTGACAAATAGAAGTTTTTTGAGGAAATGCGCCAAAATATTCTGAAAATTCGTTTACTTTTTAAAAAATATATGTTATAATTTCCAATAAGCCTAAATTTTTCAAGAGGAGTTAAAAACATGAAAAAAAGTAGAGTATTTGTTGCAGCAGGTGTTGCTTTATTAGCGGCAGGAGTACTAGCTGCTTGTGGTTCTTCAAAATCATCTGATTCAACAGCGCCAAAAAATTATGGCTATGTTTATACAGCTGACCCAGAAACGTTGGATTACCTCACTTCAGGGAAACAAAGTACTAAGGTCGCCACTTCAAATGGTATCGATGGTCTTTTCACAAACGACAAGTATGGGAATTTAGTTCCTGCAGTTGCAGAAGACTGGTCAGTTTCAAAAGATGGTTTGACTTATACCTACAAGATTCGTAAAGGTGTCAAATGGATGACATCTGATGGCGAAGAGTATGCTGAAGTAACAGCCAAAGACTTTGTAAATGGTTTGAAACACGCAGCTGACAATAAATCAGCAGCTAAGTATCTAGCAGAAGATTCAGTTAAAGGTCTAGCTGACTATATAGCTGGAAACAATAAAGATTTTGCTTCAGTCGGTGTAAAAGCAGTTGATGATTACACCCTTGAATACACTTTGAACAAACCAGAACCATACTGGAACTCTAAGCTGGCCTACTCAATCTTCTGGCCATTGAACGAAGAATTTGAAAAATCAAAAGGATCTGATTTTGGTAAAGCGACTGACCCTACATCCTTGCTTTACAATGGACCATTCTTGCTGAGAGGTTTGACTGCTAAGTCATCTATCGAATTTGTGAAGAATGAAAACTATTGGGACAAAGACAATGTTCATCTTGATAAAGTAACACTTGCTTACTATGATGGTTCAGATCAAGAATCAATTGAACGTAACTTTACAAGTGGGGCTTATAGCTATGCCCGTCTCTTCCCAACAAGTTCAAACTACTCTAAGGTAGAAGAAACATACAAAGACAATATCTACTACACTCCATCAGGTCCAGGTATTGGTGGTTTGGGTGTAAATATTGACCGTCAAGGTTACAAATACACTTCTAAGACAACTGATGAAGAGAAGATTTCTACTAAGAAAGCCCTTCTTAACAAGGACTTCCGTCAGGCTTTGAACTTTGCCTTTGACCGTACTTCTTACTCAGCACAAATTAACGGTAAGGAAGGTGCTCCTCTTGCAGTTCGTAACCTCTTTGTGAAACCAGACTTTGTCTCTGCAGGCGAAAAAACTTTCGGTGACTTGGTAACTGAAAAGATGGCTGCTTACGGTGATGAATGGAAGAATGTAAACTTTGCGGATGGTCAAGATGGACTTTTCAACGCCGATAAAGCCAAAGCTGAATTTGCCAAAGCTAAAACAGCATTGGAAGCAGAAGGTGTGAAATTCCCTATCCACTTGGATATCCCAGTAGACCAAACATCTAAAAACTATATCGCACGTATTCAATCCTTCAAACAATCCGTTGAGACAGTACTTGGAGAAGAAAACGTAGTCATCGATATCCAACAAATCACTACAGATGAACTACAGAATATTACATACTATGCAGCAAGCGCTGCGGCAGAAGATTGGGATCTCTCAGGTGCTGTTGGATGGAACCCTGACTATGAAGATCCATCAACTTACCTTGATATCTTGAAAACAACGAATGCTGAACAAACAAAAACCTATATGGGTTACGAAGGTGCAGATAATGCTGCAGCAGCTCAAGTTGGTTTGAAAGAATACGATAAGTTAGTTGATGAAGCAGGAAAAGAAACAAGTGACTTGAATGTTCGTTATGAAAAATATGCGGCTGCCCAAGCTTGGTTGACAGATAGCTCACTCTTCTTGCCAGCTATGTCATCAAGTGGTGCTGCACCAATCATTTCTCGTGTTGTGCCTTTCTCTGCATCATACAGTCAATCTGGAGATAAGGGCTCAGACGTATACTTCAAGTATATTCAGTTACAAGATAAGGTTGTAACAAAAGCTGACTATGAACAAGCTCGTGAAAAATGGCTCAAAGAGAAAAAAGAATCAAACGAAAAAGTTCAAAAAGAATTGGCTAATCACGTTAAATAAATAACTCTCAAGAGAACTTTCTCTCCATGAGGAGAAGGTTCTTTTGGGATTTTAAAAGGAAACGATATGAAGAAATATATTTTTATGCGTGTACTGCGTTCATTGTTGTCTATTTTCTTGGTGACAACTTTGACTTACACAATTATTTATACGATGGTTCCTCGGAAATTGATTTTCAAGCAGGATACCAACTATAACAAGATTGCAACGACGCCAGATAAACGGGACAATTATGAAAATACCGTTTATGAGCGGATGGGCTATATCGAGTACTACGATACCAAAGAGTTGCAAGAAAGAGCTAGCACGATGGATTCATCTGTAACAGTAGATGCCAATGATACAAATAAGGCGATCTATGAAAAATACATCAACCAACTAGGAAATGGTTGGACGTTAGGTGTATTCTCAGAAAGTGGTCAATTCTATGCTACGCGTGAAATTCCAATTTTTGAACGTGTTTTCAAATTCTATTCCAACTTGATTGATATTGATCATCCAAACAAGATTCAAGATCCTGAAAATCCAAACTTGCAACGTTATCTTCGTTTTGAAAATGACCCTGCTATCGGTTGGTCATTGGTTGGTTCAGGTACAAAACACAAATACCTTTTGTATTTCAACAATCAATTCCCATTTGTACACCAAAACTTTGTGAACATTAACTTGGGGGACTCTTACCCAACTTATGCAAACACACCAGTGCTTCAAGTTATCACACAAGGTCAGGGACAAACTAAGACATCAGAAGTTCAATTCCCTACAGGTAAAAAGACTTCGTCTGTAGATATTTACTCTCGTACCTACAAATCTCCAAGTCAAGCAGATGCGCGTGAAGTAGCCAACTATGGTAAAGATGATCCATATACAGCTACAGAAAGCAATTATCAATACCCATCAATGATCGCAAGCTCAGCGGTTGCTGGTTTGATTGGTTTGATTATTTCGTATGCGATTGCGATTCCACTTGGATCTGCTATGGCTCGCCACAAGAATACTTGGATTGATAGCTTCTCGACAGGTGCTCTAACCTTCTTGCTTGCACTTCCAACGATTGCCTTGGTTTACATCGTGCGTTTGATTGGATCATCAATTGGTCTGCCTGACTCATTCCCTATCTTGGGGGCTGGAGATTGGCGTTCTTATGTCTTACCAGCAGTTATTCTAGGTTTGTTGGGTGCGCCAAGTACAGCTATCTGGATTCGTCGTTACATGATCGACTTGCAATCTCAGGACTTCGTTCGTTTTGCTCGTGCAAAAGGTTTGTCTGAAAAAGAAATTTCAAATAAACACATCTTTAAAAATGCCATGGTTCCTTTGGTTTCAGGTATTCCTGGTGCCGTAATCGGGGTTATCGGTGGTGCAACATTGACAGAAACAGTCTTCGCTTTCCCAGGTATGGGTAAAATGTTGATTGACTCTGTTAAGGCATCAAACAACTCAATGGTAGTTGGTCTTGTCTTCATCTTCACGTGTATTTCTATCTTCTCACTCTTTGTAGGAGATATCTGGATGACCATGCTTGACCCACGTATTAAATTGACAGAGAAAGGAGGCAAATAATGTCAACAATTGATAAAGAAAAATTTCAGTTCGTAAAACGTGACGATTTTGCCTCTGAAACAATTGATGCTCCTGCCTATTCATACTGGGGTTCTGTATTTAGACAATTTCTAAAGAAAAAATCAACCGTCTTTATGCTAGGAATTTTGGTTGCCATTATCTTGATGAGCTTTATTTACCCAATGTTCTCCGATTTTGATTTCAACGATGTAAGTAAGGTCAATGACTTTAGTGCTCGTTTTATCAAGCCCAATGCTGAACATTGGTTTGGTACAGATAGCAATGGTAAATCCTTGTTTGATGGGGTTTGGTTTGGTGCGCGTAATTCAATTCTTATCTCTGTAATTGCCACTTTTATCAACCTTGTAATTGGGGTTATTGTTGGTGGAATCTGGGGAATTTCAAAATCTGTAGACCGTGTCATGATGGAAGTTTATAACATTATTTCAAACATTCCATCTCTCTTGATTGTCATTGTCTTGACTTACTCAATCGGTGCTGGTTTTTGGAATCTGATTTTTGCCATGAGTGTGACAACTTGGATTGGGATTGCTTATATGATTCGTATCCAAATCATGCGTTACCGTGACTTGGAATACAACCTTGCTTCTCAAACACTTGGAACGCCAACCTTTAAAATCATCGTTAAAAACATCATGCCACAATTGGTATCTGTTATTGTTTCTACAATGACCTTGATGTTGCCAAGCTTCATCTCTTATGAAGCCTTCCTTTCCTTCTTTGGATTGGGATTGCCTGTAACAGTGCCAAGTTTGGGACGTTTGATCTCAGATTACTCACAAAACGTTACGACCAACGCTTACTTATTCTGGATTCCGTTGACAACCTTGATCTTGGTATCCCTATCTCTTTTCGTTGTTGGTCAAAACCTAGCGGATGCTAGTGATCCACGTACACATAGATAGGAGTAGACATGATAAAAGGAAAAGATGTAATTTTGACTGCTCGTGATATTGTCGTGGAATTTGACGTTCGTGACAAAGTTCTGACGGCTATCCGAGGAGTTTCTCTAGACTTGATTGAAGGAGAAGTTCTGGCCTTGGTAGGTGAGTCCGGTTCTGGTAAATCTGTTTTAACAAAAACCTTTACAGGGATGTTAGAAGACAATGGACGTATTGCCCAAGGAAGCATCGACTATCGTGGACAAGACTTGACCGCTCTAACTTCTAACAAGGAATGGGAGAAGATTCGTGGTGCTAAAATTGCGACTATCTTCCAAGACCCTATGACAAGTTTGGACCCAATCAATACAATCGGTAGCCAAATCACTGAAGTTATCATTAAACACCAAGGGAAAACAGCTAAGGAAGCCAAAGAGATGGCAATCGACTATATGAACAAGGTCGGAATCCCAGATGCTGAAAAACGTTTTGAAGAGTATCCTTTCCAATATTCTGGAGGGATGCGCCAACGTATCGTTATTGCGATTGCCCTTGCCTGTCGTCCAGATATCTTGATCTGTGACGAGCCAACAACGGCCCTTGACGTTACCATTCAAGCGCAAATCATTGATTTGCTTAAAACCTTGCAAAATGAGTACCACTTTACCATTATCTTTATCACCCATGACCTTGGTGTGGTAGCAAGTATTGCCGATAAGGTAGCGGTTATGTATGCTGGTGAAATTGTAGAATACGGTACTGTTGAGGAAGTCTTCTACGATCCACGTCATCCATATACTTGGAGTCTCTTGTCTAGCTTGCCTCAGCTTGCTGACGATAAAGGGGAATTGTACTCTATCCCTGGAACACCACCGTCTCTTTATACTGAGTTGAAAGGTGATGCCTTTGCCCTTCGTTCAGATTATGCGATGCAAATTGACTTTGAACAGAAAGCACCTCAGTTTTCAGTTAGTGATACCCATTGGGCTAAGACTTGGTTGCTTCATGAGAATGCTCCTAAAGTTGAAAAACCTGGAGTCATTGCAGATTTGCATGACAAGATTCGTGATAAAATGGGCTTTGCTCATCTAGAAGACTAGGAGGAAGGAAATGTCTGAAAAATTAGTAGAAATTAAAGATTTAGAAATTTCCTTCGGTGAAGGAAGTAAGAAGTTTGTCGCGGTTAAAAACGCCAACTTCTTTATCAACAAGGGAGAAACTTTCTCTCTTGTTGGTGAGTCTGGTAGTGGGAAAACAACGATTGGTCGTGCCATTATTGGTTTAAATAATACTAGTAAAGGTGAGATCATCTTTGATGGTCATAAGATTAATGGAAAAAAATCTCATAAGGAATCATCAGACTTGATCCGTCGTATCCAGATGATTTTCCAGGACCCTGCAGCTAGCTTGAATGAGCGTGCGACAGTTGACTATATCATCTCTGAAGGTCTTTACAACTACCACTTGTTTAAAGATGAAGAGGATCGAAAAGAAAAAGTTCAAAAGATGATTCATGAAGTTGGACTTTTGAAAGAACACTTGACCCGTTATCCACATGAGTTTTCTGGTGGTCAGCGCCAGCGTATCGGGATTGCCCGTGCCCTTGTGATGGAACCTGATTTCGTTATTGCGGATGAACCAATTTCAGCCTTGGACGTATCAGTGCGTGCGCAAGTCTTAAACTTGCTCAAGAAGTTCCAAAAAGAGTTGGGCTTGACCTATCTCTTTATCGCGCATGACTTGTCAGTTGTTCGCTTTATCTCAGATCGTATCGCGGTTATCTATAAGGGAGTTATTGTCGAAGTGGCGGAGACAGAGGAGTTGTTTAACAATCCTGTTCACCCATACACTCAAGCACTTCTATCTGCTGTACCGATTCCAGATCCAATCTTGGAACGCAAGAAGGTCTTGAAAGTTTACGATCCTGACCAACATGACTATGAGACCGACAAGCCATCTATGGTAGAAATTCGTCCAGGTCACTATGTTTGGGCCAATCAAGCAGAACTTGCTCGTTACAAGAAAGCTCTTAAAGAATAAACAAATTAGGAGAGGACCGAAAGGTCTTCTCCTTTTTAATAGAAAAATTCCCCTTCTACGAACTTGTAAAAGGGGGATTGTATTATCATTAGCGTTTAGACCAAGTGCGTTTCATAAAGAGTAGCAAAATGGGGTATATCTCTAAGCGACCTGCAATCATTGCAAAGGAGAGGAGGATTTTAGAGATAGGACTAAAGATGGCAAAACTCGAGGTTGTACCTAGAATAGGTCCGATATTGTTAAAACAGCTGAAGACCGCACTGGTCACGACTAGAAAATCATTGCTATCAAGACTGACGATAAAGATGAGAGAGAGAATAATCATCATATAGATAGCAAAATATTTAAGAATTTTGTGCTGGGTATCCTTATCAATCACAGTTTTATTGACGTGTAGAGTCAAAACACGGTGAGGGGATAAAGTGGACAAAATCTGATTTTTTGCGATTTTAGAGAGGATAAGTCCTCTGATCACCTTAAGACCACCTGCAGTTGAGCCTGCTGATCCACCGATTCCCATGAGGAAGAGGAGGATAAATTGGGAGAAGAGGGGCCAGTTGGTAATATCTCCGTAACCAAAACCTGTTGTCGTGATGATATTGGAAACCTGGAAGAAGGCCATTTCAACACTCTTAGAGACACCTTGATAGAGGTGGAGTGTATTAAGCGTAATCAAGCCGGTAGAAACTAGGACAATGATGATATATGATCGTAGTTCTTCATCTCCAAAGAAAGCCTTAACCCGACGGAGCATGAGGTAGTAGTAGAGATTGAAGTTAACCCCAAAAACCAACACTCCGATACTAACTAGATAGGTGATGAGTGAGCTACCATAGTGGGCAATTCCGTCGTTATAGACGGTAAAGCCCCCAGTTCCTGCCGTTCCCATAGCGATGACAAAACTATCATAGAGAGGCATACCTGCTAGGTAGTAGATAACCACAAAAAGGGAGAAGAGAGCTAGATAAAGCAGATAGAGAATCTGGGCAGTGTTTTTTAGCTTGGATACGACCTTGCCAAAGACAGGTCCAGGGACCTCAGCCTTCATCACCTCCAAGTGACTATTCTTGGCATTGTCCATAATGGCAAGTGCAAAGACGAGTACCCCCATCCCTCCGATCAAGTGGGTGAAACTTCGCCAGAAGAGGAGGGAACGAGTGAGAACGGAAACATCGTTCAGAATAGTTGCTCCTGTAGTCGTAAATCCAGAACTGATTTCAAAGAAGGCATCGATGATGCTGGGGATTTGTCCTGAAAAGACAAAAGGTAAGCCACCAAAGAAAGACCAGAGAATCCAACAGAGGGCAACAATTAAGACTCCTTCCTTGGCATAAATCCGTTGATTTTTCGGTTTCCGTAAAACGCCTAGACCACCGAGAAGGACTAAAATTCCAATCGTAGAAAAGAGAGCGATAAATACTTGACTGGATTCTTGGTAATAGATCGCTACACTAACAGGGACTAGGAGAAGAACAGCCTCAATCAAGAGTAGTTTTGAGAGGAGGTAACGAATCATACTTTTATTCATTTTTTACCTCTCAATCAAATCATAAATTTTGGTGATGTTTGGCAATAAGGTCGTCACGAGTAACTTGTCTCCCACCTCAAGCATATCCTCTCCAGTAGGGAAGATTGTTTTTCCTTTTCGGATAATGGCTGCGATGAGAACCCCTTTTTTCAATTTCAACTGTGATAGAGGTTTGGCAGTCATTTTATTAGCTTCCTTGATTTGGAATTGGAGAGTTTCAATTTGACCGTTTGCGAGATGGTGCATGGCTTGAAGGTCTGAATACTGAGCGTTTACTCGACCACGGATAAAGTGCATAATGGTATCCACTGCGATGCTTTTTGGTGTGATGATACTCGAAAAATCAGGCGCGTGGATAATCTCTAGAAGGCTTGTTCGGTTGACCTTGGTGATATTCTTATGGACACCAACTCGGTCAAGAAACATTGAGGTGATGATATTTTCCTCATCAACCCCAGTCAAGGTTGCGACTGCATCATAGTGGGGAGCACTTTCTTCCAGCAAAATGTCTTTTGCAGTTCCATCTCCTTGGACAATATAGAGATTGGGGAACTTTTCACTGAAGAAACGAGCTCTTTCAGGATTGATCTCGATGACCTTGGTATCAATGCGACTGTCTTTTAAAATGCCGAGTAGATAATAAGCGATCTTTCCAGCTCCAACGATAAGCAAGCTTTTCACTGCACGAGATTTAAAATAGTTATGGAAAAGCATCATATCTACGCGATTTCCTGTAACAAAAATCCTATCCTTGTCTTGGATAATAACATCACCGCTTGGAATCATCAGTTGATGATCTCTCTCCATAGCACAGACAATGACATTCCCAAACTTTCTACGGAAGTCAGAGATTGGCATTTGACAAAGACCGCTAGAATCCTTGACAACAAACTCCATGAGACTGACCCGACCTCCAGCAAATCGTTCGACAGAGAGGGCATTAGGGAAATCAATGATATTTGAGATCGCACGCGCTGCCAGGAGCTCTGGATTAACAATAAGTGAAAATCCAAGAATATTTTTCTCTTTAAAATAGGCATTAGAGTATTCAGGATTTCGAACCCGAACGATGGTTTCTTTAGCGCCCATTTTTTTAGCAAGTACCGCTGAAATCATATTCACTTCATCGTGTTCGGTTAGGGCGATAAAGATATCGCACTCTTGAACACTGGCTTGCTCCAAGATGGCAAAGTCAGCCCCATTTCCAAGGAGACCTATGATATCATAGCGACTGACAATGTGATTGAGGACAGCCTCATCTTGTTCGATGAGGACAACGTCATGGTTTTCTGCAACCAGTGAACGACAGAGGGCGAAACCAACTTTCCCTCCACCAACGAGGACAATTTTCATATAAAAAACCTACTTTTTCATGATGTAACTATCATACCCTTTTTTAGCAAAAAATGCACTTGCTAAGGCGATTTTTAAGGGAAGAAAGGCCTTTTTCACGTTTTGAAGATACATTTGCTTAATTTCTATAACGATGTCTCCGATTTGAAGTGATTTGGCTCTTTTACTATACCTTTTCAGAAAGGGAATGACCAAACATGAAAATATCATCAAAAAAAGTAAAAAAATCAAGTCATTTCTATTGACAATGATTCTGAAAGTGTTATACTAAGGAAGTAGTTTCGCTGATTTACTTCAAACCTGTTGTGAGGTAAGTTAACGACGCCTTAACCACGCTGTTTGCTGAGCTTGACTCCGGGCAGTGTGGCTATTTTTTTGCAATGATAAAAGGAAACCCGTCATGACAAATCACATTGTATTATTTGAACCTCAGATTCCACAAAATACAGGTAACATTGCGCGTACTTGCGCTGCGACCAATTCTCCCCTCCACATCATCAAACCGATGGGATTTCCGATTGATGATCGGAAGATGAAGCGGGCTGGTTTGGACTACTGGGATAAGCTTGAGATTTATTTTTATGACAGTTTGGAAGATTTCATGTCTCAGATGAAGGGTAAACTCTATCTGATTTCAAAATTTGCGGAAAAGGTCTATTCTGAAGCAGATTTGGCAAGTGGTTGGGATCATTATTTTCTCTTTGGACGTGAAGACAAGGGCTTGCCTGAGGACTTTATGCGAGAACATCCTGAGAAAGCTCTCCGTATTCCTATGAACGATGAGCATGTTCGCAGCCTCAATGTTTCCAATACCGTATGCATGATTGTCTATGAAGCGCTCCGTCAGCAGAATTTTGCAGGTCTTGAGCTTGTTCACACCTATGAAGCAGATAAATTGAAATAATCAAAATGCTTGCACTTGCAAGCGTTTTTTGTTATGATTAAAAGGTCTTCAGGGCTGGGTGAGATTCCCGACCGGCGGTGACTTTAACTAGCTATTTTGGCTTTCTCTTCGTTGTCTTGTCTCGATATACTTAAGTATTATCTTCGACTGCGACGCCTAGATTAATCCAAAATATCTTAGTTAAAGAAGTCCGCGAGCGCAAGCTGATGTGGTGCGATTCCACAACCGACAGTATAGTCTGGATGGGAGAAGACGAAAGAATGGCTTTGTCTGTTCTAATGAGTTTATAGATGAATTGCAACCGCTTGCTCAAAAGAGTGAGAGGGAACTTTTGGGATATAAAAAGTGAGAATAGATAGAGGGATCCTTTCCAACTTCTTCTGATTTTATAGAAAATTGGAGGAACCTGTTATGACAAACACACGTCGAATTTCGACCATTGCGATTTTATCAGCCATTTCATTTGTGCTGATGTACTTTGACTTTCCGCTCTTGCCAGCGGCGACCTTCCTCAAGATCGAGTTTAGTATCTTGCCAGTCCTTGTGGGCTTGGTAGTGATGGATTTGCCTGCTGCTCTCGGGATTCTCTTGCTACGATCACTCTTGAAGTTGCTTCTGAATAGCCAAGGAGTGAACACTTACATTGGCTTGCCAATGAATATCGTAGCCTTGGGAGTTTTTGTTATCGCTTTTGGTTTGATTTGGAAAAAGGAACGCAGCACTCTTCGTTTTCTACTGGCATCTCTAGCGGGAACTATTGGATTGACTTCTGCCATGTTGGTTCTCAACTATGTCTATGCGGTTCCTTTATACGCGCAGTTTGCCAACTTTGATATTAGAGAAATTATAGGACTTTCTAACTACTTGATGACCATGGTATTACCTTTCAACTTGATTGAGGGTGTAATCTTTTCCGTTTCATTCTGGTTGTTATACGTCCTCTTGAAACCAACCTTAAAATATTATGAGAGATAAACAAACATTTTTAATGAAGGGCAGTTTTGCCCTTTTACTTTTCGTCCTTCTTGGCTATATGGTCAAGTTTTACCCCGAAACGCTGGTCGGTTTTGATCAACCGCTTCAGACTGTTCTTCGTGGGGACTTGCCAGATTATTTGACAGTTCTGTTCCGAGCCCTTACGCATTTGATTGATATCCCAGTAATCATTACCTGGGTTGCCATTGCAGCCTTTATCTTTTATCGTAAGCAGTGGAAGATAGAAAGCTACTTCATGGCGGGTAATCTAGCCTTAGCCGGTCTTTTAATCGTGACCTTTAAAAATATCTACCAGCGCCCACGGCCAGCTATTTTACACTTGGTAGAGGAGAGGGGATTTTCTTTTCCAAGTGGCCATTCTCTGGCAGTGACTCTGATGGTAGGGACTTTGATTGTCATTCTCAGTCAACGGATTAAAGATCCGGTTTGGAAAAAAATTGTGCAAATCGTCCTTGGCTTCTACCTAGTCAGTGTGTTGCTATCTCGGGTCTATCTGGGAGTTCACTACCCATCAGATGTTCTTGCCAGTTTCTGTGTGGGTTTGGGGGTCTTGTTTATCGAATTTCCTTTCTATGACAAGCTTCGCTTCCAATGGCGATTTAAAGGCAAGCAGAAGTGAGCATCAAATTCCTTTGAGGAAAAAGAAATGAAAGTCAATATAACAGATCTCCATCCGACTCAACTATACTTATCAGAAAAGAAGTTACAAGATATCCAGATGCTTTATCAGTCGGTAGAAATAATCAATGTTGCTCCAATCAGTGTTCTTGCATTCGGAGACTGCTTGTTGATTACAGACGGGCATCACAGGGCTTATCAGGCTTTATTGGCAGGTAGGGATACGATTTCTGCTAAGTGGGATAGAGATGGTGGCGATGAACTGTATTATCTCTATGCGCAAGCTTGTGAGGAAAGAAAGATTTACTCTGTTCTGGATTTAAAAAATCATATCGTATCTCAAGATGAGTATGAAGCAAAATGGTATAACTGGTGTGATGGTTTTAATCAAGCAGCAACTCTTTTATTGAAAAGGAAAGCAGGTGAAACAGATCCTACAAATAGGTAATGCATTGTGTCTTGTTCCTTTTTATATTGAAATTAGTCTAATCTAACTTGTTTTTTAACTAAAAATCTGATAAACTAAGTAGTAATTGAATAGAAATCCGCAAGACTAGTAACTCAAGGGAAGTATATCAGGGAGGAGAGCCGTGACTGCAAGCTCTCTATACGAAAGTTGGGTGAATTCACTTGCGCATGGATTTAGAAATGAAGGTCTGACTTGTCAGATGAAAACGGATGGTACCGCGTGTCAACGCTCCGAGTGGAGTTTTTGGCATGTGGTTTTCTTTTTATCTACGAGAGACTGATGGAGGAATTATGTCAACTATTGAAGAACAATTAAAAGCGCTTCGTGAAGAGACGCTAGCTAGCTTGAAGCAGATTACTGCTGAAAATAAAAAAGAGATGCAAGAATTGCGCGTCTCTGTCCTTGGTAAAAAGGGTTCGCTTACTGAAATCCTTAAAGGGATGAAAGACGTTTCTGCAGAAATGCGCCCTGTTATTGGAAAACACGTCAACGAAGCGCGTGATGTTTTGACAGCTGCCTTTGAAGAAACAGCTAAGCTCTTGGAAGAAAAGAAAGTGGAAGCTCAACTAGCAAGTGAGAGTATCGACGTTACGCTTCCAGGTCGCCCAGTTGCGACAGGTTACCGTCACGTCCTCACACAAACTAGTGAAGAAATCGAAGATATCTTCATCGGGATGGGTTACCAAGTCGTAGATGGATTTGAAGTTGAGAAAGATTATTACAACTTCGAGCGTATGAACCTTCCAAAAGACCACCCAGCTCGTGATATGCAGGACACTTTCTATATCACAGAAGAAATCTTGCTCCGTACTCACACATCTCCTGTTCAGGCGCGTGCTATGGATGCTCATGATTTTTCAAAAGGTCCTTTGAAGATGATCTCACCGGGGCGTGTATTCCGTCGTGATACGGACGATGCGACTCACAGTCACCAGTTCCACCAAATCGAAGGCTTGGTTGTTGGGAAAAATATCTCTATGGCTGACCTTCAAGGAACGCTTCAGTTGATTGTCCAAAAGATGTTCGGTGAAGAGCGTCAGATCCGTCTGCGTCCATCTTATTTCCCATTCACAGAGCCATCTGTTGAAGTGGATGTTTCCTGCTTCAAGTGTGGTGGAGAAGGATGTAACGTATGTAAGAAAACAGGTTGGATCGAAATTATGGGTGCCGGTATGGTTCACCCACGTGTCCTTGAAATGAGTGGTATCGATGCGACTGTTTACTCTGGATTTGCCTTTGGTCTTGGACAAGAACGTGTAGCCATGCTCCGTTACGGAATCAATGATATCCGTGGGTTCTACCAAGGCGATGTCCGCTTCTCAGAACAGTTTAAATAAGATTGAAACCTGAAACACAGTCCTAGTCATTTTCTCTCGATGAGAATAGTAAGGACTGACTCGAAGAAAAAGAAAGGAATTGAAAAGGTCCCGCTTGGTGGGATCTTACAATCAGAATTATGCTTGTATCTTATAAATGGTTAAAAGAATTGGTGGACATTGATGTGCCATCACAAGAGTTGGCTGAGAAAATGTCAACTACAGGGATCGAGGTCGAAGGTGTCGAATCACCGGCTGCTGGTCTCTCAAAAATTGTCGTCGGTGAGGTCTTGTCTTGCGAAGATGTGCCAGAAACTCACCTTCATGTTTGTCAGGTTAATGTTGGCGAAGAAGAAGCCCGTCAAATCGTTTGTGGTGCTCCGAATGTGCGTGCAGGCATCAAGGTCATGGTGGCTCTTCCAGGAGCTCGCATCGCGGACAATTACAAGATCAAAAAAGGGAAAATCCGCGGTCTTGAGTCTCTCGGAATGATTTGTTCACTGGGTGAGTTGGGCATTTCTGACTCCGTTGTGCCAAAGGAATTCGCAGATGGTATCCAAATCTTGCCTCAAGATGCCGTTCCAGGTGAGGAAGTCTTTTCTTACCTAGACTTGGATGATGAAATTATCGAACTTTCCATCACACCAAACCGTGCGGATGCCCTTTCTATGCGTGGGGTAGCGCACGAAGTGGCAGCTATCTATGACAAGGCAGTTAGCTTTAAAGAGTTTTCTCTTGCAGAAACGGATCAAGCTGCCGCAGACGCCCTTTCTGTAGGGATTGAAACAGACAAGGCGCCATACTATGCTGCTCGTATCTTGGACAATGTGACCATCGCACCAAGTCCACAATGGTTGCAAAATCTTCTTATGAATGAAGGTATCCGTCCTATCAACAACGTAGTGGATGTGACCAACTATATCTTACTCTACTTTGGCCAACCAATGCATGCCTTTGACTTGGATACCTTTGAAGGAAATGACATCCGTGTACGTGAAGCGCGTGCTGGTGAAAAGTTGGTGACCTTGGATGGTGAAGAACGTGAGTTGGAAACAAGTGACCTAGTCATCACTGTCGCAGACAAACCAGTAGCTCTTGCAGGTGTTATGGGTGGTCAAGCAACAGAAATCTCTGAAAAATCTAGTCGTGTTGTCCTTGAAGCTGCTGTTTTCAATGGCAAATCTATCCGTAAGACTAGCGGACGCCTCAACCTTCGTTCTGAATCATCTTCTCGCTTTGAAAAAGGTATCAATGTGGCAACTGTTAACGAAGCCCTTGATGCTGCGGCGAGCATGATTGCGGAACTTGCAGGTGCGACTGTGCGTAAGGGTATCGTTTCAGCAGGAGCGCTTGATACTTCTGATGTAGAAGTTTCTTCGACTCTGGCTGACGTTAACCGCGTCCTTGGTACGGAGCTTTCATATGCTGATGTGGAAGATGTCTTCCGTCGTCTTGGCTTTGGACTTTCTGGAAATGCTGAAGCCTTCACAGTCAGCGTACCTCGTCGTCGTTGGGATATTACCATCGAAGCGGACCTCTTTGAAGAAATCGCCCGTATCTATGGTTATGATCGCTTGCCAACTAGTCTTCCAAAAGATGATGGTACAGCTGGTGAATTGACTGCGACACAAAAATTGCGCCGTCAAGTTCGTACCATCGCTGAAGGAGCAGGTTTGACAGAAATCATCACCTACGCTCTGACAACGCCTGAAAAAGCAGTTGAGTTTACGGCTCAACCAAGTAACCTTACAGAACTCATGTGGCCAATGACTGTGGAACGTTCAGTCCTCCGCCAAAATATGATCTCAGGTATTTTGGATACAGTAGCCTATAACGTGGCTCGTAAGAACAAAAATTTGGCTCTTTACGAGATTGGAAAAGTCTTTGAACAAACAGGCAATCCAAAAGAAGATTTACCAAATGAAATCAACAGCTTTGCCCTTGCTTTGACAGGCTTGGTTGCAGAAAAAGACTTCCAAACAGCAGCAGTTCCAGTTGATTTCTTCTATGCTAAGGGAATCCTTGAAGCGCTCTTTACTCGCTTGGGACTAGAAGTGACTTATACAGCAACAGCTGAGATTGCTAGCCTTCACCCAGGACGTACGGCCGTGATTTCACTTGGCGACCAAGTTCTTGGTTTCCTTGGCCAAGTGCATCCAGTTACTGCCAAGGCTTACGATATCCCAGAAACTTATGTAGCGGAGCTCAACCTTTCAGCCATTGAAGCTGCCCTTCAACCAGCTGCTCCATTTGTGGAAATCACCAAATTCCCAGCAGTCAGCCGTGACGTGGCTCTACTCCTCAAGGCAGAAGTCACTCATCAAGAAGTTATAGACGCTATCCAAGCTGCAGGCGTGAAACGTTTGACAGATATCAAACTCTTTGACGTCTTCTCAGGCGAAAAACTGGGAGTTGGCATGAAGTCAATGGCCTATAGCTTGACCTTCCAAAATCCAGAAGATAGCTTAACAGACGAAGAAGTCGCACGCTATATGGAAAAAATCCAAGCATCACTCGAAGAAAAAGTGAATGCAGAAGTGCGTTAATAGTCTAAAATCCATCCCTCGGGGTGGATTTTTAGTTTCAAAAGGACAGTTCAGAAGAGAAAAGCGATAGTTGAGGAGGAAGCCATCTCAGAAAGTCTTTAATGAGTTATACTAAAGCTATCGCTGAAGCACTTAAATTTATTAGAGATAGGATACTTTTGCTACTTATTATCTGATAAAATGGACATAAATCGTTGTAAAGGCTATCAAAAAGGAGTATAATAAGTGCAACATATTTCGGAGGTGGAAGATGCTAGAAGTAAGAAATCTAGAGAAAAGTTTCGGTTCCAAGCAAGTCTTGTTTGGTGTCGATTTTCAGGCAAGTCCAGGACGAATTCTAGGGCTGGTCGGAAAAAATGGTGCTGGGAAAACAACGATTTTCCACAGTATGTTGAAATTTTTGGAGTACCAAGGAGAGATCAGTCTGGATGGGCAGGATATTCGTCAGGAAACCTACGCTCGGATAGGTTATTTGCCTGAAGAACGCAGTCTCATGCCCAAGTTGACAGTCCTTGAACAAGTTCGCTACTTGGCGACTCTAAAAGGTATGGATGCTAAGGAGGTCAAGGAGAAACTCCCTCAATGGATGGAAAAACTCGAAGTGAAGGGCAAATTGACCGACAAAATCAAGAGTCTGTCAAAAGGGAATCAACAGAAAATTCAGTTGATTATCACCCTAATCCATGAACCAGACTTGATTATCTTGGATGAGCCTTTTAGTGGTTTAGATCCAGTCAATACCGAGTTGCTCAAACAAGTCATCTTGAAAGAGAAAGAGCGCGGTGCAATCATTATCTTTTCTGACCATGTTATGACCAATGTCGAGGAGCTTTGCGATGATATCCTGATGATTCGTGATGGGCGTGTGGTCTTGCATGGACCTGTTCAGGATGTTCGCAATCAATACGGGAAAACACGTCTCTTTGTTTCAAGTGAACGAAGCAAGGAAGAATTGGAAAGTCTTCCTCACGTCAAACAGGTGAGCTTGACCAAGCAAGGTAGTTGGAAATTGATCCTCGATGATGAGAGCGCTGGAAGGGAACTCTTCCCAATCCTCACTCAAGGTCAATACATCGCGACCTTTGACCAGCAAGCTCCAACAATCGATGAAATCTTTAAACTAGAATCAGGGGTGGAAGTATGAGAAATATGTGGGTTGTAATGAAGGAAACCTATCTTCGACATGTCAAGTCGTGGAGTTTCTTCTTTATGGTGATTTCGCCGTTCCTCTTTTTAGCCTTATCTGTAGGAATCGGCTTTCTCCAAGGGTCTTCTATGGCCAAGAATAGCAAGGTAGCTGTGGTAACAACTGTACCATCTGTAGCAGAAGGGCTCAAGGATACCAATGGTATCAACTTTGATTATAAGGATGAAGCCAGTGCCCAGGCTGCTATCAAGGATGAGAAAATCAAGGGCTACCTAACCATTGACCAAGAGGACAGCGTCCTCAAGGCCGTCTATCATGGTGAAACTTCTCTTGAAACAGGTATCAAACTAGCAGTAACCAATAAGTTAAACGAACTGCAATACCAACTCAATCGTTCGGCAGCCAATTTGTCTCAAGAACAGGAAAAACGTCTGAGTCAAACCATTGATTTTACTGAGAAAATTGATGAATCCAAGGAAAACAAAAAAATTGTTCAAACCATTGCGGCCGCAGGGCTTGGTTTCTTCCTCTATATGATTTTGATTACCTATGCTAGTGTCACTGCTCAGGAAGTAGCTAGCGAGAAAGGAACCAAAATCATGGAGGTGGTCTTCTCTAGTATCCGAGCTAGTCATTATTTCTACGCTCGCATGCTGGCTCTGCTTCTTGTGATTTTGACTCATATTGGCATTTACGTCGTGGGTGGACTTGCTGCCATTCTGCTCTTTAAAGATATCCCTATCTTGGCACAATCTGGAATTTTAAATCATCTAGGAGAGGCTTTCTCACTCAATACCTTATTGTTTGTCTTGGTTAGTCTCTTTATGTACGTTGTTTTAGCAGCCTTCCTAGGCTCTATGGTTTCTCGCCCTGAGGATTCAGGAAAGGCCTTGTCGCCATTGATGATCTTGATTATAGCAGGATTTGTCGGTGTGACCTCTCTAGGTGCTGCTGGGGATAATTTAGTTCTGAAAATTGGTTCCTATATTCCTTTCATCTCGACCTTCTTTATGCCATTTAGAGCTATAAATGGGTATGCCAGTGGTCTGGAAGCTTGGATTTCGCTTGCCATAACGGTTGTTTTTGCAGTCACTGCAACAGCCTTTATCGGACGCATGTATGCTAGTCTAGTCCTTCAAACAGATGATTTGGGAATCTGGAAAACCTTTAAACGTGCCTTAGCTTATAAATAGGAAAGCCTCGCAAAAGCGAGGTTTTTCTAGATGTTAAACACTGAAATCGGCAAAAATATTTTTCATATCTATTGACTTTTAGTAGTGAAATTTGGTATGATAGTAGACGGTATTGTTTACCCCATTTGTAAGGCCCCGGAACCTTTCAAATACCTCGCGGACCGGAACATCCGCCCAGTAAACAAAAACGATATTCATATAGGAGAAATCATGAACAAAACTACATTCATGGCTAAACCAGGCCAAGTAGAACGCAAATGGTACGTTGTTGACGCAACTGATGTACCTCTTGGACGCCTTTCAGCAGTTGTTGCTAGCGTACTTCGCGGAAAAAACAAACCAACATTCACACCACACACTGATACAGGTGACTTCGTAATCGTTATCAATGCTGAAAAAGTTAAATTGACTGGTAAAAAAGCAACTGATAAGATCTACTACACTCACTCAAACCACCCAGGTGGATTGAAACAAATCTCTGCTGGTGAACTTCGTTCTAAAAATGCAGTACGTTTGATCGAAAAATCAGTTAAAGGTATGCTTCCACACAATACTCTTGGCCGCGCTCAAGGTATGAAATTGAAAGTATTCGTTGGAGCTGAGCACACTCACGCTGCACAACAACCAGAAGTTCTTGATATTTCAGGACTTATCTAAGGAAAGGAACAATAAAGTATGTCACAAGCACAATATGCAGGTACTGGACGTCGTAAAAACGCTGTTGCACGCGTTCGCCTTGTTCCAGGAACTGGTAAAATCACTGTTAACAAAAAAGATGTTGAAGAGTACATCCCACACGCTGACCTTCGTCTTGTAATCAACCAACCATTCGCAGTTACTTCAACTGTAGGTTCATACGACGTTTTCGTTAACGTTGTAGGTGGTGGATACGCTGGTCAATCAGGAGCTATCCGTCACGGTATCGCTCGTGCCCTTCTTCAAGTAGACCCAGACTTCCGCGACTCATTGAAACGCGCAGGACTTCTTACACGTGACTCACGTAAAGTTGAACGTAAGAAGCCAGGTCTTAAGAAAGCTCGTAAAGCATCACAATTCTCAAAACGTTAATCAATACGATTATATCAACGTTTCGAAGCACTTCATGGTTCACACCATGGGGTGTTTTTTTGATTATTTTTAGCAAAATTCACACCACTTTTCACACCAAATTCACACTATTATTTTTTAAGATTACGAAAGGCAATTTCTCCAACAGCCATTGGAATTACATTTGAAGTGTTGACATAAGTCTTAGTTGTAATTGTATCACTGTGAGTGAGTGCTTCAGAAATATCTTCCATAGGGGTTCCTGCCTGTTTAGCGAGTGTGGCTCCTGTATGTCGTAATTTATGAGGGGTTGCATGTGCAAGATCTGGATGACGACGCTTAACAGATTTCATCTTGTTGTTAAGGTAATCAGCATGGAGACAACTGTTTACATTTCCCTTTGTATCAATGTACGTAAACACATACTGTTCTGGAGTCTGCATGATGTTAAATGAAGCCAGTTCAGATTTTTGTTGCTTCTTCCAAGAATTTAACAAGTCGGTAAGTTCTTGTGGAATCGAAAAAATCGTCTTTTTATTCCCTTTAGTTGACTTTCGATTTTTATATCGATCTAAGGCTTGAACCAATTGAATTTGTTGATTTTTGAAATCAATATGTTTCCATTGCAAAGCGTAGCTCTCTGACTTTCTATCTCCTAAAAAGAAGGTAGTATAGAACAAAACATAGTCTTTGAATAGAATTTTTTCAGTCTCTAAATCCTTTTCAAAAGCTGTAAACCATGCTTGAAGTTCTTCTTGAGATAGATATAAATCTTCATCTTTTTTAGATTCCTGTAGCTTGATTTTCTTAGTTGCTTTGATACGGCTAATGGTTTTAGAGAGACGATTAGTTTCGATATACTCTAATTCTTCTGCCCAGTCAAAGATAGAGTTAACGTAGCTCCTGATAACTTTGAAATTTGCATATTCTTCAGCCTTTTGAGTCAATAGATTTAGCACAACTTGCTTATTTTGATTAAGAAAGTCTATTGAATAATTCCCAAGTAAGGGTAAGATGTGTTTTCTAAAAGCAATTTCTGTTCCAACTATAGTTGCTTGAGATGGTGGTTTGGCAGCAGAAGTAGTTTGACCTGCTTTGTAAGATTGCCACCAAACGTTTTGATAGAAATCCGAAAAGAGAATAGAACCGCTATTCTCTAATGAAGCAGATCCGCCACTAAGAATTTTATCAATCTTATTTTGAAGTTCTCGTTCGTATCTTTTTGCTTCATCCCTTGATTTGAACCGTTTTTCAATCACTTTCTTATCAATACCTAGCGAAGATTTAACCTCCTCACGAATATAAACACGTAAGCGATAGGTTCCGTTTTTAGTTTTTGTAATAGACATAGTATTCTCCTTTTGAATTGAGCTAGAAAATACCATGGTTACATTATAACAAATGACCATAGAATTTCTACTGCTTTTGTAACCAGCGATTGATTTCTGTTTTGCTAAAGCGAACAGTTTTTCCAACCTTAATGCAAGGTAAGCCTTGCTTAATCCAGTTGTCTAAAGTATTGTTGGATATATTCAAATATTCACAAGTCTGCTTTTTATTTAAAAATTGATTGGTATTTTCATTAATATCCAAAAATTTATCCAGTTCTTTCTTAACAGTATCTGATATTAGTGATTGAAATTGCCGAATCACTTCGTCTGGAATAAATAAATTCATAAATAGTCCCGTTTATTTCTTTCTATTAGATTTAAATTTTTTTAGTTTGTATTTTGTTTTTTAAGTCTTCAAGGGTTGAAGACTTAAAAAATAGGGAAACGTTGCTGTAGCAATACTTTTCCATTTTTTAAATCAGACTTTATATTAAAATGGTAGATGTGTTTTCCAAGTTTTATTAAAAAAATAATCCAGGAATGAACCTATGTCTTTATCCTTGCTTTGAATAATTTCATTAAAAAATGGATCTTTTTTTTCATTTGTAAAACTAGGGATTTTAAAAGAAAGGAGTTCATTATTTTGATTATCCTTGTAGCAACCAAAATCAAGGATAGTAACAAGAGATAGAGTATTTAGCATTAAGCGAAAGAGATATAGTACTTGCCATGTAATCATAATAGAAAGAAAATAACTTTCATTTTTTAAGTCATTCCTCCTACTTTCTTTAATAAGATTTTTTTTAGTTCTTGCAGAGTTTTTTGGATTTACAAATTCAGATACATCAATAAACAAGAAAATAGATTCATCCAATGTTAATGGATATAAATAATCCATAGCATGATTTAGTTGAGTTTCAAAAAATGTTTTTATATATCCATCTTTACCTTTTTCCTCGTACAATTCTTTTAACTTATTTTGGGTATCTCTTACTGAAGTTTGAACAATTATCTTAAAGTTTGATAATCCTTTCTTAATCACACTATATACAAATGAAGAGAGCTGATCATTATGTAGTTTATCTAAGTCAGTAGTCTTGAATTCACTTTTAATTTTTTTTCATTCAGTGTCATTTCGTATCTATAGATGCGGTATTTACGAGATACGTTTAATTCAATCTGTTTATTATGTTCTGCTTTTGCTGTTTTATCGTAAAGAACATGCGACAAGTTTTCATTTTTTTTACTTGAAAGAATATGGTGATCATCAGGAGTTGAACATTTTGTATAAACTATTTTATTTACTTGAGATGTATTAGATAAGCTCCTCAATAATAAATTTCTTGTTTGAAAATGAATAATCGCATCAGTAGCAAATGTAAATGCGATTTCCATTTCATGAACCCTAATAATTGTTGGGATAATCCAAATACCAGTTTGCTGTTTGATTCCTGTTATAACGTTTATTAGTTTCTTTCGTATTGCTGAAATAGAGAGAGTTTCAAAATTTAGACCTCCATGATTCAGCTGGAGTAAGCAATAATTAACAGTATCTCCGCTTTCTTTTTTATAAATTTTTCCAATTTCAAGTCTTCCGAATTCCCTTGATTGGATAATTAAATCTTCTATCTGATTTGAATTGTGAGTAAATTTTTTAACTTCATGAGGATTCTTTTTTTTGAATTCTATCAGTTTTTCAATGTCAACAATTAGTTTTTCACCTAAGTTAAAAACCATGCGATCAAACCCCCAGAAGGAATTCATAAAACTAAAACAAGATTGAATTTCTTTCTCATTTAAATGCATCTGTTTATTTTGACTTTTCATGATTTAAGGTTTCCTTTCTACTATTATTTTTGATTGAAATTATGCTAGGAAGTATTAGAGATTGAAAAAAGCAGTTAAATTATTTTAACCGCATTTGTAATTCAATTTATCCCTTTTTTTTTCATATATAATTAGTATGCCAGGAACTTCACTAAAAACTGTGTTTTTTTTATTTTTTAGTGAAAAAATTTTTTTAAAACAAAAAAACACTCAATTTTGAGTGCTTTAAAAACGCGTCGTAACAAGGTTTTGAAGAAAAAAAGTAGGTTTTTACCTACTTTAATTTTTTTAGTTTAGAACAAGAATGTTAAGAAAGAAATCAATACTTTCAGTACGATTTTTATTTAGTTGAATTTTTTAATTTTAATGAGAGATATATCATAATGTTTGGAAAAAGTTACTTAGTTTGCTTGTGAGATTAACTTATAGGCGTAGGATTTTTGAAATTCTTCTGGTCGATTGTGTCCGAGAGCACGTGATACAATTAAACAAGCCTTTCGATCAAGGGCAACACCTTTTAATTCGCCTCGTAGATAAATTTTTTCTTTTTTATCTTTGATATCTTTGGGATCTCGCGCGACAAGAAGATAAAGACGTTTTGCGTATTCAGCACGATATTTATGAGGTTTTAAAGCAGTTGGAACTTGAAACACACGTTTTTTACCAGCTAGTTTAAATTCTTCAACAAGCCTTTCTAATTCTTCTTTGTCTCGCGTAATAATCGGAACCCAACGATCTCGTGCTCCTTTTGATTTATGTTTTTTACCAATAATTTTAAGATAATATTGGCCATCCTCACGTTGGTAGAGGGAGTCTCCAGTAATAGCTTTTAATTCATTTTTTCGTAGTCCAGTGGCAGATACGATTGAGAACCAGCGATTATTTGTTTCTTCAGACATCCTGTCGTCATTAGACTTCAAACGATTATTCTTTTTGTCGGCTCGATATCGAATATCCGTTGCAATAAAAGCGGTAGAAGGTACTCCTAAAACTTTGGCTAATGCTGCTTTATAGGTTGACTGGGTTGGAGCAGAAAGTCCTAATTTCTTACAATGTTTTAAGTATTGATTTACTAAGTCAATCCATCCCTCAATATTGTTAGATTTTTCAAGAGCTTCTAAATCTTCGGCAGTAGTTATTGAGGCAACAAAGGAAGCAAATCTGCTCCAGGACCCAGCGTAGTTATGAAGAGTTCGGTCGGTATGGATTAAATGAATGTCCTCTCCCGTTTTTTTGGATTCATTTCGCTTGATACCCTTTCCTTTTTTAAAGCGCGTGACTAGATTAGTTAGTCCTTTAGATTGGACGAATTGTTTACGGCCTTCGAAAGTAGTTAGAGAATCCATCTGTTGTTTCTTAGCTTTCTCTTTAGCTTTTCGTCGATCAGCACGACTACGTCTCTTCTTTGCCATAGTTCTTTCCTTTCTATAGTAGATAATGTGCTTTTAAAGAAGATCTTAAGAAAAATCTTAAGGTCTTTTTTATTCAAGTTGAAGTAGTGCAGTGACTTAAGCTTATATTCACTGATGTAGTATCTTCCCTTTGCTTAGGGCGCTTCTTAATTGATGGCTAAGAAGATAACCAAGTCATTTTACAACATGACAAGTTGACTCAATTCAAATAAAATGTAGAGTTCCATCTTGCAGATAAAAATCTGTTGTTTTTTCTTGTTAGTCTTTTTCAGGTTTAATTGCTCTGAATTTAGCGACTGAGCTAAGCTAGTTTTTGTATTTGATTTTTAGACTTTTGTTATTTACTTTAGTTTTTATACTTTGATTTTTTACTTTGTTATGATCAAAAAATTTTTTTAAACTGCTATTGACATCTTTTTTATTATCTATACATTTATTTTTTTTTAGTTAATGAAATACAAAACTGGTTCTTTCCTAACCCAGCTTAAACCTACTGTTTCCACGATAGCTACCTCCTTTCAAACATAAAAAACGTAGCTATATTAGTTACGTCTCTACTCAATCAATTATCTTGATATTATTAGTATGCCATAAATTTTAAAATAAAAAAATCAGGATAAGTTTTTTTACGTTATTCACTTTTACCTAGTACTGTGTGTTTAGCGTGACTTACACATACGTTCCTGTCAACGCTAAACACACAGAAAAAATCAGAATCGCAAAAAAAAAGAAAGATGAGAGAAAGAGGAAAAACTACAAAAAAATTGAGAAGAAAATAATACCTTTATCAGTTTTTTTAATTTTTTATTTTTATAATTTGAAAAAAAAGGCATACTATAATTATAAAAACAATTACGGAGGGAACAACTATGTTTCTAAAATATTATTCACTCATTAACTATATTCTCTATAAAAATCGCAGAGAATTCGAAAACTCATTTGATTGCTATCCGAAAAAGACAGTGTATGAGTTTTATATTAGGGAGTCTACAGGAGGAATGAAAATTAGGCAAAAAGAACATAATGCAATTCATGTTAGCCTATTTTCTAATAGTGGAAGTTATATTACACTTTACTTAAGGAATTTTACGTCAGAGGATTTGGTGGCTGTGATGAATTCATTAATCAAGCAGAAGAAAGAACTTGGATATGAGCGGTTGATTTGCTTGTTATCAGAGCTCAAAAATGATGAACGCTTAAGTTTATTGATGAAGTTATCCAAAATGAAATAAACATACTGGGACGAGTATCTCAGTGTGTTTTTGTGGTAAATTTGTCTTTAAAATAGATAAGATAGATTATTTGATAAAGCCATTGTATTAGATGATTGGTTTGCCAACAATGTAACAGATGAATTATTCATTCAGCTAGAGCTGGATAAAAACGCACCAAAATTGGTGCGTTTTTATTTTTTGTGCTATAATAGAAATAAATAAAAGGAGGAGTTACATGATTGGAGAAAATATAAAAACGTTACGTAAAACACATAAATTAACGCAGCCTGAGTTTGCAAAGATTGTTGGTATCTCTAGAAATAGTCTGAGTCGTTATGAAAATGGGACAAGTCGAGTTTCGACAGAATTAATAGATCGTATCTGCAAGAAATTTAATGTTTCGTATATCGATATCGTAGGGGAGGAAAAAATGCTCACACCAGTAGAAGATTATCAATTAACTCTGAAAATTGAAGTGATTAAAGAACGAGGGGCGAATATCTTAGCGCAACTTTATCGTTTTCAAGATGAACAAGGAATTGCATTTGATGATACTTTAAATCCTTGGGTTCTAATGAGCGATGATTTGTCTGATTTGATTAATACGAGGATTTATCTTGTTTCAACTTTTGAGGATATAGAGCGATTTAATGGCTATTTGGATGGTATTGAACGTATGCTAGAACAAGCTACTCATCTGGTGGTGGCTTAATGAAACTAGAAGAATTTAGTCAAGATAATTTTGAACAAGCCTCCAAACGGCTTATCCGTTCTTTAACTCGTGGAAAAACAACCTCATCTCATCCTAAGGCTATTTTGCTCGGTGGACAGAGTGGTGCTGGGAAAACAACGATTCATCGTATTAAACAAAGGGAATTTCAAGGTAATATCATTATCATTGATGGGGATAGTTATCGCTCTTTTCATCCGAACTACCTTGGCCTACAGGAAAAGTATGGCAAAGATAGTGTGGATTATACAAAAGTATTCGCGGGACAAATGGTTGAATATCTTGTAGATGAGTTGAGTAAAAAAGGTTATCATTTATTAATCGAGGGTACCTTGAGAACAACAGAAGTTCCCCGAAAAACGGCCCAATTATTGGCAACTAGAGGATATCAAGTCTCACTTGCACTGATTGCGACCAAGCCAGAATTGTCTTATCTCAGTACCTTGATACGTTATGAGGAGCTCCATGCTATAGACCCTAGTCAAGCAAGAGCGACTCCCAAAGAGCACCATGACGGAATTGTAGAACATTTAGTTGATAACTTACGAGAGTTGGAAACGGCTAAACTTTTTAGACAAATTCAAATTTATCAAAGAGATCAATCGTGTGTTTATAATTCGGAAGTAGATCAAATCTCAGCAGCAGAAGTTCTACACGAATGCCTATTTGGAAAATGGAACAAGGTGGAAAAAGAGATGTTGAAGATAGAGCAGGAACGGTTGAGAGAGTTGGGGGAAATTGATAAGTGACGAAGGGATAATTTATGAGTACATTTAAAAAAGTAATTTATTTTTGTACCAGATTTAACTACTCATAATCTATGGGAATTGGTTGAACAGTATAAAACAGGGAATTTAAGAGATTATGAATAGGGGCATTTTAAGTAATGTAAAGAAAAGCAAAGAATATGCAAAGTGTTTGTTTTAAGGCAATTATCACAAGTTAATTTTTTAAAATAATTTAGTATTTTTTGTTTTTTTGACCAAATCATGACCAAATCATGACCAAAATTAAATTTTTAGAAATTAATATAAAGTAAAGTAGATCAAGAAATTGGTCTATTTTTTGTGAAACAGTATTCAGAGTTATTAAAAAATATTCTATCATTTTCACTATGAAATTGTTCTGTCCATTTAAAAATGTTGGAAGAGATTTAATAGTATTTTTGGTTTATAGAACAGATATAAAGTTTTAAATATGATTACGCTTTAAAAAATGTTGTATTTTATTGTGTTATCCCTTGACAATTTTATTTAGAAAATATATGATAAGGATAATGACAGCGGTGTCATTTTGTCTGATATAAAAAAATTTAGTGATAGATAGTAAAAAAACAATAAAAAATTTGGAGGTGTTTTATGAAGCATTTTGTTCACAATGAGGTTTTTAGTATTCGGAAACTTAAGGTTGGATTGTGCCCTGTTTTGGTAGCGGTTTCATTCCTGGGGGTACAAAGTGTTTTTGCTGATGAAGTAGTTACAAGTGCTCCTCAAATATCTATGAATGAGCTTTATACTTCGACCACCAATAGTATAGAAGGTTCTTCAACTAGTAATCATGACAATCCTACTGGGATTGACTCTTCTACCTCACAATTAACCGATAGTAAAGTTGATTCTCCTTTGATATCTAATAAGGAATATAAAGAAGATGGGGTAAATACTGGATCTTTTGAAGATGAAATGAAAGATTCTCCGCTAGTTTCTAATAGTGCCCTTTCTAATTCAACTATCAAAAGTTTAGAAGGTTCCTTAACTAGTAATCATGACAGTTTGACTGATTTTATTACTACTTATTCAAAGTCAGTTAGTTCTGAGAACGAAGTTGCAGATACTTCTAATAGGAATGAAGTGGGAGATAGTAACACTGCTTTAGAAAAAGGGACTGAAATTTCGGCTTTAAGTGTAAAAGATTATGGTGCAGTAGGCGATGGGGTTAATGATGACCGACAAGCAATTCAGGATACAATAGATGCAGCTGCTAAAGGATTAGGTGGAGGGAAAGTATATTTTCCTGAGGGGACTTATTTAGTTAAAGAGATTGTCTTTTTGAGAAGTCATACACACCTAGAAGTACATGAAAAAGCTACCATATTAAATGGTATCAATATCAAAAATCATCCTTCTATTGTATTCATGACAGGTTTATTTACGGATGATGGTGCGCAAGTAGAATGGGCCCCAACAGAAGATATTAGTTATTCTGGTGGTACTATTGATATGAACGGTGCTTTGAATGAAGAAGGAACTAAAGCAAAAAATCTACCACTTATAAATTCTTCAGGTGCATTTGCTATTGGGAATTCAAATAACGTAACTATAAAAAATGTAACATTCAAGGATAGTTATCAAGGGCATGCTATTCAAATTGCAGGTTCGAAAAATGTATTAGTCGATAATTCTCGTTTTCTTGGTCAAGCTTTACCTAAAACTATGAAAGATGGGCAAATTATAAGTAAGGAGAGTATTCAGATTGAACCATTAACTAGAAAAGGTTTTCCTTATGCTTTGAATGATGATGGGAAAAAATCTGAAAATGTTACTATTCAAAATTCATATTTTGGTAAAAGTGAAAAATCAGGTGAATTAGTAACTGCAATTGGGACACATTATCAAACTGCAACAACTGAAAATCCTTCAAATATTAAAATTCTAAATAATCATTTTGATAATATGATGTATGCGGGCGTTCGCTTTACAGGATTTACTGATATTTTAATAAAAGGAAATAGGTTTGATAAGAAAACTAAAGAGGAAAGTGAACACTATCGTGAAAATGGTGCTGCTTTAGTTAATGCTTATAGTTATAAAAATGTTAAAGACGTATTAGATCTGAATAAACATGTGACTATTACTGAAAATGTATTTAATATTGCTGATGCTAAAACAAAAGCAATACGTGTTGCAAAAGATAGTGCAGATTATCTTGGAAAAGTAACTGATATTACTGTAACAAAGAATATCATTCATAATAATTCGCAAAATACTGAACAGCCAAATATTGAATTATTAAGAGTCAGCAACAATTTGGTAGTATCTGATAATATCATCTCGGGAGGTAAAGACGGAATCGTAATTGAAGAATCCGCTGGAACTATCACTGTCCTAAATAATCAACTTTCCAATTTAACAGGAAATCATGTTTCTTTACTTAAAACTGATTTTAATGGGACCAGCTCAGACACAAATAATAGTGTCGGTGATTTTAATATTATAACTGAGAATGAAAGTTATAAAATCTTTTCGCAAAATTCAGGTAATCACTCAGACAACCACTCAGATAAGCATGTAGAGGAAATAAAACCTGTAGCTGAAAACAAAAATAATTTAGCTAATAATTACTCAGTAAATAGTGTAGATGATAAAATTGAAAAATCAAATCATGATTCAGGTAATGTAGTAACAGGAGAAATTTCACAAAAACAATATGACGTAACTAATGTTAGTGAAGTAGTTAAGACAAAAAATAATCAACATGCATTACCAAAAACTGGATTAAATAAAATGGTTGAGTTGCTTTTAACTATTATTGGAATTTGCCTTCTATTTGGACAATGGAGTTTAAAACGTCGTTATGAAGATAGATAGAATTTGCTCAATACAAGGTAGTGCTAAAGAGAACGAAGATAGCGTAGATTACAAAAATCAATATTTCTGGATTATAGATGGAGCAACAGATTTATTTAATTCAAAAGATTCTATAGGTTATTCAGTTTCGGAAGTATCTCATCTTATTTCTGAGTGTCTCAAGCAGTATTGTAACGATTCTTTATCATTGAAGAAAATTTTCGAGCTTGCTTTAGATGACGTTAGAAAAATAATAGAGATAGATAAGTGTGAGTTTGATGATTATTACCAGTTACCAACTTTTGCCTTTATTTTTGCGAAATTATCTGGTTTAAAATTAGAATACATAATGATTGGCGATTGTGTTATGATAGTCAACAATCAAGTGATTACAGATCATAGAGTAGATTGTCTTTTTGAGCAAGGAAAATTTACAATCAAATCTAATGATGAAGCTGATAAAAAGACTATATTACAAAATATTAGGAAGCTAGCTAATAAACCAGATGGATATTGGATAGGTTCACTAGACAAAAGTAGTATAAATCATGTTATCAATGGTAGTTTGGAAGTAACTAGTAATCATATTGTTTTAATGACTGATGGTTTTTACGATTTTTATACTCAAAATTCAGGCTACAATTTTGGAG
Source organism: Streptococcus sp. HJ1 (assembly GCF_052399005.1). Taxonomy (GTDB): domain Bacteria; phylum Bacillota; class Bacilli; order Lactobacillales; family Streptococcaceae; genus Streptococcus. The sequence continues at coordinate 1,776,013 of NZ_CP199005.1, read as the reverse complement.
AGTTAATTGAAATGAGAAAAGAATCTACAAATATTGATCCTATTTATGGTAAAAAAGATGATGCAAGTATTTTGATAATTGATGTTTAAAATAATTTCATCATATGATGAACTATAAAGACAGTTATCTATACGAGTTCTTTATAGTGCAATTGATTATTGAGGTTAGATAATGTTGAGAAAGCATTTTGACAATGAAATTATTGAGTTGTCTAATAATCTAGAAGATATATGGATTTCTATAATAAAAAAATATGAAATGATATTTGATGACTTAACCGAAGTTCAAAAACAAAGTATTATAGATAATGATTTAGTTATTAATGAAGCAGTTGTTACAATAGATATGAAAGGTATTGAACTCATCTGTTTACAACATCCTGTTTCTGTTGATTTGAGAAGAATTATAACTATAGTAAAATTATCCACAGATATTGAACGTATTGGTGATCGAATCATTGAAATAGTTAAGAATTTAAAAAATATTCATACAATGCATGAATGGGGACCATTATTTTATGAAATGCTAAAAATACATTTTATTATAGGGGATCACTTAAAGAAAACTCTAACATGGTATAAGAATAGAAACTATGAACCTGACGTATATGACTATAATAAAAAATGTAAGTTGATATCTGGTCTATGTCAAAAACTAGGAGACAAAGTAGTAGAGAACTTTCTTATTGAATTCTCAAATGTTGATGAAGCTATTGTATTTTTAGAAGTTATTAATATTCTTGATAAGATATCCCATACAACACAATCTATTTATAAATGGTTAGATTATCAGGAAATTGGAGTATTATAGTTAAAGAGGAGTATATATGCAGACAATAGTAGATAATTTTGCTAATAAAATTATTGAATATGGAATTTATAAATCGATGGACCAAATATATATAAAAAATAGAATATTGGCTTTAATCGGTGAAGAAGGAACTGATAAGATTTCAAATGAGAGTGATCTTAAAAAATTAAAAGACAATTTAGTAGAAATAGCTTTAAAGAATGGTAAAATTGCTGATTTAGCTGAGGCAAAGGAATGTTTAGGTGCAGAGCTGATGAATTTTATCGTTCCATTACCAAGTCGCCTTAATGATATTTTTTGGAGTTCATATGATGTTTCGCCACAGGATGCAGTTGAAGAGTTCTATCAGTTAAGTAAAGATAGCGACTATATTAAATTGTCAGCTATCGCTAAAAATATAGCTTTTCATACTGAAACTAATTATGGTTCACTTGAAATTACAATCAATTTATCAAAACCGGAAAAAGATCCGAAAACAATCGCGGCAGAGAAATTGGTAAAGTCATCTAATTATCCAAAATGTTTACTTTGTATGGAAAATGAAGGTTATCAGGGGAGAATAAATTATCCAGCACGTGCAAATCATAGAATTATTCGGTTGGAACTGGGAGACGAAGTATGGGGTTTCCAGTATTCCCCATACTCATATTTTAATGAGCATGCGATATTCTTGAATAGTCAACATGTACCAATGGCTATTACGTCCAAAACATTTGAACAATTATTGGAGATTGTTGATATTTTACCAGGGTATTTTGCTGGTTCAAATTCTGATCTTCCTATCTCAGGAGGTTCTATTCTTAGTCATAATCACTACCAGGGAGGAAAACATATTTTCCCAATGGAAAAAGCAAAATTTGAGAGAGAATTTCTTTTTAAAGACTTTGAGGATGTTAAAGCAGGTATTGTAAAATGGCCGATGTCAGTGATTAGGCTACAAGGTGAAAATAAAAATCGTTTGGTAGAATTAGCTACTAAAATCCTAAATATCTGGAGAGAATATTCAGATTTAGAAGTAGACATCATTGCTAAGACTGAAGATATTCCACACCATACGGTGACTCCTATTGCTCGTAAAGTGGATGGAAGATATGAATTGGATATTGTTCTGAGAGATAACCATACTACTAAACAATACCCAGATGGTGTTTACCACCCTCATCAAGATGTACAACATATTAAAAAGGAAAATATTGGGTTAATCGAAGTGATGGGACTTGCGATTTTACCACCTCGTTTGAAAACAGAGTTAGAAGAAGTTGAGAAATATCTTTTAGGAAAAGATAACGCAATTGCTGATTATCATTTAGAATGGGCCGTTCAATTGAAAGAAAAATATCCTGGACTTAAAGAGGAGGAGGTTCATAGCGTAGTTCAACATGAAGTAGGGCAAGTATTTGCGAGAGTTCTCGAAGATGCAGGTGTTTATAAGAATACTCAAACCGGACATGAAGCATTTATGAGATTTGTTAAATCGGTTGGAATTAATTAGGAGGAAGTAAAAATGGCAATATTGGTAACAGGCGGAGCTGGTTATATTGGTAGCCATACCGTAGTAGAATTACTAAATTTAGGTAAGGAAGTCGTTATTGTCGACAACCTTTCAAACTCAAGCATTTTAGTATTAGATCGTATTGAAGCAATTACAGGGCAACGTCCTGCGTTTTACGAATTAGATGTTTGTGATAAACAAGGATTGAGAAAAGTTTTTGAACAAGAATCTATTGAGGCTGCAATTCATTTTGCAGGATACAAAGCTGTCGGCGAATCCGTGCAAAAGCCTGTAATGTACTACGAAAATAATATTATGAGCACATTAGCTCTTGTTGAAGTGATGTCAGAGTTTAATGTTAAAAAGATTGTGTTTTCATCGAGTGCGACTGTATACGGCGTTCACAATCAGTCTCCCCTTATTGAGACGATGCCGACAAGTGCAACGAATCCGTATGGGTACACAAAAGTGATGCTTGAACAAATTTTAAAAGATGTTCATGTAGCAGATTCAGAGTGGAGTATTGCGTTGCTTCGTTATTTCAATCCGATTGGTGCTCATGAGTCGGGGTTGATTGGAGAAGATCCATCAGGAATTCCTAACAACTTAATGCCTTTTATTGCACAAGTAGCGGTAGGTAAGCGACCAGAGCTAAGTGTTTTTGGAGATGATTATGATACGGTAGATGGTACTGGTGTTCGCGATTATATCCATGTAGTGGATTTAGCGATAGGGCATATAAAAGCTTTAGAGAAAGTATCTGAAAAAACAGATGTTTATATTTATAACCTTGGTTCAGGAGAAGGCACAAGTGTATTACAACTTGTAAATACATTTGAAAGTGTCAATAAGGTTCCAATTCCTTATAAAATTGTTCCAAGACGATCAGGAGACGTTGCGACTTGTTATGCAAATGCGGATAAGGCGTATAAGGAATTAAATTGGAAGACTACAAAAAATGTCGAAGACATGTGTAGAGATACATGGAATTGGCAATCAAAAAATCCTAATGGATACAATAAATAAAAAAGTTCGAGTAGTCTTGTAATATGTATATATTAAAAAATTAAAAAAACAATGAAAGCGCTTGACAAAGTAAACGATTACATTGTATAATATAAACATGAATGACACCGATGTCAAAAAATAAAAAAGAAGGTCTTTTTATGAAAAACTTAACAAAAATTAAGTTCAAAGAGAACGGGGAATTTAATCATTTCCCGGGGAATACAGTTGTAGCAAATCTTTATACTAATTCAGATTTGATGGAAGTTGTTGATATCATTCAATCACGCTATAGAGAGTTACCATTTATAGATAAATTCACATTAACTCCAAGAGATTCTATTCATATGACTGTAATTGAATTGCTTTGCCATGAAAATCGTGAGCCAGAATTTTGGAGTAGCCATCTACCATTGGATACGCCATTACAAGAAATTCATGATTACTTTGCAAAACAACTAGAAATTTTCCCATTGCTAAACGAAGATATTCATATGCGTGTGACTGAAATGGGAAATCAAAACATTTTAGTAGAACCAGCCGATGAGAAATCAGCTAAACGATTAGAAGAAATTAGAACATATGTTTCTGAAAAAGCAGGTGTTCGATTCCCTAATCATGATCGCTATCAATTCCATATCTCAATTGGATATCTTCGAGTTCCATTAACTGAAGAAGAAAATGAAGAGTTTACTAAAGTGAAAAAGGAATTAACGGAAGTTCTGCTTGAAAAGATTCCTGTCATTACAGTAAATCGTATCGATTACACAGTATTTGAAGATATGAGACGTTTTGTTCCATATTGTGAAAAATTTTAAAATAAAATTATAATTAAAAATAAAAAGGAGATTTCATATGAAAAAATCTAAATTATTATCGTTTTTAGCTGCAGGGGTTGCGGTTACAACATTGGCAGCATGTTCAGGTGGTTCAACTAATTCATCAAATTCTTCGAGCGATACACCTCAATCAGAAGAAAAAGCTGACAAGAGCCAAGAATTAGTAATTTATTCTAACTCTGTTTCAAACGGACGTGGGGATTGGTTAACTGCTAAGGCTAAAGAAGCTGGTTTCAATATTAAAATGGTTGACATTCCAGGTGCTCAGTTGGCCGATCGTGTTATTGCTGAAAAAAATAATGCAGTAGCTGATATGGTATTTGGTATTGGAGCTGTTGATTCAAATAAAATTAGAGATCAAAAATTATTGGTACAGTACAAACCTAAATGGTTAGATAAAATTGACCAATCTCTATCAGATAAAGATAACTACTACAATCCTGTAATTGTTCAGCCATTGGTCTTGATTGGTGCTCCTGATGTTACTGAAATGCCTAAAGATTGGACTGAGTTAGGCAGCAAATATAAAGGTAAATATTCAATTTCTGGACTTTCAGGGGGAACAGGGCGTGCGATCTTGGCAAGTATCCTTGTTCGCTATCTCGATGATAAAGGAGAATTAGGCGTTTCTGAAAAAGGTTGGCAAGCAGCTAAAGAATATTTGGAAAATGCGTACACTCTTCAAAAGGGTGAAAGTTCAATTGTTAAAATGTTAGATAAGGACGACCCAATCCAGTACGGTATGATGTGGGGTTCTGGTGCATTAGTTGGACAAAAAGAACAAAATGTTGTATTTAAAGTAATGTCTCCTGAAATTGGTGTTCCGTTTGTAACTGAACAAACAATGATTTTGAATACTAGTAAGAAACAAGCTTTAGCTAAAGAATTTATTGATTGGTTTGGTCAAACAGAAATTCAAGTAGAGTACAGCAAAAACTTTGGTTCTATTCCTGCAAATACTGAGGCAGTGAAAGAGTTACCAGAAGCTACTAAGAAATTTGTTGATCAAGTGAAACCGCAAAGTATTGATTGGGAAGCTGTTGGAAAACATTTGGATGAATGGGTTGAAAAAGCTGAACTAGAATATGTAAAATAGGGCATAAGTGTAATTTTTAAAATTCCAGGTCTCTCTAAAGTTTCTAAACCTACATGAGAAATTAAGAGAGACTTTTCATTTATAAGTAAAGGAAGTTAGTAATATGATTAAATTTGATAACATTCAAATTAAATACGGTGATTTTATCGCGATTGATAATCTAAATTTAGATATTAAGGAAGGAGAATTCTTTACCTTCCTTGGACCATCTGGATGCGGTAAATCAACAACTTTGAGAGCTTTGGTAGGTTTTTTAGACCCTTCATCTGGAAGCATTGAGGTTAATGGGAAAGATGTTACTCATATGGAGCCAGAAAAACGTGGAATCGGGATCGTATTCCAATCTTACGCACTATTTCCAACAATGACAGTTTTTGATAATATTGCATTCGGTCTAAAGGTTAAAAAAGTTGCTCCAGATGTTATTAAAGCCAAGGTTTCTGCAGTGGCTGCTAAAATTAAGATTTCAGATCAACAATTGCAACGTAACGTTTCAGAATTATCTGGAGGACAACAGCAGCGTGTAGCTTTAGCTCGTGCTCTTGTTCTGGAACCTAAAATCCTATGTTTGGATGAACCCTTGTCAAACCTAGATGCAAAATTACGTGTGGATTTGAGAAAAGAGTTGAAACGTCTTCAAAAAGAATTGGGAATTACGACTCTATATGTTACACATGACCAAGAGGAAGCGTTAACGCTATCTGATAGGATTGCTGTTTTTAATAATGGTTTTATTGAACAAGTGGGAACACCAGTAGAAATTTATCATAATTCTCAAACAGAATTTGTATGTGATTTCATTGGAGACATTAACGTACTTACAGATGAAACTGTTCACGGAATTCTTCTAAATAATGCTCATGTTCTTTTGGAAGATAAAAAAGGTTACATTCGTTTAGAAAAAGTTCGCTTCAAACGTGAAACGGATCAGGATTTTGTCTTAAAAGGTTCAATTATTGATGTGGAATTTTCAGGAGTTACAATTCACTATACTGTTCAGGTATCTGAAAATCAAATTCTTAATGTAACAAGTATCGATAGTCAGTCAGCTATTAGATCTGTCGGAGAAAGTGTGGAATTATTTATCACACCATCAGACGTTCTGCAATTTTAAGGAGGTGCAGTATGCGTCATAAATTAAATTGGAAAGATTGGCTCATTCGTTTAGGCTTAATCTGGTTCTTGGTAACTTTCATCATTTATCCAAACTTTGATTTAGTAGTTAATGTATTTGTGAAAGGTGGGGAGTTTTCACTTGATGTCGTACAACGAGCTTTTAAATCTCAACGTGCGATTCAGAGTATTTTTAACAGTTTCAAGTTAGCATTCTCACTAATTATAACTGTTAATGTTGTTGGTGTACTTTGTGTATTGTTTACAGAATATTTTGATATTAAAGGAGCTAAAATATTAAAACTAGGATACATGACGTCACTAATCTACGGTGGAGTAGTTTTGGCTACTGGTTATAAATTCGTTTATGGACCATATGGCATGATTACCAAATTTTTACAAAGTATTATTCCATCTTTAGATCCTAACTGGTTTATTGGTTATGGTGCAGTTCTATTTATTATGACATTTTCTGGTACTGCTAATCACACCTTATTCCTAACTAATACAATTCGAAGTGTAGACTATCATACTATTGAAGCTGCACGTAATATGGGTGCAAAACCATTTACAGTGTTTAGAAAAGTAGTATTGCCAACTCTAATTCCTACTTTATTCGCTCTGACAATTATGGTTTTTCTAAGTGGGTTATCAGCAGTAGCAGCACCTATGATTGTTGGTGGGAAAGAATTCCAAACTATTAACCCAATGATCATAACATTTGCTGGAATGGGAAATTCTCGTGACTTAGCCGCCTTTCTAGCAATTATTTTGGGTATTGCCACTACGATTTTGCTTACTATTATGAACAAGATCGAAAAAGGCGGAAATTATATTTCTATTTCTAAAACGAAAGCACCTTTGAAAAAACAAAAAATCACATCTAAACCATGGAATATCATTGCTCATATTGTTGCTTATGCTTTGTTCACTGTTTTCATGTTACCATTGATTTTCATTGTATTGTATTCATTTACTGACCCAGTTGCAATACAGTCAGGAAACTTATCATTATCAAACTTTACTCTTGATAATTACAGATTGTTCTTTAGTAATAGTGTTGCGTTTTCTCCATTCCTAGTCAGCTTTATATATTCTATCATTGCAGCAACTACTGCAACAGTTCTTGCTGTTGTGTTTGCGCGAGTAGTTCGTAAACATAAAGCTCGATTTGATTTCTTGTTCGAATACGGAGCTCTTCTTCCTTGGCTATTACCAAGTACACTTCTAGCAGTTAGTTTATTGTTCACTTTCAACCAACCTCAACTTTTAGTCTTTAACCAGATTCTAGTTGGTAGTTTAGTAATTTTGCTAATCGCTTATATTGTTGTAAAAATACCATTCTCTTATAGAATGGTACGTGCAATCTTATTTAGTGTTGATGATGAGATGGAGGATGCTGCTAGAAGTATGGGGGCTTCACCATTTTACACAATGATGAAGGTTATTATTCCTTTCATCTTGCCGGTAGTTCTTTCTGTTATCGCACTCAACTTTAACTCTTTATTGACCGATTTCGATTTATCTGTATTCCTTTATCATCCATTGGCTCAACCATTAGGTATTACGATTCGTTCTGCAGGTGATGAAACAGCAACATCTAATGCACAAGCTCTTGTATTTGTTTATACAATTGTTCTAATGATTATTTCAGGGACTGTATTGTACTTCACACAGAGACCGCGTGGTAAGAAAAGGAAATAGTAATGCAATCATCCAGCATGGGACTATCATACATTGAAATTATTATTAGAGTCGTGTTGTCTTTGGTCATTGGAAGTATTATTGGCTTAGAAAGAGGAAGTAAATCTCAACCAGCAGGTATTCGTACACATAGTATCGTTTGTATGGCTGCTTGTTTGATTATGATGACTAATGAATTTGTATCTTATAAGTTTGGAACAGGAGATCCGACACGTTTAGGTGCTCAAGTTATTTCTGGTGTTGGTTTTCTTGGAGCTGGAACAATTCTTATCACAGATAAAAAGAAGGTTACGGGTCTGACAACTGCAGCAGGAATTTGGGCTTCTGCAGGAATAGGTTTAGCTATTGGAGTAGGTTTTTATGAAGGTGCTCTGTTAGTAGCTATTTCTGTGTGGAGTGTGATTTCTATGTTTCAGCCTTTAAAAAAATATCTTCAAAGTCGTTCAAAAGTTATTGAATTATATATTGTAGTTAAATCTACTGAGGCATATAATCGAGTATTAGTTTATTGTGCAGAAAATGGAATTCGATTGAATGATTCAAGAACTGCTTTTGGAGATGTTAATTCTGAAAGAATTGAATATTTTGATGTTCCAGACAAAAGAATAGCATCATTTATGACTCTAGAACTTTCAGGTAAGTTTGAACATCTTAAACTAATGGAAGAAATAGCAAATATTGTTGGTGTTATTTATGTGGAAGAAGTTAGTTGATATAGAATAAACAAAGGGGCAGTTATTCTTGTCCCTTTGTTTTTTAGGTGATAATTGACTCGAAATTATTTGCAAAGTATAAGGATAAACATAAATGAAGGTATATAATATTAATTTTGACTGTGGAAGAATAACGTATTTTGAATATAATTCTTTAGTGCAAGTATATAGATTTCATTCTTTTTATGATATTTGTGAAATTGTATTTTCGTCTTCTTTACCAGCTGATGATATATTAGCAAAAGTTATTGTTAAGGAAAAGATTATTCCGATCTTAGACTGCTATGTCCAAATGTTATTAGATACTTTTATAGTTTCAATGGATTTTACCGAAAATGATTTTTTATATTTTCGTGGTAAGTTATTTTCATACAAGTTTATCAGTTGTGAAGTAGAAAAAATTGTAAAGAATAAAAATTTTAATTGTCAATGTTATTTTTTTGAATCGGAAGAATAGAGTATAAAATAGAAAATTTTGAAATTAAAGTTTTGTTAAGATACATTAAAATATTTTACTAAATTCTCTTGTTAAAAAAAGTAAATATTGTATAATAAAATTAGATAAATCATAAATGGAGGACTAAAGTGAAAAATTTAAACGATAAAAAGGTAACTATTTATGATATTGCGCATTTATCAGGTTTTTCTCCAAAAACTGTTTCACGTGTTATTAACGGTGGTGAAAAGGTAAAAGAAGAAACTTATCGAGCTATTCAAAAAGTCATTGATGAGTTGTCGTATGTTCCAAATGCATATGCAAAAAATTTGACTAAGAAAGAAACTACAAACATTTTGATTTCCGTTAAAAAGATTGATTCTTTTCCCTTGATTTGGTTTCAAACTTTACTAGATAGAGTTCTACAAACTTGTAAAGAGTTTGGTGTAAACGCTATTGTTGAATACTTTGGTGAAGAAGATACGATTAGGAATTCAATAATTTCAAGTACAGGAAGCTTAATAGATGGAGTAATAGTATTTTATGAAAGTAAAGACGATATTCGGATTAATTATTTACAGAAAAATAATATGCCTTTTATAGTTTTTGGAGAATCTCGAACACCTGATGTTGTTTATGTATCTAATAACAATTTTCAAGCCACTTATGATATGATGGAATTAGTAACAAAAGAGAATATTAAAAGTATGTTGTTACTTATGGGAGGGGAATCTCTTGTTAATAAGGATCGTGAAAAAGGTATTCGTACTTTTTTGACTGATAAAAATTATTTAATGGATTTGCAAGTTATTTATGGTTTAACTACAATTGATTCAGTTTATTCATATGCTATAAATAATTTATCTAATCAAAATCATCCGGATATGATATTTGTTTCTGGGGATGAGAAGGTTCAAGGGCTGATTCGTGCGTGCTATGAGAAGGGGATTACCATTCCTGATGATATTTCAATAATTGGATTCGATAATATTCCTATTTCGCAATATTATACTCCAGCTCTGTCTACTATTTCTCCTAATTATGCTATGTTAGCCCAAAAAATGATAGAAGGTGTTTTAGCAATCATTAACGGTGAAAATATAGAATCCGTTGAAATATCTTCAAAAATTATTAGAAGACAAAGCTTTTAATCGGTAAAAAATACCGATTTTTTATTTGATAAAATATTAAAATAGTAGGTAGATGTATTTCTATGAATCAATTTTTTGCAGAAATTGGACTATCTATCTGATGCATAACTGGTTAAGCTGTAGCAGTATAGAACCTTGTATCTTCATAGAGTATATTGAAAGATATTTGCGATAATTTATATTGTATTCCGTATATCAAATGTACAAAACAATAATAATTCAAATGGTGTGAACTTTTTGGTAAAATCTAGCTCAATTTGTGTATTTTTAGGATAAAATTCACACCATTTAATTGAAACTTATTCAAATTAGATGAAATTAGTTTTCTAAAAAAAGCGGAGAAACGCTGATTTAAAGGGGATTTTGAAACTTATTCAAATATAAATGTATCCAACCAGGTCTTAAGAAAGCTCGTAAAGCATCACAATTTAGTAAACGTTAATTCGAAAGAATTACAATACTTACAAAGAGCACCTTTCGGGGTGTTCTTTTTTATGCTTCCATACTAAATTGGTGCAATTGACACAGTTGTTGCGACTTTAGTCGCTTACAAATGTGGCTGCAACCTGACAAAGTCAGTTGCCTCAAAACGTTAATCAACACGATACTATTAACGTTTCGAAACACTTCATGGTTCACACCATGGGGTGTTTTTGCTTCTCTCGTCTTCTCACGGCATTACCCATGTGGTATAATGAGACAAGGGTTGCTCCTCATTTCAGACGAGTTCATGGAACTCAGGATAAGTTAGCAGGTGAGATGAGTATTTCTGTCAGTCTCCTATCTACCTGTTAGGAGTTGTCCAAAGTAAAAGGAGAGAGTAGATTGGTTTTATTAGTATTAGGGATTTTGGTTTTGCTTATTCTAATCTTAAAACAGAAACAGAAAACTGCTAAAAAATCTGAAGGAAACGCCAAGAAAAGAAATTGGCTATTAATAGGTTGCTTATCCATAGTGATCCCAATCGTAATCTTCACAGTGTTCAGTCCAATTTTTGCTCTAATGGATATGTGGGGGCTATTTGCCCATGCAAGCCGAACTGAGATTGAGCAAGCTGTGCATCGTTCTTATCAAAACTACGGTCTTACAGGACAGTTTGAGCTAGAAAAATACGAGAAAAACTATACAAGCGTGGGAGGATTTATAATCCATGGTAGCTACAGTGAAAATATAGCCGGAAAAACCTATCAGGTTAAAACTCGATTTAAATACTATACTCGTTTTTCGGAAATTAAAACATATAGAAAGACAGATGCAGAGGTTGATTACAAAAATGATAAAAAAATTTATAATGTTTTCCCAGAATTAGCCTATTTAGGGATTGAGGTTAGTCCAGGCACCAGCGAATTTTTAAAAACACTGGACAGTTCAATCAAAGATCCTAAACTGCCTGATTTGAAGTATCAAGGTATTGGTTTTGAATTTAATAACCAATCTGATAATATCTATCTTTATAATGAAATATTAGAGGAAAATCAAAGCAAGGGCCAAGCTCTGCAAGGGATGTATCCAATGGATGCTCAATATCTTTTCCAAAAAGAGATTTTTATACCAACATTTGAATTTCAGTATTTCGTTCCAAAAGAAAAAAGAGATCTCTTGTATGATGACTATCTTAAAGAGCTTGAAGCGCTCATGAAGGAATTTTTTGTCAACCAACCCTTACCACGCGGTCTTTATGCTGTCAAAATTGCTAAATATAAAGAGGATAAACTTGTCAGTGATAGTGGTGTATACTATGTGAAGATTGAAAATCGTCAAGTTGTAAAGCTGTTGCAAAAATTAGAATAGGAGTCGCTAGGGCTCGGTCAGTTTTTTGTTCATAATTTCCAGTTGTGTCTGTTAAAATTTGATTTTCCCAGTGGACAATCGTCCACTTTTTTTATATAATAAAACTAAACCGAATTGGTTGATTTTTAGAGATGTAAGCTCAACCGTCGATTTGTTTTTCTAAGAGAGATATTCTCAATAAAACATCACACTAGGGGGTGAATCATGTACCAACCAGAAAAACTCAAGGCTCGGAGAAAAGAGTTAAAATTGACACAGAAGGAAATTGCAGAGGAATTAGGGATTAGTTTTCAGGCTTACTCGGCTTGGGAACGTGGAATTAAGGAACCATCCAAGGAGAAGGTTGCCCAGCTAGAAAATATTTTAAAGGTGGCAAAGGGATATTTCACTCAGATCGAGATTGTTCGTCTCTACAATAGCCTTTCCAAGCAAGGGAAGGACAAGGTTGTGCTCTATGCTCGCAACCTGGCTCAAGAAGAACAAACTCAGAAGGTGGCGACCATGCCAGAGCGCCTCTACGAGTACCGTGTCTATGAACGTATGTCAGCAGGGATCGGGGCTTCGGTCTATGATGACCAGAATTTTGATACGGTTTACTTTAACGAGGAGTTGGCCCATGATTTTGCATCTTGGGTATCTGGGGACTCTATGGAACCTAAATATCAAAATGGTTCGGTGGCTCTGATTCGGGAAACAGGATTTGACTATGATGGGGCAGTTTATGCAGTAGTTTGTAACAACCAGACCTATATCAAACGGGTCTATCGGGAGGAAGATGGTTTGCGTCTGGTTTCTATCAATCCTAAATACAAGGACATTTTCATCTCCTATGAGGAAGATCCTCGGATTGTGGGGATTATCGTTGGGAATTTTGTGCCGATGGAGGGTTAGCCTATGGGCTACTTTGATTATTCCAGAGAGCCCAAAAGTGATATTGCCTTTGTCGATATGAAATCTTTCTATGCCAGTGTCGAGTGTGTGAAAAGGGGCTTGCATCCGCTGAAGACCTCGCTTTGTGTCATGAGTCGCGCGGATAATTCTACTGGTCTTATCCTAGCTTCCTCTCCCATGTTTAAGAAGATTTTTGGCAAGTCCAATGTTGGCCGGGCCTATGATCTGCCTTTTGATATCAAAACGCGCAAATTTTCTTATTACAATGCTCGAAAGCAAGGCTTGCCTACTGACTCAGACTATGTTCGCTACATCGAAGATTGGGCTCAAGTGACTTTGGTTGTGCCACCTAGGATGGATGAATACATAGCGGTCAATATGGAAATCCAGCGAATCTTTCAAAATTATGGCAGTCCAGATGATATTTATCCCTACTCTATCGATGAGGGCTTTATCGATCTGACTAGTTCGCTCAACTATTTCATCCCAGACAAGAGTCTCTCTCGCAAAGACAAGCTGGATCTGCTTTCTGCTCGCATCCAGAGGGATATTTGGAGGCAGACAGGGATCTACTCTACAGTGGGTATGTCCAATGCCAATCCCTTACTGGCCAAGTTGGCTCTGGATAATGAGGCCAAACACACCCCGACCATGAGGGCCAACTGGTCTTACAAGGATGTGGAAGAGAAGGTCTGGGCTATTCCCAAAATGACGGATTTTTGGGGGATTGGCAGGCGGATGGAGAAACGCTTGCATGCTCTGGGGATTTTTTCCATCAGAGAATTGGCCACCAGTAATCCAGACCAGTTACAGAAGGCTCTAGGTCAGGCTGGCCTGCGTTTGTGGTTTCATGCTAACGGGATTGATGAAAGCAATGTTCATAGGCCCTATAAAGCCAAGTCTCAGGGATTAGGAAATTCTCAAATCTTGCCGAGAGACTACGTGAAGCTACGGGATATCGAAATTATTCTCCGAGAAATGGCGGAGCAGGTGGCTATTAGGCTGAGAAGGGCGGGTAAGAAAACAACCCTTGTCTCTCTCTATGTTGGTTTCTCTAAACAGGAGGTCAGGTCGTCTATTCACACACAAATGAAGGTCGAACCGACCAATAATACAGCTATCTTAACGGATTATGTTTTGAAGCTATTTCATAATAAATACACTTCTGGAGCGGTCAGAAGTGTCGGAGTCAACTATTCAGGATTTGTGGACGAGTCCTTTGGCTTGATCTCCCTCTTTGATGATGTTGACAAGTTAGAAAAAGAAGAAAGGCTCCAGACAGCCATTGACTCCATTCGGGAACAATTTGGTTTTACCTCCCTCTTAAAGGCTAACGCACTGGAAGAAGCCTCTAGGAGTCTTGCTAGAAACAAGCTGATTGGGGGGCATTCTGCTGGAGGATTAGATGGACTAAAATGATTGATCGTTCTTATTTACCCTTTCAATCTGCGCGTGACTATCAAGATCCAGGGATGCAGAAGTGGATGGGCTTTTTCCTCTCAGAGCATACTAGTTCACTCGGTGAAGAAAAAAATCGGGTAGCTTTCTCGACGAGTTTGAATCCCGTTGAGAAGTTGCTTTTGCTTTCACAGCTGTATATCGGGCAACTAAAGGGATACTTTGTAGTCAAGGAAAAGAAGCAGAAAACCACTATCGTCGGCGAGGTAAGAGAATTATCACCTCAAACTCTATCTATTAGGACAAGTGAGGGCTATAGGCTGGTAGAGGTAGCAGATGTCCTCGAAATTCGACTGTGGGAGGAGGGAGTGTATGACTAGAAAAGAGTTGTATGAAAACAAACTGCAGATGGATTATTTTTCAGATGCCTATATTCGTTTTGAAGAGGATTTTTAAAAATACTCTGCTATGAATGTACCCTTGACTTTTTTGATCGATGACATCCTACGCACCATGGCGATGAATCAGAAGAACTACTTTGTTTTAAACAAGGAAAATGCTAAGGATGGGCGGGAGTATCGCTTTTATTTTAGGGTGGTGACGGAAAAAGAGTGTCCCAGTAATCGAACCTATGCATACGATGGAGTCGAGAATACTGACCAACATCTCTATTTTGCTTGAAAGGATACGTTTTAAAAAGAAATTAGAGTATTTTTTGGAGAGACTCTTGGATGGTTTTGGGGTCTGTTTTGGAAGAGAAGCGCTCAAGGACTTGCCCATCTCGACCAATGAGAAACTTAGCAAAATTCCATTCGATTCGTTTTCCTAGCGGGCCAGATTTCTGCTCTTTTAGCCAAACATAAAGAGGATCTGCCTCCTTGCCGTTGACCTTGATCTTGGCAAAGCGAGGAAAAGTGGTCTGGTAGTGTAGACTGCAGAAGCTATTGATTTCCTCTGCGCTGCCGGGTGCTTGTCCCATAAACTGATTGCAAGGGAAATCTAGGATTTCAAAGCCCTGATCTTGATAGCGTTCATAGAGTTCTTGAAGTCCCTGGTACTGGGGCGTTAAACCACATCCAGTAGCAGTGTTGACAATCAAGAGAACCTTGCCACGATAGCTCTCCAGGGGAGTTGCTTGATTATTTTGATTCAAAACAGAAAAATCATATATACTGGTCATTTTTCTATATTCTCCTTATGCATTCCTGATTCAGAGTGTTTCATCTCGTGTTCCGATAAAAAGGCATAGGTCATGGTTCCAAAGATGGCACCAATACCCAATCCTAACACTAGTAAAGGGAGCATTTTATCGAAATGGAAGAGGTCATCCCCAAAGGCATCTATGGGAAGATGCTGAACAAAGAGTTTGTGAAAGGCTGATAAGACAAACAAGCCAATTGGAATACTGATGAATATACCCCAACTACGAACTTTAATTTGGCTTTTGCTGTAGCTTTTGTGATGGATTTCGGACGGGTCATCCTTGTCTAAATGTAAGTTGCGAACTGCTAGTCTCGCCCTAGATGAGAGGACGAAGATAAGTCCAAAATAGAGGTAGGGCATGGCATCTCGAATCAACTCTATGAAGCGTCCAAATAGGAGATAGAACAAGAAGAGTAGGAGGGAGGAGTAAACGATTTGGATCAAGGAACAGGCACAAGCCCTGTGAATCATCTCTTGACGACATTCATCAAAGGGACCTTGTATGTGAAAGAACAGTTTGAGTAAGCGAGTGGTGAAATTTTCTTTTTTCATGGGAGTAACCTCCTAAATGAGCGATTTTTGATTGACTTCTTTAAAGAGTTGATAGAGAGTATAGAAGTAAACCAAACTAAAAATGATACAGATTATTAGAAATACTAGGTATCTCCAATCCATAGGATTTGTTAAAAGTTGTGGAAAGGATACGAGTATAAAACAGAGAGATGCGTTTAGAAGACGTATTTTTTTTGATTGGATTTTCTGGAATCTCTGTCCCTTGTTCAATACAGGAAGGAATAAAAGAAAGATAATCAAGAAAGGATGCTCAATATGTCCAGAAAGTAGGAAAAAGGTAACAAAGATACTGATAAAAACATGACTGATCAGTAGTCTAGCTAGTGATTTCATAAGGCACCTCCTAGTCGTCTTCTTGGTCTTTCTTTGCTTTTTGAATGCGAAGAGAGACAACGATTTGTATCATCAGTCCAAAAAAGAACGCTCCCAGTATAGTTTTTAAAATATGTTTTGAATTCAGAAGAGAACTGATGAAATTTGGATTTTCACTGGTTAGGGTATCGATGAGTGGCATTATAAAAAATATCGCTATGCCGTAGATCAGACCGGCTTTTAGACCAGGAAAATGCAGTTGTTTACTTTCTTTTTGACTCAGCATTTCGGGGTCAATAGCTGTGATGCCTGTTTTTTTGGTTTGGGAGACCACATAGAGGGCAGCCATCATCGAAATGCCAAATACCACGAGAGGATAGCCGATAGCGACAATTTGCGGGTATTTATAAGCAAGGACAAAGGGGATGAGATTGCCAAATATCATCAGATAAAAGAGAACGATAAAGACTTGATTCCCGATACGATCGGCCTCGCGCCGTTTGTGTTCGTCAAGGGGGCCAGAAATGCCGTATGTGCGTTTGATAAGTTTGTCAGTGAGAGTTTCTTTTTTCATTTGTTTGCTCCTTTTTTAAAAATCGTCTTCCCAAAAGAGACTGTTAAGGTCAGTTTGGAGGCTGCGGGCGAGATTGAGACAGAGTTCCAGGGTAGGATTGTACTTGTCGTTTTCAATCATGTTGATGGTCTGTCTCGAGACACCGATATCTTTGGCGAGCTCGAGCTGGGAAATGCCCAGTTCCTTGCGGAATTCTTTGACACGATTCATAGAGTCTCCTTTCTAATATGTCGTATATATTTGACTATATTATATTCTTTTGGAGATGGTGTGTCAAGTATACACGACATTTTTTTGAGAATTTTTTTCGAAGAAACTTAGCCTTGTCTGACAAGTGCAAGCTGGTCAGATTTGTGGTAAAATAGATAAGATATGACAAAAGAATTTCATCATGTAACGGTCTTGCTTCATGAAACGATTGATATGCTTGACGTAAAACCTGACGGTATCTACGTTGATGCGACTTTGGGCGGAGCAGGCCATAGCGAATATTTATTAAGTAAATTGAGCGAAAAAGGGCATCTCTATGCTTTTGACCAGGACCAGAATGCCATTGACAATGCGCAAAAAAGGTTGGCACCCTATATCGAAAAGGGGATGGTAACCTTTATCAAGGATAACTTCCGTCATTTGCAGGCACGTTTGCAGGAGGCTGGTGTCCAGGAAATTGATGGAATTTGTTATGACTTGGGAGTGTCCAGTCCTCAGCTGGATCAGCGTGAGCGTGGCTTTTCTTATAAAAAGGATGCGCCACTGGATATGCGGATGAATCAGGAAGCTAGTCTGACGGCCTATGAGGTGGTCAATCATTATGACTATCATGACCTGGTTCGGATCTTTTTCAAGTATGGTGAGGATAAATTTTCTAAACAGATTGCCCGTAAGATTGAGCAAGCGCGTGAGGTGAAACCCATTGAGACGACGACGGAGTTGGCAGAGATTATCAAGTCGGCCAAGCCTGCCAAGGAGCTCAAGAAAAAGGGACACCCTGCCAAGCAGATTTTTCAGGCTATCCGAATCGAAGTCAATGATGAGCTGGGCGCTGCAGATGAATCTATCCAGCAGGCCATGGACATGCTGGCTCTGGATGGTAGAATCTCGGTCATTACCTTCCATTCGCTGGAAGACCGCTTGACCAAGCAATTATTCAAGGAAGCTTCAACAGTGGAAGTTCCCAAAGGCTTGCCCTTCATTCCAGATGACCTTAAGCCCAAGATGGAATTGGTCTCCCGCAAGCCAATCTTGCCAAGTGCTGAAGAGCTAGAAGCCAACAATCGTTCGCATTCAGCCAAGTTGCGCGTGGCTAGAAAAATTCACAAGTAAGAGGAAAAACATGGCAGAAAGAATCGAAAAAACAAGCCAGTTATTGCAAACGAAGTTTAAAGGTTTTTCACGTGTGGAAAAGGCCTTCTATGTTTCGATTGCTGCAACAATGATTATCCTGGCAATTAGCGTTGTGTTTATGCAGACCAAGCTATTACAAGTTCAGAATGAATTGACCAAGGTTAATGCTCAGATAGAAGAAAAGAAGACAGAACTAGATGATGCCAAGCAAGAGGTCAATGAATTGATTCGTTCAGAACGTTTGAAAGAAATTGCAAACTCCAAGGATTTGCAGCTGAATAACGAAAATATCCGAGCAGCGGAGTAAGATATGAAACAATTGAAAGAAAAAATCATCCGTTTTGCCGTTCGTAATCGTAAATCACCAGAAGAAAATCGCCGAAGAGTAGGGAAGAGTCTAAGTTTATTGGCAGTCGTACTCTTCGCTGTCTTTTTGGTCAACTTTGCGGTTATTATCGGAACGGGTAAAAAATTTGGTAAGGATTTGGTTCAAGAGGCCAAAAAGGTTCACCAAACAACCAAGACGATTCCAGCCAAGCGGGGGACCATTTACGATCGTAATGGAACGCCTATTGCAGAAGATGCGACTTCGTATAATATCTATGCCGTTATTGACAAGTCCTACAAGTCAGCAACAGGCAAAATTCTCTATGTAGAGGATTCTCAATTTAATAAGGTGGCTGAGATTTTCCATAAGTATCTGGATATGGAGGAGTCTTATGTCAAGGAACAACTTTCTCAGCCAGATCTAAAACAGGTGTCTTTTGGTACCAAGGGAAATGGGATCACCTATGCCAATATGATGGCTATTAAAAATGACCTTAAAACAGCTGGCGTTGAGGGAGTTGACTTTACAACTAGCCCTAACCGTAGTTATCCCAATGGACAGTTTGCTTCTTCCTTTATCGGTTTAGCGCAACTCCATGAAAATGAGGATGGCACCAAACGTTTGATTGGGACATCTGGATTGGAGAGTTCTTTAAATAACATTCTGGCGGGTACAGATGGGATCATCACCTATGAGAAAGATCGTCTGGGAAATATTGTTCCGGGTACAGATCAAGCTTCTCAACAAACAGTAGATGGAAAGGATGTGTACACAACCCTTTCTAGTCCCTTGCAATCCTTTATGGAAACCCAGATGGATGCCTTCCAGGAAAAAGTAAAAGGCAAGTATATGACGGCTACCTTGGTTAGCGCTAAAACAGGGGAAATCCTGGCTACGACCCAACGGCCGACCTTTAATGCAGATACCAAGGATGGCATCACAAAAGACTTTGTCTGGCGTGATATCCTCTATCAAAGTAACTACGAACCAGGATCAGCCATGAAGGTCATGACGTTAGCTTCGGCTATTGACAACAATACCTTCCCTGGTGGCGAGTACTTTAACAGTAGTGAATTGAAAATAGCAGATGCGACCATTCGAGACTGGGACGTCAATGAAGGATTGACTACTGGTGGGATGATGACTTTCTCACAAGGTTTCGCTCACTCCAGTAATGTTGGAATGAGTCTACTTGAACAAAAAATGGGAGATGCGACTTGGCTCGATTATCTCAATCGCTTTAAGTTTGGGGTGCCGACGCGTTTTGGTCTGACTGATGAGTATTCAGGTCAATTGCCTGCAGATAATATTGTTAATATTGCCATGAGTGCATTTGGTCAGGGGATTTCTGTAACGCAGACCCAGATGCTACGTGCTTTTACAGCTATTGCCAACGATGGGGTTATGTTGGAACCAAAATTTATCAGTGCCCTCTATGATCCAAATGACCAGTCTGTTCGTAAGTCTCAAAAGGAAATTGTCGGAAATCCTGTGTCAAAAACAGCAGCGTCCTCTACTCGGGAGCACATGGTCATGGTCGGAACAGATCCTGTCTACGGTACCATGTACAACCACAGTACAGGAAAACCAAATGTCAATGTTCCAGGTCAGAATGTCGCTCTGAAATCAGGGACTGCTCAGATTGCCGATGAGAAGAATGGGGGCTACCTGACAGGTGAAACCAACTATATCTTCTCTGTTGTGTCGATGCATCCTGCAGAGAATCCTGACTTTATCCTCTATGTGACGGTGCAACAGCCAGAGCATTATTCAGGCGTTCAGCTGGGGGAGTTTGCCAACCCAATCCTTGAGCGAGCTTCTGCTATGAAAGAATCCCTCAATCTTCAGTCAACTGCCAAGAACTTGGATCAGGTCAGCAAGACGACAAGCTATGCTATGCCGGCTACCAAAGACTTTACTCCGGGTGACCTAGCAGAAGAATTGCGCCGAAACCTGGTCCAACCAATTGTTATCGGAACAGGAACCAAGATCAAGGAACTCTCGGTTTCTGAAGGAGATAATTTGGAAGCCAATCAGCAGATCTTGATCCTGTCAGATAAGGTCGAAGAAATGCCTGATATGTACGGCTGGACAGATGAAAATGTGCAAACATTTGCCAAATGGCTGAATATAGAAGTCGAGTGGGAAGGTAGTGGCAAAACGGTCAAGAAACAAAGTGTCCGTGCCAATACAGCCCTTAAAGACATTAAAAAAATGAAAATAACTTTAGGAGATTAAGATGATTAGTTCCATTAGTGCTGGAGTTCTAGCCTTTCTATTGACCTTGATAGGTATTCCAGCCTTTATCCGATTTTATCGAAAAGCACAGATTACAGGTCAGCAGATGCACGAGGATGTCAAGCAACACCAAGCTAAAGCTGGAACTCCAACCATGGGAGGTCTTGTCTTCCTGATCGTTGCAGTTGTTGTGAGCTTCCTTGTCGCTCTCTTTACCCAACAATTGACCAACAATGTAGGCATGATTTTGTTTATCTTGGTTTTGTATGGTTTGGTAGGTTTTTTGGATGATTTCCTCAAGGTCTTTCGTAAGATTAACGAAGGCTTAAATCCCAAGCAAAAACTTGCTCTCCAGCTCCTTGGAGGAGTGATTTTCTACCTCTTTTATGAGCGTGGTGGCGACATGCTTTCGGTCTTTGGCTACCAAGTTCATCTAGGCATTTTCTATATTTTCTTTGCCCTTTTCTGGCTAGTTGGCTTTTCAAACGCAGTAAACTTGACAGACGGGATTGACGGCTTAGCAAGTATTTCCGTGGTGATTAGCTTATCGGCCTACGGTGTGATTGCTTATATGCAAAATCAACTGGATATTCTTCTTGTGATTCTTGCCATGATTGGTGGTTTGCTAGGTTTCTTCGTCTTTAACCACAAGCCTGCCAAGGTCTTCATGGGAGATGTGGGAAGTTTGGCTCTTGGTGGGATGCTGGCAGCAATCTCTATGGCCCTCCACCAAGAATGGACCCTTTTACTGATTGGGATTATCTATGTCTTTGAGACAAGCTCTGTTATGATGCAGGTTACCTACTTCAAACTTAGTGGTGGAAAACGTATTTTCCGTATGACACCTGTGCATCACCATTTCGAGCTTGGAGGATTCTCAGGCAAGGGCAATCCTTGGAGCGAGTGGAAGGTTGACTTCTTCTTTTGGGGAGTTGGGCTTCTAGCAAGTCTCTTGACCTTAGCCTTTTTATACCTGCTGTAAAAATAACCTTTGATAAAAAAATAAAACAGGATGAAGAACAACTTCATCCTGTTTTTGTGTGCTTAAAGGTTAGTTGGAGTCATCCTTTCTTCCTTTTAACATAAAAGTGGCTGTAAGGGCTAGGCTGAGGCCTGCTAAGAAGAGGAGTGGGTTGGATGCTTCTCCTGTTGCTGGAAGTTCTTCTTTAGGAGAATGATTTCCAACTTTAGCAAGACTCGGACTAGCTGAAAGTTGTTCAGCCTCGTGTGCCAAGGCTTCTTCATCTGAAGTACTTGGTTTATCCTCAGTGTTAGAGCTGGTTCCAGTTGCTTGATAGACGACAGCATAGGTACTGAAATGATTAGTGATGAATTCTACCTTTCCGTCTCGAACGGTGAAATCAAGGGCTTGCAACTCCTTGGTCGGAGTGATGTAGTAGATGTTTTCTACGCTAGCTGAAATAGGCAAGCGAACTAAGACAGCGCTTTTGGCTGTACGCTATGATCTGTTGGATTTTTAAGTTGTAGGTCGTAAGCGTCATAGGTCTTGCCAAAGAGTTCTTGAGCTAGGACACGTCGGCTAGAAACGTGAGAAATTCCTTCTAAGTCGCTGGCTCCACCGATGATTTCTACTCCAGTCTCCTTATCTTTTAAGACTTGAACTGGATAGTCAGGAAGGCTAAGGCTTGGAGCGGCCTGATCTCCGCTAGTTCCGATAGGTTTAGTGTATTCAGGTTTTTCAACAGTAGGAGTTTCCTCTTGACCTGCTGTTCCGATAGGTTTGGTGTATTCAGGTTTTTCAACAGTAGGTGCTTCCTCTTGACCTGCTGTTCCGATAGGTTCGGTGTATTCAGGCTTTTCTACAGTAGGAGACTCTTCTTGCCCCGCCGTTCCGATAGGTTCGGTGTATTCAGGCTTTTCTACAGTGGGTGGCACTTCTTGCCCTGCAGTCCCGATAGGTTTAGTGTATTCAGGAATTTCAACAGTAGGAGCTGGTTCCTCTCCCTTGCTTGTAGTTGGTTGCTTCTCATCAACTTTCTTTTCATCCTTTTTAGTAAAGACGGCTACGATAGGGCTGCTTGTGGTATTTCCTTGAATGGTATAAGCTTCAATGGCATTTCCAGCTTTGCGATTGGTTTCGTCAGGGATTGGGATTTGAACTTGATTGTCTTGGATTGATAGGATAGTCTGATCCCCACTGGTAACCAGATGCGTTTCATCCACCTTACGCAAAACTAGAGGATCTTTGACTCCTGGGAAGGTCACTGCGATGGCTTCCCAATCTCCAGCTGGTAGGCTTAAGGAAATGGTTTTGTCATTTTCCTTAAGAGGCGCAATGCTCGGGCTATCTATACCAACAGCAGGAGCTTTGATGATATCAAAGGAGTCTAGAGAGATTTTCTTGCGACCTTCTGGCGAATCTGGATCAACTTGTAATGTCAGGGTATGCGGACCGTCAGTGAGATTTGTAAATTCGCCAATAAAAGCTCTCTTTTCAGTTGCACCTGAAGTGTAGAAGTCTAGACTTGGCATTTCTTTGCCATCTAGTGTAACACGTGCTCGTCCAAGAGCGAGGCTCTTTAAGCCAAAGATACGAATACCCGTCCCTGTAAAGGAAATAGTTGCCTGAGCTTCTGAAGCTGCACTAGAGTCGCTGTTGTTAATATCAGCGTATTTTTCCGTACCTCCGTAGAGTTCAGGGTCAGACCAGTCCTTAAACTGGGCACCATACTGGATGCGCGAATCGCGATCATCTATTTTTTCAATCGTATTGCCTGTTCCTGCTAGGATCTTGAAGTAGTCTAATGAAATTTTCGAGCGCTCACTACCACGTCCTTTGTGCTCACGTTTAACACTAAGAGTCAATGTGTGAGGTCCGTCAGATAGTCCTGCGAAGCGACCAATGAGACTACCTTTTTCAGTTGCTCCAGCAGTATGGAAGTCAAGCTCCCCGACTTCTTTGCCATCAATTTTAGCAGTGGCAAGACCTAGTTCAGACGATTTCAGTCCATAGATTTCGATACCAACGCCAGTGAAAGGAATGGTAGCAGTGAGATCTTCGTCTGTGTAGTCTCCTTTTGAAAGGTCAGCAAATTTCTCTGTTCCTCCAAATAATTCTGAGTCTGCCCAGTTTCCAAAGGCAGCTCCGTACTGGATGCGGCTATCTCGGTCGTCCATCAACTCGCTATAGGTTTCGACAGTGGCCTGTTCAGAAACTTGTGTGGAAACTTCGCCCAGCATAGCCTTGACAGTATAAGTATAGGCGAGTTGAGGATTTAGTGATCGGTCAATAAAGTGGGTTTGATTGGTTACAAATTCTCTGGTCGCAGAGGTTTGGCCAGTTTCGTCTTTCACTTGTCTTTGGATGACATAGTGGGTAGCGCCTTCTACTTGGTTGAAGGTAAGTTCGGCAGTGACTCCATTTTGTCGAACGGCTGTCAGACTGGTCACACGGCCAGGGAAATGTTCAAAGGTAATGACGTCACCTTTTTGCGTTGCAAGCTGGATACGATTATCTTTAAGGATCGTTGCCTTGACTGGTTTGCCATTGACCTTGATTTGGCTAGCTTCGATATTTGGATAATCTACAACCAGGTCTCCACCGACATTTGAAAGGAAGGACAAGCTTTGCAGGTTTTTATCTTTCCACTTCATGCTGACTTCAAAGTTACCACGGGCAACCAAGCCAGAAACTTGACCGTCTTTCCATGCATCTGGAAGGGCTGGCAATGGTGCAATATAGCCAGTGTGTGATTGGAGAAGCATTTCTGCCATCCCACTGGTCGCTCCAAAGTTTCCGTCGATTTGGAAATGCGCGTGGGTATCCCAAAGGTTTTCTAGAGTTGAGTACTTGAGCTGTTCAGCGAGTAAGCGATGGGCACGGTTACCGTCCAGCAGACGAGCCCAGAGGTTGATTTTATTGGCCTTAGACCAACCAGTCCCCCCATCTCCACGGTGATTCAAGGTAGCACGCGCAGCCTCTAGGTATTCAGCCTGGTCCTTGCTAAAGAGCGTACCTGGGAAGAGACCAACTAGATGGGAAACGTGGCGGTGGTGATTTTCAATCCCTTCATTGGTGAATTGCGGACTGTCTTCTTCGTACCATTCTTTGATACGGCCCTCTTTATTGATGTGAAGTGGTTTAAGTTTGTCAAATTTAGCCTTGACCTCTGTGACTAAGTCTTGGTCGACTTTCAGATGGTTGGCAACTTCCATGTAGTCGTGGAATAGCTGCCAGACTAGCGATTGGTCAAAGGTATTTCCGATGGTGATGGTACCGTGTTCTGGTGAGTAGGATGGAGAAGACACCCAACGGTCACTGGCCTGGTCATAGTGCAAGAAGGAGTTCCAGAACTTGGCAGTCTCTTTCAACATAGGATAGATCTTTTCTTTGAGATAGGTCTCATCCTTGGTGAATTTGTAGTAGTCATAAACGTTCTGCATCATCCAGGCATTAGCAGCTGGCGACCAACCCCAATAGTAATTCCAGCCTGGAGTAGTCCAGCCAAATGGTGTCGCCTGAGTGTGGACCAGCCAACCATTTTCTTGTCCGTCTTTGGATTCGATACCTGCGTATTCCTTGGCAGCGATACGGCCATAATAGCGCATGTCATCAATGTAATTGATCATTGGCTTGGCAGTTTCAGCAAGGTTGCTCATGTAAGCTGGCCAATAGTTCATTTGCAAATTGACATTGAGGTGGTAGTCAGCGTTCCAAGGTGGATTGTCTACAGCGTTCCAGACTCCTTGGAGGTTGGCAGGAAGAGCATCTGTCCGATCACGAGACGAACTGATGAGTAGATATCGGCCATATTGGAAGAAGAGTTCTTCCAATTTTTGCCCTTTTTCTGGGTTATAGCCTTGAAGGGCCTCTTTTGTCGTTTGAGTAGTCTTGGTTCCGCCTAGATTTAGTTTAACGCGGTTAAAGAGACTTTGATAGTCCTTGATATGGGCCTTTTTAAGTGTCTCGTAGTCTTTGGACTTAGCTGCTTCGACAATCCCTTTAACTGTTTTTTCGAGGTCAATGTCTTTTCGATAGTTGGTTTTTGGATTCTGAGCAAAGTTAGTCTTGGCACTGAGATAGAGGGTTGCATAACTTGCGCCTGTGACGGTTAGAGTTTCGTCCTGAACAGTCACCTTTCCGTCCGTTTTAATTCCTAGATAGGATGCAAATTGGAGGCCGTTATCTTTGACAGTTCCCTTTAGAAGGATTCCGTTTGCATCTGTAGTGACATGACCATTCTTATAGTTGGAATATTCCCAAGAGTAGTTGCCATTAGCAAGCAAGTCTTCTGTCAAGCTGTTCCAAAGGGTAAAGTCAAGTGTCTTGTTTCCTTTTTTGGTCAAGTGGGTTACAGTGACATCATCAGGATAACTGGAGAAGGTTTCGCGTTTGAAGGTCGTCCCATCTTGGGTGTAAGAAGTGGTCGTAGTGGCTTCGGTGATGTCTAGATTACGATGATAATCAGTTACAGTATCTAGTCCTTTCTTCTGGTTATTAAAGACCATGAAGATATCTCCAAAGGCTAGGTAACGTCCATACTGGGCGTTGTTTGGTCCAACTAGATTTTGTTCAGCTAGCTGTTTTGCTTTTTGGCGGTCACCAGCTTCGAGGGCTTTACGTATCTCTGCTAAGACCTTGTAGCGATCCTTGTAGTTTCCTCCGTTATAGTCGGTGCTATCGGGTTGTGGCCCTCCTGACCAGAGGGTCTTTTCGTTGTACTGGATTCTCTCTTTCCCAATGAGTCCGAAAACCTTGGCTCCCATTTCTCCGTTTCCGACAGGAAGGGCTTGCTTTTCCCATCCGTCATAGGAGGGAGCTGTTGGCTGATTGTAGCTGAGTTGATAGTTTTCTTGTTTTGTCACAGGTTGATTTGCTTTATATCTTTCTTTTTGAGAACCGCTTACATTTTATAGAGCAGTTTCGTTTAAATTGTTTCTATTTGTCTCCTCACCTCTCATTCTAATGGTCGTTTAGCATTTGTCAAGAACTTTTTAGCAAGATACATATTTGCTGTTGTTTTTTCTTAAAATAGTAGAATAAGTGGCAAGCAGTCCCTCTTTTCCAACTATCAACTCCTTTATTTACTACTAAAAAACAGTTGAGAGTATCCCCAACTGTAAGTGTTTATTTTGGATGTCTTTTGGCAAAGTCAACAAAGTGAAATTTTTCTAATTTATGGCGACTTTCGGTGAATTGAAACTGGCGCCCGTCTTGGAGATAGACTTTTGACTTGATTGAAACGACATAAGGGTCTTTCCCAATGTCCATGAGAATCTTGTCTCGATCACCCGTGTGGTCAATGGTGATTTCTTTCTGAGCATAATCAATAAGGAGTTTGAGGTCGTCCTCTATATACGAGTAGATAGACTGCTCAGCGATTTGGCGAGTGAGATTTGGGACCAGTTCCATATCCAGATAGTCCGTATCTAGAACCGATACCAGGTCATCCACTACACGCTGGCGGACCACCTTCCACACCATCCGAAACTCTGGAAAGCCGGTTATCAGTGAGGACTTTTTATCGATAATGATCTTGTCAAGACTGACGACATTGGTTTTTGAGCGCAGCCCAAGTTCCTGAACCAGTTCTTGGTAGCTGGTTAGGTTAGAGACAGGGAAATTGACGGTTTCTTCTTTGACGACTTGAGAACCTTGCCCCCTTATCTTTTTGATCAATCCTTCCTCTTGGAGGAGGGACAGAGCTTTTCGGACGGTGTCACGGCTCACCTGATACTGGTTCATGAGGTCGTGCTCACTGGGGAGGAAATCTCCGACAGCGTAAGTCTCGTTTTGAATGGTTTCTTGGATTTGCTTAAATAATTGTTGGTATTTCTTCATATTGCTTCCTTAAATGAGTTTTGAGTCTTATTTCATACATACTTGTATCTATTTTACCATACAAGCGCTAGAAAATATGCAAAAATATCCTCTTTTTATCGCAAACAAGTTGCATACAAGTTTGGCATCGTTTACAATAGAGCTATCAAGTCAAGCTTGCTTTGACAAATATAAGGAGAATCAAATGGGAAAATTTGAACAAGAAGCTAAAGATCTGCTTCAGGCGATCGGAGGCAAGGAGAATGTCACTGCTGTCACCCACTGTGCGACACGGATGCGCTTTGTTCTCGGAGACGAAAAGAAGGCCAATGTCAAGGTCATCGAGTCGATTCCAGCCGTCAAAGGGACCTTTACCAACGCGGGTCAATTTCAGGTGATTATCGGGAATGACGTGCCGATTTTTTATAATGATTTTACAGCTGTTTCAGGCATTGAGGGTGTTTCCAAAGAAGCAGCCAAATCTGCAGCTAAGAGCAATCAAAACGTGCTTCAACGTATCATGACCACTCTAGCAGAAATCTTTACACCGATTATTCCAGCTCTGATTGTTGGTGGACTAATCCTCGGTTTCCGCAATGTCTTGGAAGGTGTGCATTGGGAATGGTTAGGGCAAAAAATCGTTGATGGAGTAGCTCAGGTAACCCAAGACGGTCAGCCTATCTACAACACGATTACCGACGTGTCCCCATTTTGGGCAGGAGTTAATCACTTCCTCTGGTTGCCTGGTGAAGCGATCTTCCAGTTCTTACCAGTAGGGATTACCTGGTCTGTCTCTCGTAAGATGGGAACTAGCCAAATCTTGGGAATTGTACTCGGGATCTGTTTGGTTTCACCTCAGTTGCTCAACGCCTATCTAGTAGCTTCTACTTCAACAGAAGAAATCGCAGCCAACTGGGTTTGGAATTTTGGTTACTTTACGGTTAACCGTATCGGTTACCAGGCTCAAGTTATCCCAGCCTTGCTTGCAGGTTTGAGTCTATCTTATCTTGAAATTTTCTGGCGCAAGCATATTCCAGAAGTCATTTCCATGATTTTTGTACCTTTCTTATCATTGATTCCAGCTTTGATTTTGGCTCACACTGTCTTGGGACCAATCGGTTGGACAATTGGGCAAGGACTCTCCGCAGTTGTCTTGGCAGGTTTGACGGGTCCTGTTAAGTGGCTCTTCGGTGCGATTTTTGGTGCCCTCTACGCTCCATTTGTCATCACTGGTTTGCACCATATGACCAATGCCATCGACACACAATTGATTGCGGATGCTGGTGGAACTGCCCTCTGGCCAATGATTGCTCTTTCTAATATTGCCCAAGGTTCAGCCGTATTTGCCTATTATTTCATGCATCGTCATGATGAGCGTGAGGCTCAGATTTCACTTCCTGCAACCATTTCAGCCTATCTCGGTGTTACAGAACCAGCCCTCTTTGGGGTCAATGTCAAATACATCTATCCATTTGTAGCTGGGATGATTGGTTCAGCCCTTGCCGGCATGTTGTCCGTTACATTTAATGTAACGGCGGCTTCTATCGGTATCGGTGGTTTGCCAGGTATCCTCTCTATTCAACCTCAATACATGCTGCCGTTTGCAGGAACCATGCTAGTTGCTATTATTGTACCAATGCTCTTGACTTTCTTCTTCCGCAAGGTCGGTCTCTTTACAAAGACAGAGGATGATACAACCTTACAGGCAGAATTTGCTGCCCAAGAAGAGGCAGAATTTGTCAGTCATGAACCAGTAACCCTTGCTCCAGTAGAAATTGTCAGCCCACTGACTGGTCAAGTGAAAGAATTGAGTCAAGCAACAGATCCAGTTTTTGCATCAGGTGTCATGGGACAAGGTCTAGTCATTGAACCAAGCCAAGGTGAGTTGACTTCTCCAGTCAATGGGACAGTGATGGTTCTTTTCCCTACCAAGCATGCCATCGGTATTGTCTCTGATGAGGGGGTAGAATTGCTCATCCACATCGGTATGGATACAGTAGGTCTTGATGGCAAAGGTTTTGAAAGTCTTGTAGCCCAAGGAGACCACGTCACAGTTGGTCAGAAACTGATTCGTTTTGATATGGATGTCATTACGGCTGCAGGTCTCGTAACAGAAACTCCTGTTATCATCACCAACCAAGATGCTTATACAGCGACTATCACTGGAACTTATCCAAGAACTATCCAAGCTGGGGCAGCTCTCATGGTCGCTACACGAATCTAATACTCTTCGAAAATCTCTTCAAACCACGTCAGCTTTATCTGCGACCTCAAAGCGGTGCTTTGAGCAACCTGCGGCTAGCTTCCTAGTTTGCTCTTTGATTTTCATTGAGTATAATTGAAATAGTACAAACAGGGAAGGAACACAGGTTCCTCCCTTTTATCAGAAAAGGAGAAACAGATGGCACTTGATAAAGGAAAAGTAGTCTATCAAATCTATCCAAAATCATACAAAGACACCACTGGAAATGGTATTGGCGATTTCCGTGGGATTATCGAAAAGATCCCCTATCTAGCCAAACTGGGTGTGGATATGGTCTGGCTCAATCCATTCTACCCAAGCCCCCAACGGGATAATGGCTACGATATTTCAGATTACATGGCAGTAGATCCCCTTTTTGGTGATATGGCTGATTTTGAGGAGATGGTGCGTATAGGTAAGGAGTACAAGATTGATTTTATGCTGGATATGGTGCTCAATCATTGCTCGACAGAACACGAATGGTTTCAGAAAGCCCTAGCTGGCGACCAGTACTACCAAGACTTTTTCTTCATCCAAGACCAACCGACAGACTGGCAGTCTAAGTTTGGTGGCTCTGCCTGGGCGCCTTTCGGGGATACAGGGAAATATTACCTCCACCTCTTTGACGAGACTCAGGCTGACCTTAACTGGCGAAATCCCAATGTCCGCAAGGAGCTTTTCAAGGTAGTTAATTTCTGGCGCGACAAGGGAGTCAAAGGTTTCCGATTTGATGTGATCAATTTGATCGGTAAGGATGAGGTCTTAGTGGATTGTCCTGAAAATGAAGGAAAGCCAGCTTACACAGACAAGCCCATCGTTCATGACTATTTGCGCATGATGAATCAAGCCACTTTTGGAACAGACGATAGCTTTATGACAGTTGGGGAAATGTCCTCAACCACCATGGAAAACTGTGTCCTTTATTCGGCGCCTGATCGTCAGGAATTATCCATGACCTTTAATTTCCATCATCTCAAGGTGGACTACAAGGATGGACAAAAGTGGACCTTGGCTCCCTTTGATTTCGAAGAATTGAAAAAGCTCTATCATAGCTGGGGCAAGGAAATGAGTGACAAAAACGGCTGGAGCGCCCTCTTTTGGAACAATCACGACCAACCACGAGCTTTGAATCGTTTTGTCGATATTCAACATTTCCGCAATGAAGGGGCGACTATGCTGGCAGCCAGCATTCACCTGTCACGTGGGACACCTTATATCTACATGGGTGAGGAAATTGGCATGGTTGACCCTGACTATGATTCCATGGCAGACTATGTGGATGTCGAGTCCATCAATGCTTATCAGATGCTCTTAAAAGAAGGGAAAAGTGAGCAAGAAGCCTTCCAGATTATTCAGGCCAAGTCACGTGATAATTCACGCATTCCCATGCAGTGGGATGCTTCGGAAAATGCTGGTTTCTCAAAAGGGACTCCATGGCTGAAGGCAGGAAAATCCTACCCTCACATCAACGTAGAAAATGACATCCAAGGCCCAATTTTCACCTTCTACCAAAACTTGATTCGACTTCGTAAGGAAATGCCAATCATTTCAGAAGGAAGCTACAAACCAGCCTTTGAAGATAGTAAGCAAGTCTATGCCTTTGAACGTCAGTATGAGGATGAAAAGTTATTGGTGCTCAATAACTTTTATGCCACAGAAGTAGAAATTGACTTGCCAGTGGTCTACCAAAATGGACAGATTCTGATTTCAAACTATGAAGATGTAGAAGTATCAGAAAAAATTCTGCTCAAACCGTATCAAACACTGGCTATCTATATAAAATAAACGTAGCAAGGAGCTCTCTTTCATTGAAATGCAGGGCTCCTTTTTTGTCGCCTATTGCCCTTTTTGAAAGCGTAAAACAAACTAGTCAGGAAAGTCACTTTATGGTATAATATAGAAGACTCAAAAAGAAACAGGAGAAAAAGAATGGACTTACTTTTAGCAATTATCTTGATTGTGTTAGCTTTTCTAGGGGGAGCTCTTGGAGGGATGTACTTGGTTCGTAAGCAAATCGAAAAAGAATTTGCGGACAACCCACGTTTGAACGCTGAGGCAGTTCGTGCTCTTTTGAGCGCAAATGGTCAAAAACCAAGCGAAGCCAAGGTACAACAAGTTTACCACCAAATTATCCGCCAACAAAAAGCAGCCCTTGCTAACAATAAAAAGAAATAAATAGGAAAAGTCTGGGATGAAAGTTCCAGACTTCTCACTATGTTCAATAGTTCTCAAGGATAAGACTTTTTCCTTGCATTCTATTGATATTTGATTATGATTAAGAGAGAGGCAGTTTCCATTCTATCAAGCTGTCTATCCGTTCATTTAGGACGAGTAATTATGATGAACTATCAATCAGAAAAAAGACTAGAAAGAAGACTGTATGGATAATCGACCAATTGGTTTTTTGGATTCGGGTGTCGGTGGCTTAACCGTTGTTCGTGAGCTCATGCGCCAGCTTCCCCATGAAGAAATCGTCTATATTGGAGATTCGGCACGGGCGCCCTATGGTCCCCGTCCTGCTGAGCAAATCCGTGAGTATACTTGGCAGTTGGTCAACTTTCTCTTGACCAAGGATGTCAAGATGATTGTCATTGCTTGTAATACTGCGACTGCGGTCGTCTGGGAAGAAATCAAGGCCCAACTAGACATTCCCGTTCTAGGTGTGATTTTACCAGGAGCTTCGGCAGCCATCAAGTCCAGTCAAGGTGGGAAAATTGGGGTGATTGGAACTCCCATGACGGTCCAATCAGACATCTACCGTCAGAAAATCCATGATCTGGATCCGGATTTACAGGTGGAGAGTTTGTCCTGTCCCAAGTTTGCTCCCTTGGTGGAGTCTGGTGCCCTGTCAACCAGTGTCACTAAGAAAGTGGTTTATGAAACCCTGCGTCCCTTGGTCGGCAAGGTGGATAGCTTGATTTTGGGTTGTACCCATTACCCACTCCTTCGCCCTATCATCCAAAATGTCATGGGACCAAAGGTTCAGCTCATCGATAGTGGGGCAGAGTGTGTACGGGATATCTCGGTTTTGCTTAACTATTTTGAAATCAATCGTAGCCGAGATGCGGGACCTCTTCAACATCGTTTTTACACAACAGCCAATAGCCAAAGTTTTGCCCAGATTGGAGCAGAATGGCTGGAAAAAGAGATTCATGTGGAGCATGTAACTTTATGACAAACAAAATTTATGAATACAAGGATGACCAGGACTGGTATGTCGGTGTCTGGGATGTCTATGGAGGCATCTATAGCCTTATCAAAGATCCTCTCGAGCTTGATTTTATGGATTTAGCGCGGATTTTTCGGGACGAGGAAAATGGCTTTCCGATTACGATAACGGTGATGCGCTGGTCTTCTAACTTCCGTCTGCTCTCCTTTATCGTTGAGATTTTAAATGCCGAAGCAGGTCGCAATCTAGAAGTCATCCAACGTCAGGGAGCTCTGCTCTTGGTTGAAAATGGAAAGCTTTTGCATGTTGAATTGCCTAAAGAAGGAGTCGATGTAGAAGCCTTCTTTGAAACTAGCAAGGTTAGAGAAACTCTGCTCATTGCGACTCGTAACGAGGGCAAGACCAAGGAATTCCGAGCTATCTTTGACAAGTTAGGCTACGATGTGGAAAATCTCAATGACTATCCAAACCTACCTGAAGTTGCTGAAACAGGCATGACCTTTGAAGAAAATGCCCGCCTGAAGGCAGAAACCATTTCCCAATTAACAGGAAAGATGGTTTTGGCAGATGACTCAGGTCTCAAAGTCGATGTCCTCGGCGGTTTGCCAGGAGTCTGGTCAGCCCGTTTTGCAGGTGTGGGAGCAACTGATCGTGAAAACAATGCCAAACTCTTGCACGAATTGGCCATGGTCTTTGAACTCAAGGACCGCTCAGCTCAATTCCATACAACCCTAGTCGTAGCTAGTCCAAACAAGGAAAGCTTGGTTGTTGAAGCTGACTGGCCAGGATACATTAACTTTGAACCCAAGGGGGAGAATGGTTTTGGTTATGATCCCCTCTTCCTTGTAGGAGAGACAGGTAAATCCTCAGCAGAGCTAACCCTTGAAGAAAAAAATAGCCAATCTCACCGCGCCTTAGCCGTTAAGAAACTTTTGGAGGTATTTCCATCATGGCAAAGCAAACCATCATTGTAATGAGTGACTCCCATGGAGATAGCTTGATTGTGGAAGAAATTCGTGACCGCTATCTAGGTAAAGTTGATGCCATTTTTCACGATGGTGACTCAGAACTCCGACCAGACTCTTCGCTCTGGGAGGGCATCCATGTCGTCAAAGGCAACATGGACTTTTATGCTGGCTACCCAGAACGTTTGGTAACTCAACTTGGTCCAACCAAGATCATCCAGACGCATGGACACTTGTTTGATATCAATTTCAACTTTCAAAAGTTGGACTACTGGGCTCAGGAAGAAGATGCCGATATCTGTCTCTATGGTCACTTGCATGTACCAAATGCTTGGATGGAAGGCAAGACTCTTTTTCTAAATCCAGGCTCCATCAGCCAACCACGAGGAACTATTAGAGAATGCCTCTATGCACGTGTGGAGATTGATAACAGCTATTTCAAAGTAGAGTTTTTGACACGTGACCATGAGGTTTATCCAGGCTTGTCCAAGGAGTTTGCTCGATGATTGCCAAGGAATTTGAAGCATTTTTATTGGAGCAGGAAGAGACTTTTCTTACCCCTGCTGAGAATCTAGCAGCTTTGATTGATACCCACAATGCCGACCATGCGATTTTAGTGCTGAGCCAAATCACTTATACCCGTATCCCTGTTGTGACTTTTGACAAACGCTTTGTCGGAACCATTGGTCTGAGAGACATTTTGGCTTATCAAATGGAGCAAGGTTTGACGGATGAGCAGA
Organism: Streptococcus sp. HJ1; assembly: GCF_052399005.1. Lineage (GTDB taxonomy): Bacteria > Bacillota > Bacilli > Lactobacillales > Streptococcaceae > Streptococcus. The sequence goes on along the minus strand of NZ_CP199005.1, from coordinate 1,741,105 downwards.
TGGCAACGACAGACATCGTCAATATGACCAAGACGGATGTGGCAGTTGTCGCTCCAGACTATAACATCACAGAGGTCCTCCATAAACTGGTGGATGAACCCTTCTTGCCAGTGGTAGATGATGAAGGGATTTTTCAAGGAATCATCACGCGCAAGTCCATCCTCAAGGCCGTCAATGCTCTCTTACATGACTTTAGTAAGGAATATGAGATTCGATGCAAATGAGAGATAGCATTTCAGCCTTTTTAGAGGAAAAACAGGGCTTGTCTACCAATTCCAAGCAGTCCTATAAGTATGATCTGGAGCAATTTTTAGACATTGTGGGTGAGCGGATTTCTGAGACCAGTCTTAAGATTTACCAAGCCCAGCTAGCCAATCTAAAAATCAGCGCCCAGAAGCGAAAACTTTCGGCCTGTAACCAATTTCTCTACTTTCTCTATCGAAACGGAGAAGTGGACAGCTTTTACCGTCTGGAATTAGCCAAACAAGCTGAAAAGAAGACTGAAAAGCCAGAGATTCTAAATTTAGACTCTTTTTGGCAGGAAAGTAATTATCCAGAAGGACGCTTGCTGGCGCTTCTTATCTTGGAAATAGGGCTCTTGCCAAGTGAGATTTTAGCCCTTAAGGTTGCAGATATCAATCTGGATTTTCAAGTGTTGAGAATCAGCAAGGCTTCCCAACAGAGGATTGTCACCATACCCACGACCTTGACTCCAGAATTGGAACCCTTGATGGGGCAGACCTATCTCTTTGAAAGGAGTGGGAAAACCTATTCTCGTCAGTGGGCCTTTCGTCAGCTGGAGTCCTTTGTCAAGGAGAAAGGTTTTCCAGCCTTATCAGCCCAAGCCTTGCGGGAACAGTTCATTCTAAGACAGATAGAAAACAAGGTCGATTTGTACGAAATTGCAAAAAAACTAGGATTAAAAACAGTCCTGACCTTAGAAAAATATAGATAATGGATATTAAATTAAAAGATTTTGAAGGGCCGCTGGACTTGCTTTTGCACCTGGTTTCTAAGTACCAGATGGATATCTACGATGTGCCTATCACAGAAGTCATCGAACAGTATCTAGCCTATGTCTCAACCTTGCAGGCAATGCGTCTGGAAGTGACGGGCGAGTATATGGTCATGGCTAGTCAGCTGATGCTGATCAAGAGTCGCAAGCTCTTGCCAAAGGTAGCAGAAGTGACAGACTTAGAGGATGACCTGGAGCAGGACCTTCTCTCTCAAATCGAAGAATACCGCAAGTTCAAGCTCTTGGGTGAGCACTTGGAGGCTAAGCACCAAGATCGGGCCCAGTACTATTCCAAAGCGCCGACAGAGTTGATTTACGAGGATGCGGAGCTTGTGCATGACAGGACGACCATTGACCTCTTTTTGGCTTTTTCAAATATCCTAGCCAAGAAAAAAGAGGAGTTCGCACAGAACCACACGACCATCCTGCGCGATGAGTATAAGATTGAGGACATGATGGTCATTGTAAAAGAGTCCTTGACTGGACGAGACCAGTTGCGTTTGCAGGATTTGTTCAAGGAAGCCCAGAATGTCCAAGAGGTTATTACCCTCTTTTTGGCAACCCTAGAGTTAATCAAAACTCAGGAATTGATCCTCGTGCAAGAGGAGAGTTTCGGAGATATCTATCTTATGGAAAAGAAGGAAGAAAATCAAGAGGCACAAAGCTAGACTTGATAGAGAGGAAAGATGAGTACTTTAGCAGAAATAGAAGCGCTCTTGTTTGTGGCAGGTGAAGATGGGATTCGGGTTCGTCAGTTGGCTGAACTCCTCTCACTTCCACCGACAGGCATCCAACAGAGTTTAGAAAAATTAGCCCAGAAGTATGAAAAAGACCAAGAGTCGAGCTTGTCTCTGATCGAGACAGGTGGTGCATACAGATTGGTCACTAAACCTCAATTTGCAGCGATTTTGAAGGAATACTCCAAGGCGCCTATCAACCAGAGTTTGTCTCGGGCTGCTCTTGAGACCTTGTCCATCATTGCCTACAAGCAACCGATTACCCGAATTGAGATTGATGCTATTCGTGGGGTTAACTCGAGTGGGGCCTTGGCGAAGTTGCAGGCCTTTGACTTGATACGAGAAGATGGGAAAAAAGAAGTTTTGGGTCGCCCTAATCTCTATGTGACTACGGATTATTTTCTAGATTACATGGGGATTAACCATTTGGAAGAACTGCCAGTGATTGATGAGCTTGAGATTCAAGCCCAAGAAAGCCAATTATTTGGTGAAAGGATAGAAGAAGATGAGAATCAATAAATATATTGCCCACGCAGGTGTGGCCAGTAGGAGAAAAGCAGAAGAGTTGATCAAGCAAGGCTTGGTGACCGTCAACGGCCAAGTGGTGCGTGAACTAGCGACGACCATCAAATCTGGCGATAAGGTTGAAGTTGAAGGTCAACCTATCTACAACGAAGAAAAGGTCTACTATCTGCTTAACAAACCACGTGGAGTGATTTCCAGTGTGAAAGATGACAAGGGTCGTAAGACTGTTGTGGACCTCTTGCCCAATGTAAAAGAACGTATTTATCCTGTGGGACGTTTGGACTGGGATACATCAGGTGTTTTAATTTTGACCAATGATGGGGACTTTACGGATGAAATGATTCACCCCCGTAATGAGATTGACAAGGTCTATGTCGCGCGTGTTAAAGGTGTGGCCAACAAAGAAAATCTCCGTCCCTTGACCCGCGGCCTAGAGATTGATGGCAAGAAAACCAAGCCAGCTGTATATGAGATTCTCAAAGTGGATCCAGTCAAAAATCGCTCAGTAGTGCAGTTGACCATACATGAAGGCCGTAATCATCAGGTTAAAAAGATGTTTGAAGCCGTCGGTCTTCAAGTGGATAAGTTGTCTCGGACACGTTTTGGACACTTAGACTTGACAGGTCTTCGTCCAGGAGAATCCCGTCGCCTTAATAAAAAAGAAATCAGCCAACTACACACTATGGCTGTAACCAAGAAATAATGAAACGAATCTTAATAGCGCCAGTACGCTTTTACCAACGTTTTATCTCACCGGCCTTTCCACCCTCTTGTCGCTTTGAGCCGACTTGTTCCAACTACATGATTCAGGCTATTGAAAAACATGGCTTCAAGGGTGTTCTGATGGGCTTGGCTCGAATTTTCCGATGCCATCCTTGGTCGCCAATAGGAAAAGATCCTGTCCCAGATCACTTTTGTCTCAGACGAAATCAAGAAAAAAAATAACCCAACATCACCTGATGTTGGGTTTTATCTCTTATTTTAAGGCTTTTTGAGCGTCTTCAATCATGAGTTTGGTTGATTCAAGTCCGCCTCCGCTTAGATACCAGAGGTCTGGTGTTAATTGGATAATTTTGCCATTTTTAGCAGCAGGAGTTTCAGAGATGAGGGCATTTTCTAGGACGCCATCGTTGCTAGAGTTGTCCCCACCAATGGCAAGGGTACGGTTGATGACAAAGAGGATGTCAGGATTGATTTCTTTGACACTTTCAAAGCTGACTTCCTGTCCGTGGCGAGAGTCTTCAAATTGAGTATCAGTTGGTTTGAATTTCAAGGTTTGATACAAGAAAGAGAAACGAGATTGGGCACCAAAGGCAGCCATTTTTCCTTCATTGAGGAGGATAGCAAGGGCTTTTTTGTCAGAACTTTCGTTTTTAGTAGCGACTTCTTGGATGCTCTTGTCTAGGTTGGCTAATTCTTCTTTGGCTTTCTGTGTACCAGTTTCGCCAAAGGCGCTTGCAAGGGATTCGATATTGGCCTTGGTAGAAGTCCAGTAGTCGTCCTTACTTGCTTGGAAGAGCACGGTTGGAGCGATTTCTTTGAACTTGTCTACGAATTTTTGGGTACGTGGTGAAGCGATAATTAGGTCTGGTTCAAGAGCAGCGATGGCTTCTAGGTCTGGCTCAACCATGGAACCCACGTTGTTGACATTTCCTGCGAGATTTTTTAGGTAAGCCGGAACAGTTTTTGTAGGCATTCCGACGATATTCTTTTCAAAACCTAAAGCGCGAATAGTATCCGCAGCACCGAGGTCAAAGGTCACAATCTTTTCAGGAACCTTTGAAAGTTTGACCTCATCTAGTGAACTTTTAATGGTTATCTCTGTTGGAGCAGAGCTACTTGTCTCTGTCTGGCTAGTGCTTGAGTTTGTATTTGTACTACAAGCACCAAGTAAGAGCAAGAAGCTGGCAGCTAGGGCAGTGAGATAAAGTTTAAGGGATGTTTTCATGATTTCTCCTTTTTAAAATATAGTAACGATTTAGGGAGTCTCTTATATAGGATTGTTAGCTAAGAGACAGAGGATTCTCTAACATGAGTTCAGAATAGTTAGCTATAGATACAGATCATTTTGCCATTGATATCAGCCAGCGTGATGGGAATCTCATAAAGTTGACTGAGCAGGTCAGCCTGCATGATTTGAGCAGTCGTTCCCTTGCAAAAGACTTGACCGTCTTTAAAGGCAACAATTTCATCCGCATACTGGCTAGCCATGTTGATATCGTGGAGGACGATGATAATGGTTTTGCCAAGTTCCTCCACCAGTCGCCGAAGGATCTGCATCATGCTGACACTTTGCTTGATATCGAGATTATTGAGCGGTTCGTCTAGCAAGATAAAGTCTGTATCTTGGGCCAGTACCATAGCGATAAAGACACGTTGCAACTGTCCACCAGACAGACTATCGATGTAGCGGTCTTTTAAGTTTGTCAGTTCCAGATAGTCCAGAGTTTCTCGGATTTTTTCCCAGTCTTCTGCCTTCAGTCGACCACGGCTGTAGGGAAAACGTCCAAAGCTGACCAGCTCTTCAACGGTCAATTTGGCTTGGTAATTGATCTTCTGCTTTAGGATGGTGAGCTCTTTGGCTAGTTCTTGCGAATTCCAACTCTCGATTTCACGACCTTTGATACTGAGAATTCCCTGATCTTTCTTGGTCAGTCTGCTCATGATGGATAGGAGAGTTGATTTTCCAGCACCATTTGGACCAATAAAGGCTGTCAGTTTCTGAGGACTGACTTCAAGCGAAATATCCTGCAAAATATCCTGTTTTTGAATGGATTTGTCAATGTTTTCCAATTTCACCGACGGGCCCTCCTGTAAAGTAAGATAAAGAATAAGAGACCACCCACACTCTCGATGATCATGCTGATGCGAATTTCCAGTGCAAAGACTCGTTCGATGAGGGCTTGCCCCAAGGTCAAACTAATAAATCCAATCAGAATGGCTACGATAAAGAGCAACTTGTGCCGATAATCTTTGACGATTAGGTAGGTAAGATTGGCTAGCATAAAGCCGAAGAAGGCCATAGGTCCTACCAAGGCAGTCGCTGTTGAGGTCAAAAGCACGATGCCCCAGAGGAGTTCTCTCTGTTCTTTTTCAACATCGAGTCCCAGTATCTGAGCCGTTTCTCTTTGCAGGTGCAAGACATCCAGAACGACTGCTTTTCGAAAGAAAAAGATTGTCAAGGCAAGGATGATCAGAGAACCGATGGCTAGGATGGAAGTGTTGAGATGCTGAAAGGAGGCAAAGAGACTGTTCTGCAGTTTATCGTATTCATTTGGATCCATCAGGACTTGGAGGAAGGTACTGATATTTCGAAAGAGACTTCCGAGCGCTAGACAGATTAGCAGAATGAAAACCAAATTTTGCTTCATCAGCGTCTTCAAGTAGCCTTGTAAGGCGAGAAAAAAGAGGGATTGAAGCAGAAGCAAGACTAGAAATTCTAAGATAGGAGACTTTCCAAGCTGTAGAAATTTGCTTTCAAATATCAGTAGCAGGGTCTGTAGCAGGACATAGAAGGATTCGATTCCCAAAATACTTGGCGTCAGAAAGCGATTTTCCGTCAGGGTTTGAAAACTAATGGTCGAAATCCCTGTCGCGATGGCTACCAAGAGATAAACGATGATTTTTTGGGAACGCAGCTTCCAGGCAAAGACAGACAGGTTAGTGATAGGCCAAAAGTAGAGGAGACAAGCTCCGATGGCCAGAATAATGAGAAGGCTGAAGAGTTTGGTATGTTTGCTTTTAAACTGCATCCTTTTGTCCCCCTCTCCAGAGAAGTAGGATAAAGACGAGGCTACCGATGATTCCTAGTAGGAGACTGACAGACAGCTCATAGGGCCGAATCAAGACTCGAGAGAGGATATCGCAGGCCAAAACCAGATTGGCACCGACCAGAGCAACCATGAGTTTGGTTTGACTCAGATTATCTCCATAGCGCTTGCGGACAAGATTGGGAACGATGACCCCGAGAAATGGCAAGGCACCCACGGTAATCATGGTGACACTTGTCGTTAGTGCCACTAGAAAAAGGGCCAGTTTTTCAAGTAGAGAGTAAGAAATCCCCAAACTTTCACTAGTTTCCTTGCCCAGATTCATGATGGTGAAGGTTTGGGATAATTTCCAAACGGCTATCAGGATAATGAGGCCTAAGAAGAGCCACTCATACTGATGGGTCTGAATCATGGAGAAGGAGCCCTGGGTCCAAGCAGTCATACTCTGAACCAGATTGAAACGATAGGCGATAACTTCTGTGATAGAACCGATAATTCCACTATAGATGATCCCGATTAAGGGCAACATCCACCTTTCCTTTACAGAAAAAATAGTCATAAAGGCTAGGAAGAAGAGAGTAAATAAGATGGAAGAGCCAAAAGCAAAGATCATCTTTTGGGTCAGACTCGCAGACGGAAAGACAAAGAGGCTTAACACCATTCCCAGTTTGGCAGCTTCTGTCGTTCCGACTGTACTCGGAGCAGCAAACTGATTTTGGGTAATGGTCTGCATGAGGAGTCCTGCCATGCTCATACTAGAGGCTGCAAGGAGAATACTGATGGTTCTTGGAAGACGCGACTCTTGAAAGAGAAGCCAGGTCTGTTGGTCAAAAGCAAAGAATTTTTCCCAAGAAAAATCACTGGTTCCAATGGTAATGGAGAGAAAGACCAGGAGTAGAAGTAAGCCTGTTAAAATATGAGAGAGTTTCATGCCCCGTCCTTTCATGTAGATTTGGTATAAAAATACCCTTGGAGATAATGTAACACGATTTTTTTAATCTGTCAATAAATTTTCTGACAATTTAATGTAAAAAGAAAGAAAAATTTCTGAAATAATATCTATCCCTCTATTTTATAGGATAAACTAGTAAAAACTAATCCAATTTCCTACTATCCTTCTCCTATAAAAAGTGGTAAAATGGAGGACAGAAAGAAGGAACTGATATGACAACATTATTTTCAAAAATCAAAGAAGTAACAGAGCTTGCTGCAATCTCAGGTCATGAAGCGCCTGTCCGGACTTATCTTCGTGAAAAGTTGACACCACACGTGGATGAAGTAGTGACAGATGGCTTGGGCGGTATTTTTGGTATCAAACATTCAGAAGCAGCCGATGCGCCTCGTGTTTTGGTCGCTTCTCACATGGACGAAGTTGGTTTTATGGTCAGCGAGATTAAGCCAGATGGTACCTTCCGTGTCGTTGAAATCGGTGGCTGGAATCCTATGGTGGTCAGCAGCCAACGCTTTAAACTCTTTACTCGTGACGGTCGTGAAATTCCAGTGATCTCAGGTTCTGTCCCTCCACATTTGACACGTGGAACAGGTGGACCAACTATGCCAGCAATTTCAGATATCATTTTTGATGGTGGGTTTGCAGACAAGGCTGAGGCAGAAAGCTTTGGTATCCGTCCGGGTGACACCATTGTCCCTGATAGCTCCGCTATCTTGACAGCCAATGAAAAAAATATCATTTCAAAAGCTTGGGACAACCGCTACGGTGTTCTTATGGTTAGTGAGCTAGCAGAAGCTTTGTCAGGTCAAAAACTGGGAAATGAACTCTATCTTGGTTCTAATGTCCAAGAAGAGGTTGGGCTTCGTGGTGCTCATACTTCTACAACTAAGTTTGATCCAGAAGTCTTCCTCGCAGTTGACTGTTCGCCAGCAGGTGATGTTTATGGTGGTCAAGGCAAGATTGGGGATGGAACTTTGATTCGTTTCTATGATCCAGGTCACTTGCTCCTCCCATGTATGAAGGATTTCCTTTTGACAACGGCCGAAGAAGCTGGAATCAAGTACCAATACTACTGTGGAAAAGGTGGAACAGACGCTGGAGCAGCTCATCTGAAAAATGGTGGTGTCCCATCTACAACTATCGGTGTCTGCGCTCGTTATATCCACTCTCACCAAACTCTCTACGCGATGGATGACTTCCTAGAAGCCCAAGCTTTCTTGCAAGCCTTGGTGAAAAAATTGGATCGTTCAACGGTGGATTTGATTAAACATTATTAAGCATAAGGGAGGTGGTCGGGATGGCAGAACCAAACCTAGAAAGCCTTATAAGAGATCTCTATAACCATGCTCGTCAGGGCTTGAGTGAAGATTTAGTTGCTGCTCTCCTAGAGACTGCTAAAAAACTACCCACTACAAATGAGCAATTACTAGCAGTCCGACTCTCAGGACTTGTCAATCGCGAATTGCTCATCAATCCCAAACACCCAGCACCTGAATTGATAAACTTGGCTCGCTTTATCAAAAGAGAAGAAGCCAAGTACAGGGGCACTGCAGTTTCTGCTATCATGTTTGGAGAACTCTTTAAAATGCTTTGATTCCATTGTGAATCAAAGCATTTTTCTATATGCTCCAAAAGAAATTCTTGATGAGGAGACAAAAAAAGCCATCCCATTCAGGATAGCTTCTTGGTACTTATACTCAATGAAAATCAAAGAGCAAACTAGGAAACTAACCGCAGGCTGTACTTGAGTACGGCAAGGCGACGTTGACGTGGTTTGAAGAGATTTTCGAAGAGTATTAGATTTGTTCAGCGATGACCTTTTCAGCTAGGTTCATAGCATGGTCAGATACACGAGTGTAGTGGGAAATGATATCGATAAAGTTGACTCCAGCTTGTGTAGAACACTCACCCTTGTTAAGGCGTTTGATGTGGGTCTTTCTGAGAACGCGTTCCATATTGTTGATTTCTTTATGGCGTTCAATCAGACTTTGAGCTTTTTCAATATCATTGTTTTCCACACTATCAAGGGCATCCTTGATGAATGTAGTTGTTGCTTGATAAATATCAGCTAATTCCTCTAAAGCAGCATCAGAAAATTGAACATTCTTGCGTTGAAGATAGTCTGTTAGGTTGAGCAAGCCTTCTGCGTGGTCCCCAATCCGTTCCAAATCACGGGATGAATCCAGGATGTTAGTCAAGACTTCGCTTTCCTTTTGACTCAAGGATTCGCTTGAGAGTCTGATGAGGTAACGAGTGAGTTTTTCATCGATGGTGTTGATGGCCTCCTCTGTCTTGTGTCCTTTTTCAGCTACCTTTTCATCCAAACCGATGATATAGGTATAAGAAAGGTCAAAAGCTTTGGCTGCATAGTTCCCCAAGTGCAAGAGTTCTTTTTTGGCATTTCCTAGAGCGATAGAAGGAGATTGCTGGATAAGTTGCTCGTCGAGATAGAGGGGCTCGTACTTGACAACCTCGTCTTCACCAGGAATGAGCTTGGTTACAAAGTAGGCCAAGGCTCCGATGAATGGAAATTGTACAATGGTGTTACTTACGTTAAAGGCACCGTGCGAGAAGGCGATGGTCATCTCAGGTGAGAGGTGAAGGAGTGCCTGGAAGTACTCGATCATAGCAGTGAAGGGGCCTAATAAGATTAAGCAAAGAATAGTTCCTAGAACGTTAAAGGTAACGTGGGTTGCTGCAACGCGTTTCGCAGAGACATTGGCTCCAGCTGCCGCAATGATAACGGTTAAGGTTGTCCCAATATTATCCCCGAAGAGAACTGGTAGTGAACCTTTAAGGTCAAGGAAGCCACCTGCATAGAGCCCTTGCAAAATTCCGATTGTAGCCGAGGAAGCCTGGATGAGGACGGTAATCACTGCACCAGCTACTACTCCTAAAATAGGATTTTGTCCCAAGGTTACCATATATTCCTTGAATTGTGGTAAATCTTTAAGCGGACTCATACCAGCACTGATAAGGTTGAGGGCGTAGAAGATTCCCCCAACACCAAACAGGATGCGCCCGATATTGTTTGCTGTTCTGTTTTTTGTGAAGAAGAGGAACATGGTTCCAAGGAAAATCAAGGGTAAAGCATACTCGCCAAGCTTGAAACCGATGATAAAGGAAGTAACGGTGGTTCCGATGTTGGCTCCCATGATAATTCCGATAGCCTGTCTAAGAGTGAGAAGACTAGCGCTGACCAGCCCAACCGTGATAACTGTAACCCCTGTACTTGATTGAATCAGGGCAGTCACGACGATTCCGACTAGAACGCCTAAAAAGGGATTGCTAGTGTACTTGTCAATGTAAAAACGAAGGCGATCTCCAGCAGCTTGTTGCAAACCGTCTCCCATGGTCTTGATACTGTATAAAAACAGTCCTAGGCCTCCTAAAAAGTGAAATAAAATTTCCTGCCAATTAATGGACATTTCTTTTTCCTCCGGAAAATAATAACGGAATTTCTCCTATTCTATTTTAAAGGATAAAAGTAAATCTCACAAGTGTTTAGCTGAAATTTTCATAAGAAACAAGAACTTTCTTTTAAAATGAGAGATAGATTCCCTTTAAGATAGATGATTTATAGGATTGTGTCCAAATTTTACTGATTATTATCCTAGTTATAGTTTTTATGTTAAATAGATTGACATCGCTTTCATATAGGATAAAATGAAGATGATCCTGTTCTGGTGGTGTGCACTGAGAACAGTTACTTTTTATCAAAAAGTAAAGCGCTTATATGTTAGGAAGAAGAGAGAAGACCAATCAGATTTACGAATCTTGTATTTTCTCATAAAAATTAAAAACAAGGTTTGACTGTAGATTAGTCAGACCTTGTTTTAACTAGTTTTTCTTTCATTAATTAGTTATTTGGCAAGGTTTTTCTAGATTTGATTTTAAAAAATCCTAATTTCAGTCGCAAGAAAGAACAAGAAAAGTTTAGGGTTTTGCTATCTCTTTTGCGGATTTTGTGATATAATTAACACGTATAAAAAAAGAAGGAGTCATATCTAATGGCAAAATTGACTGTTAAAGACGTTGACTTGAAAGGGAAAAAAGTTCTCGTTCGTGTTGACTTCAACGTACCTGTTAAAGATGGCGTGATTACCAATGATAACCGTATCACTGCAGCTCTTCCAACTATCAAGTACATCCTTGAACAAGGTGGACGTGCAGTCCTCTTCTCTCACCTTGGACGTGTAAAAGAAGAAGCAGACAAAGAAGGTAAATCACTTGCTCCTGTAGCTGCTGACTTGGCTGCTAAATTGGGACAAGAAGTTAAATTTATCCCAGGTGTTACACGTGGTGCTGAATTGGAAGCCGCTGTTAACGCTCTTGAAGATGGACAAGTTCTCTTGGTTGAAAACACTCGTTTCGAAGATGTTGATGGCAAGAAAGAATCTAAAAACGATCCTGAACTTGGTAAATACTGGGCATCACTTGGAGATGGTATCTTCGTAAACGATGCATTCGGTACAGCTCACCGTGCACACGCATCTAACGTTGGTATCTCAGCAAACGTTGAAAAGGCAGTTGCTGGATTCCTTCTTGAAAACGAAATTGCCTACATCCAAGAAGCAGTTGAAGCTCCAGAACGTCCATTCGTGGCTATCCTTGGTGGTTCAAAAGTTTCAGACAAGATCGGTGTTATCGAAAACTTGCTTGAAAAAGCTGATAAAGTGCTTATCGGTGGTGGGATGACTTACACATTCTACAAAGCACAAGGTATCGAAATCGGTAACTCACTTGTAGAAGAAGATAAATTGGATGTTGCGAAAGCTCTTCTTGAAAAAGCAAACGGCAAATTGATCTTGCCAGTTGACTCAAAAGAAGCAAACGCATTTGCTGACTACACTGAAGTGAAAGACACTGAAGGTGAAGCAGTAGACCCAGGCTTCCTTGGTTTGGATATCGGTCCTAAATCTATCGCTAAATTTGACGAAGCTTTGACTGGTGCAAAAACAGTTGTATGGAACGGACCTATGGGTGTATTTGAAAACCCAGACTTCCAAGCTGGTACAATCGGTGTCATGGATGCTATCGTGAAACAACCAGGTGTTAAATCAATCATCGGTGGTGGTGACTCAGCTGCTGCAGCCATCAACCTTGGCCGTGCAGACAAGTTCTCATGGATCTCTACTGGTGGTGGAGCATCAATGGAACTCCTTGAAGGTAAAGTATTGCCAGGACTTGCAGCTTTGACTGAAAAATAAGCTTTCTTAGATGAAATCGTAGAAAAGAGGAACTCTGTTTCCTCTTTTTTATAGCCCTAAATTAAAAACGCTTCCTATTGATTTTCACTCATAAAATCAACTAATTTATGTTAAAATGGTAGTAGAAAGTTGAGATTATGAGTTATTTTAAAAAATATAAATTTGATAAGTCACAGTTCAAGCTTGGTATGCGAACCTTCAAAACAGGGATTGCCGTATTTATAGTTCTCTTGATTTTTGGTTTTTTTGGCTGGAAGGGGCTTCAAATCGGAGCACTAACAGCGGTCTTCAGTTTACGAGAGAGCTTTGATAAGAGTGTCCATTTTGGAACTTCGCGTATCTTAGGAAATAGCATCGGAGGTTTTTACGCCCTTGTCTTTTTCCTCTTAAACACTTTATTTCATGGATCCTTTTGGGTAACATTACTAGTTGTTCCGATTTGCACCATGTTAACCATTATGACAAATGTCGCCATGAACAACAAGGCAGGAGTTATCGGTGGTGTAGCGGCTATGTTAATCATTACCCTATCAATACCAAGCGGAGAAACATTTTTGTACGTGTTTGCACGTGTATTTGAAACATTTATGGGAGTTTTTGTCGCAATCCTTGTTAATTATGATATTGAGCAACTGAAACTCTTTTGGGAGAAAAAAAGAAAATAATGTTACATTTTATGACATTATTCGTTGACGTATGTCTTTTTTTAGACTATAATAGACAGGAAGAAGGAAATTGTAAATGAAGGAAAGAGAATTTCGCCGAAATATGGCTGTTTTTCCTATCGGCAGTGTTATGAAATTGACCGATTTATCGGCGCGTCAGATTCGTTATTATGAAGATCAAGAGTTGATCAAACCTGATCGAAACGAAGGGAACCGTCGCATGTATTCGTTGAATGACATGGATCGTCTGCTTGAAATCAAAGATTATATCTCTGAAGGTCATAATATTGCTGCGATTAAGAAAAAATATGCTGAACGCGAGGCGAAGTCCAAGAAAGCTGTGAGTCAGACGGAAGTGCGTCGTGCACTTCACAATGAACTCCTCCAGCAGGGGCGCTTTGCTTCAGTACGGTCACCCTTTGGTCGCGGTTAGGCAATCGCAAGTAGTCATATATTAAGGAGAAAACCCATGCCAATCACAGCTGCAGATATTCGTCGTGAAGTCAAGGAAAAAAATGTTACCTTTATCCGTCTCATGTTTTCAGATATTCTGGGAACCATGAAAAACGTCGAAATTCCTGCTACAGATGAACAGTTAGACAAGGTCTTGTCAAACAAAGCTATGTTTGATGGATCTTCTATTGAAGGTTTTGTACGTATCAATGAGTCAGATATGTACTTGTACCCAGACTTGGATACATGGACAGTCTTCCCTTGGGGAGATGAAAATGGAAGTGTTGCAGGTTTGATCTGTGATGTCTATACAACAGAAGGCGAACCCTTTGCAGGTGACCCTCGTGGTAATCTGAAGCGTGCACTTCGTCATATGGAAGAAGTAGGATTCAAATCCTTCAACCTTGGTCCAGAACCAGAATTCTTCCTCTTTAAGCTGGATGAAAATGGCGATCCAACTCTTGAGGTAAATGATAAGGGTGGCTACTTCGACTTGGCCCCTACTGACCTTGCAGACAATACGCGTCGTGAGATTGTCAATGTCTTGACCAAAATGGGATTTGAAGTTGAAGCGAGTCACCACGAGGTTGCGGTTGGACAACACGAGATTGACTTTAAGTACGATGAAGTTCTCCGTGCCTGCGATAAGATTCAAATCTTTAAGCTTGTTGTTAAAACCATTGCTCGCAAACATGGCCTTTACGCAACCTTTATGGCTAAACCGAAATTTGGTATTGCTGGATCAGGTATGCACTGTAATATGTCCTTGTTTGATGCAGAAGGAAATAATGCCTTCTTTGATCCAAATGATCCAAAAGGAATGCAGTTGTCTGAAACGGCCTACCATTTCCTTGGTGGTTTGATCAAACATGCTTACAACTATACTGCCATCATGAACCCAACGGTTAACTCATACAAACGTTTGGTTCCAGGTTATGAAGCGCCTGTTTACATTGCTTGGGCTGGTCGTAACCGTTCGCCACTTGTGCGCGTGCCGGCTTCACGTGGTATGGGAACTCGTCTTGAGTTGCGTTCAGTGGACCCAATGGCAAACCCATACATCGCTATGGCTGTTCTTTTGGAAGTTGGTTTGCATGGTATTGAAAACAAAATCGAAGCACCAGCTCCTATCGAAGAAAATATCTACATCATGACAGCAGAAGAGCGTAAGGAAGCTGGAATCACTGACCTTCCATCAACTCTTCATAACGCCTTGAAAGCTTTGACTGAGGATGAAGTGGTCAAGGCAGCCCTAGGTGAACACATCTACACTAGTTTCCTTGAAGCCAAACGTATCGAGTGGGCTAGCTATGCGACCTTTGTTTCACAATGGGAAGTTGATAATTATTTAGATCTTTACTAATATAGAAGAAAGATTGCCTGAGGGTGATCTTTTTTTGCATTTTATATCGAGATATGATATAGTTTATATAACGAGGTGCGATATATCGAACTAAATAGGAGGTGGGGTTAAATGGAATTGACGGATAAGATTCGTCGGGTTTATCTTCCGATGACGGAAACAGGTTTTTATATCTTGTTCTGTCTACAAAAGGAACGTCATGGTTATAGTATTACACAAAAGGTCAAGGAGATGACAGATTCGCAAGTTTCGATTAGTCCTGGAACTATGTATGGGACCTTGTCAAAGATGGAAAAGGATGGCTTGATTTCCTTTATCCGGGAAGAGGAAAAACGTAAAATCTATCAGATCACAGACTTGGGACGAAAAGTCTTAGATATTGAATTGAAACGTATTGAACGGCTCTATAGAAATAGTCGGGAGGAAGGATGATGGAAAAGAAGGTTGTATATAGGATATCTACAATTGCAGATTATGATAGAGAGGCTTTATACCTTGGGGAAATGCATGCTAAGGGCTGGAAACTTAAGGAAGTAAGCTACTCTAACTTAGTAGTTGCGGTTAAGTATACTTTTGAAAAGTGCCAACCGGAGCAGGTGTCTTATCAGTTGGACTTTTATCCCATGAAAAAATCAGAGAGAGCCTCCTATTTACAACTATTTAAAGACTGTGGCTGGGAGCATATTACAGACTTTAATAGTTTTTCCTATTTTAGAAAAGCGCATTCTGAAATTGAATCGGATACTGAGTTTGAAATCTATAATGACGCTACAGGGAAGTTAGCTATGATCAAACGGATTTTAATAATGCGGATGCTTCCTATTTTGATTCTATTTTTAGCTCTACTACCGGTTTTCTCAAAGTTTGTCAGTGGAGCTAGTTCTTTCAGATGGGAAGTATTTTTGATTTTCATAATAGATTGGATTTTATTGATAGTTTTTGCGATTCAGATTTCTTATATTTTTTGGAGCTTGTTTCAAAAGTGGAAAGAATTATCTGAAAAATAAAACCATGTATGTTTTCTGATTTGGAGGTAAGACAATGAATAGCAAGATACAATTTAGGATTTTCACCATTGTTGATTTGGACAAGGAAGAAGAATATTTACATGAGATGCACTTGAAAGGTTGGAGATATAGAACTAACCGTTTGGGCTTTTTCTATTTTGAACAATGCCAACCAGATGATGTCATCTATCATATCTATGATTCTAGATTTCTTAAAAAGTATAAGCATGAACTACAAGATTTTAGAAATAGCGGTTGGGAATTGATAGAAACAGGTTTTTGTTCGATTCTTCGTAAACCAACTTCTGATATACTTTCAGAGGAGAAAGTCTATATGAGTAAGGATCTTAGATGGGAAGTTATGCGGTCTAGACTTCGTTCCTGTATAGCCACTTTTTCAGGTGGTCTTGTTGTTTGCATGAGTTTGTATCGAGAAAACTTGTCTCAGTCTTTCTTTATTATTTTCGTTTTATACGCTTGCTTGATTTCTTATCTAATCTATGGTTTTTTCAGACTTAAAAGGAAATACCAAGTAGATGAGAAGTAAGATTCTAGGTCTTCAGACTGATTTTTAGCACTCTTGGTAAAAGAGTGCTAATTTTTTGAGTTTTTGTCTTGACATTCTCTTCTAAGGGTGTATAATAGAATCATGAGTTAGCACTTGGGTACATAGAGTGCTAATCGGTCAGACAGAGAGGAGTGATGAGATGGTTACAGAGCGTCAGCAGGATATTTTAAATCTGATTATTGACATCTTTACCAAAACGCACGAACCTGTCGGATCCAAGGCGCTACAAGAGTCTATCAATTCTAGTAGTGCTACCATTCGTAATGACATGGCGGCTCTAGAAAAACAAGGATTGCTTGAAAAAGCGCATACCTCCAGCGGTCGGATGCCAAGTGTTGCTGGTTTTCAGTACTATGTGAAACACTCGCTAGCTTTTGACAGATTGGCTGAAAATGAGGTTTATGAGATTGTCAAAGCCTTTGATCAGGAATTCTTCAAACTGGAGGATATTCTGCAAGAGGCTGCTAATCTATTGACAGACCTGAGTGACTGTACGGTAGTAGCACTGGATGTTGAGCCCAGTAGGCAACGGTTGACAGCCTTTGATATCGTTGTTTTGGGACAACATACAGCCTTGGCAGTATTTACCCTAGACGAGTCCCGAACGGTTACCAGTCAATTTCTGATTCCAAGGAACTTCTTGCAGGAAGATTTAAATCGCCTCAAGACCTTGATTCAAGAACGTTTCCTAGGTCACACCGTTCTGGACATTCATTACAAGATTCGGACGGAGATTCCGCAAATTATCCAACGTTACTTTACAACAACGGATAATGTCATGGATCTCTTTGAACACATTTTTAAAGAAATGTTCAACGAAAACATTGTGGTATCGGGCAAAGTCAATCTCTTGAATTTTGCCAATCTAGCAGCCTATCAGTTCTTTGACCAACCGCAAAAGGTGGCTTTGGAGATTCGTGAGGGTCTGCATGAAGATCAAATGCAAAATGTCCGTGTTGCGGACAGTCAGGAGTCTTGTCTAGCAGACCTAGCGGTGATTAGCAGTAAATTCCTCATTCCTTATCGAGGTTTTGGAATTCTAGCGATTATCGGTCCAGTCAATCTGGATTACCAGCAATTGGTCAACCAAGTCAATGTAGTCAACCGCGTATTGACTATGAAGTTGACGGATTTTTATCGCTACCTCAGCAGTAATCATTACGAAGTAAATTAATTTTGAAATCATTAAAGGAGGCGAAAATGGCCCAAGATAAAAAAAACGAAGAAATGAAAGAAGAGGAAGTTGTGGAAACGACTGAAGAAACAACTCCTGAGAAGTCTGAGTTGGACTTGGCAAATGAACGCGCGGATGAGTTCGAAAACAAATACCTTCGCGCTCATGCAGAAATGCAGAATATTCAACGCCGTGCCAATGAAGAGCGTCAAAACTTGCAACGTTATCGTAGCCAAGACCTGGCAAAAGCAATCTTACCATCGCTTGACAACTTAGAACGTGCACTAGCAGTTGAAGGTTTGACAGACGATGTCAAAAAAGGATTGGAGATGGTGCAAGAGAGCTTGGTACATGCCTTGAAAGAAGAAGGAATCGAAGAAATCGCGGCTGACGGCGGATTTGACCATAACTATCACATGGCCATCCAAACTCTCCCAGCAGACGATGAACACCCAGCAGATACCATCGCACAAGTCTTCCAAAAAGGCTACAAACTCCATGACCGCATCCTACGCCCAGCCATGGTAGTTGTTTATAACTAGGCTAGAGAACGTCAAAACTTGTCCGAAACGACAATAAACTATGAAGAAAGATAAAAAGCAAGCTGGAGGCTTGCAAGGAAGATGTTGCCCGCCGTGGTGAAAGTTTCAGTAGCGTGTGCTACTGAAACAGGGGATTTTTGAGACAATTGGCTCAAAAATAAGTGATGAAATCCCGAAGGGAGTTGCTCACGCCCCCACCACTTAAGGGAAATATCAAAAAAAGAAGAAAAAACAACAAGGAGAAAAACACATGTCTAAAATTATCGGTATTGACTTAGGTACAACAAACTCAGCAGTAGCAGTTCTTGAAGGAACTGAATCAAAAATCATCGCAAACCCAGAAGGAAACCGTACAACTCCATCTGTAGTATCATTCAAAAACGGCGAAATCATCGTTGGTGATGCCGCAAAACGTCAAGCAGTTACAAACCCAGATACAGTTATCTCTATCAAATCTAAGATGGGAACTTCAGAAAAAGTTTCTGCTAACGGAAAAGAATATACTCCACAAGAAATCTCAGCTATGATCCTTCAATACTTGAAAGGTTACGCTGAAGAATACCTTGGTGAAAAAGTAACCAAAGCAGTTATCACAGTCCCAGCTTATTTCAACGATGCTCAACGTCAAGCAACTAAAGACGCTGGTAAAATCGCTGGTCTTGAAGTAGAACGTATCGTCAACGAACCAACAGCAGCGGCCCTTGCTTACGGTTTGGACAAGACTGACAAAGAAGAAAAAATCTTGGTATTCGACCTTGGTGGTGGTACATTCGACGTATCTATCCTTGAATTGGGTGACGGTGTCTTCGATGTATTGTCAACTGCAGGGGACAACAAACTCGGTGGTGACGACTTTGACCAAAAAATCATCGACCACTTGGTAACAGAATTCAAGAAAGAAAACGGTATTGACTTGTCTACTGACAAGATGGCAATGCAACGTTTGAAAGATGCAGCTGAAAAAGCTAAGAAAGATCTTTCTGGTGTAACTTCAACACAAATCAGCTTGCCATTCATCACTGCTGGTGAAGCTGGACCTCTTCACTTGGAAATGACCTTGACTCGTGCGAAATTTGATGATTTGACTCGTGACCTTGTTGAACGTACAAAAGTTCCAGTGCGTCAAGCTCTTTCAGATGCAGGTTTGAGCTTGTCAGAAATCGACGAAGTGATCCTTGTTGGTGGTTCAACTCGTATCCCTGCTGTTGTTGAAGCTGTTAAGGCTGAAACTGGTAAAGAACCAAACAAATCAGTAAACCCTGATGAAGTTGTCGCTATGGGTGCTGCGATCCAAGGTGGTGTGATCACTGGTGATGTTAAAGACGTTGTCCTTCTTGACGTAACTCCATTGTCACTTGGTATCGAAACAATGGGTGGTGTCTTCACAAAACTTATCGACCGCAACACTACTATTCCAACATCTAAATCACAAGTCTTCTCAACTGCAGCGGACAACCAACCAGCCGTTGATATCCACGTTCTTCAAGGTGAACGCCCAATGGCAGCAGATAACAAGACTCTTGGACGTTTCCAATTGACAGATATCCCAGCTGCACCTCGTGGAATTCCTCAAATCGAAGTAACATTTGACATTGACAAGAACGGTATCGTATCTGTTAAGGCTAAAGATCTTGGAACTCAAAAAGAACAAACAATTGTTATCCAATCTAACTCAGGTTTGACAGATGAAGAAATCGACCGCATGATGAAAGATGCAGAAGCTAACGCTGAAGCAGATAAGAAACGTAAAGAAGAAGTAGACCTTCGTAACGAAGTAGACCAAGCAATCTTTGCGACTGAAAAGACAATCAAGGAAACTGAAGGAAAAGGCTTCGATGCAGAACGTGATTCTGCCCAAGCTGCTCTTGATGACCTTAAGAAAGCGCAAGAAGACAACAACTTGGACGAAATGAAAGCAAAACTCGAAGCATTGAACGAAAAAGCTCAAGGACTTGCTGTTAAACTCTACGAACAAGCCGCAGCAGCACAACAAGCTCAAGCAGGAGCAGAAGGCGCACAAGCAACAGGAAACGCAGGCGATGACGTCGTAGACGGAGAGTTTACGGAAAAATAAGATGCAAAGCCCGTAAAAACCTCACAGTGAAAATAGGAAATCTGACGCAGAAACTTTAGTTTCTAGGAAGATTTGTCTTTTTCACCAAGAGGTTAGGGCGTGCTCGATTTAGCATTACTAGTTTGATTTTTAAAACTTGAACGTCGTAATGATAAGAAGAAATCCAGAGGTTGCAACCCAGCCTCTGTTTTTCGGTAAGAAAGAAATTGGAATGCAAATTTCCGGTTCTTTCTTACACTAAGTTAGAAAGGAATTGAACCCGACCTAAATCGTGGTTTCGTTCCGTAATATTAACAGAAAGGAATAAGGGTGTTCGTAATTGAACTCGAGCGGAAAGCTTGGAAATTAGATAAACCTCCTAAGAAATCAGGATTTCTTGTCGGTTTCCTAAATTTCAGTCGCTTTCTGTTCGCTCTTAGTATCTTGTATGAACAATACTGAATTTTATGATCGTCTGGGGGTGTCAAAAAACGCTTCGGCAGACGAGATCAAAAAGGCTTATCGTAAGCTTTCCAAAAAATACCACCCAGATATTAACAAGGAGCCTGGCGCTGAGGAAAAATACAAGGAAGTTCAAGAAGCCTATGAGACTTTAAGTGACGACCAAAAACGTGCAGCCTACGACCAGTATGGTGCTGCAGGTGCCAACGGTGGCTTTGGTGGTGCTGGCGGTTTTGGTGGCTTTGACGGAGCAGGTGGATTCGGTGGTTTTGAAGATATCTTCTCAAGTTTTTTCGGGGGGGGTGGAGCTTCACGCAATCCAAACGCTCCTCGTCAAGGGGATGACCTCCAGTACCGTGTGAACTTGACCTTTGAAGAAGCTATCTTCGGAACAGAAAAAGAAGTTAAGTACAACCGTGAAGCCAGCTGTCGTACATGTAATGGATCTGGTGCTAAGCCAGGGACAAGTCCAGTCACTTGTGGACGCTGTCATGGTGCTGGTGTTATTAACGTTGATACGCAGACTCCTCTTGGTATGATGCGCCGTCAAGTAACTTGTGATGTCTGTCATGGTCGCGGAAAAGAAATTAAAGATCCATGTACAACTTGTCACGGAACAGGTCATGAAAAACAAGCTCATAGCGTACATGTGAAGATCCCTGCTGGTGTGGAAACAGGCCAACAAATCCGCCTAGCTGGTCAAGGTGAAGCAGGCTTTAACGGTGGACCTTATGGTGACTTGTATGTAGTAGTTTCTGTGGAAGCTAGCGATAAGTTTGAACGTGAAGGAACAACTATTTTCTACAAGTTAAATCTTAATATTGTCCAAGCTACTCTTGGAGATACTGTGGAAATTCCAACCGTGCATGGAGATGTTGAATTGGTTATCCCAGAAGGAACTCAGACTGGCAAGAAATTCCGTCTGCGTGGCAAGGGAGCACCGAGCCTTCGTGGCGGTGCCGTTGGTGACCAATACGTTACTGTCAATGTCGTGACTCCGACAGGTTTGAACGACCGCCAAAAAGCAGCGCTTAAAGAGTTCGCAGCTGCAGGTGACTTGAAAGTCAATCCAAAGAAAAAAGGCTTCTTTGACCATATAAAAGATGCCTTTGAAGGAGAATAAAGTAAAAAGAGCCGGCGGGCTCTTTTTAAAGCGTAAACAAGCTATATCCCATCAACTATACACCACAATTGAGACAACTCATTCACCATTTCATAACTAATACTCTTCGAGAATCTCTTCAAACCGCGTCAACGTCGCCTTGCCGTACTCCAGTATAGTCTGCGGCTAGTTTCCTAGTTTGCTCTTTGATTTTCATTGAGTATAAATCAAATACTTTCCCAGACTTTTCGCTGTAATGAAAACACCTGAAACCGATTGATTTCAGGTGTCCGGACACTTTGAGGCCTAGGCTCAAAGTTTAGGTATGGAGCTTCGAAGAAGGTCGCTACTGTTCGTCATTACTTAAGGAAAGTCTTAAAAAATCTATAAACTAAAAAGAGCCATCGGGCTCTTTTTACTTATCCTCATGCTCCTGTGTTTCTTTTATCACAGCTAGTCTAGTCTGGAAATCTTTTTCTAAAACTTTGAATTTGTAGGTTAAATCTTTTTGGTATTCCTTGATAAGGGCTTTTTGTTGGTCGATGATTTGTAGGCTGTTTTGGATGATATCCAAATCATCCTTGATAGCTTGGACGCGGTCAGTTGTATCTAGCACTTCATCCTGAATGGCTTGGCGATTTTTTACGACAAAATAACTTCCAGCAGCAGCTCCTGCGAATAGCAGTAGATTTGATAGTTTCATGGCATCTCCTTAAGCGTTTTTAATGGTTTCAGCGACTTGGGCAAGTTTGTCAAAGTCAGGTTCGTGGGCGATAAAGTCAATCTTGAGGTCATCTTCTGCACCGTAGCGAGGTACGAGGTGTACATGGGTATGAAAGACCGTTTGACCAGCGATTTCCTCGCAGTTGGCAATGATATTCATGCCAACAGCCTTGGTAGCCTTCATGACTTTTTGAGCCACTGTTGGTACTTGGGCAAAGAGTTGGCTGGCGCTGGTAGCGTCCATCTCTAAAAGATTGCGATAGTGCTCTTTGGGTACAATGAGGGTGTGCCCAGGCGTTACTTGAGAGATATCAAGAAAGGCAAGAACCTGCTCATCTTCGTATACTTTTGAAGCAGGAATTTCCCCTGCGATGATCTTACAAAAAATGCAATCTGACATAAAATCCACCTCTACTGTATTGAATTTTGATATAATATAGCTACATTATACCAGATTCGGAGAAAATATGTTAGAAATTAAAAACCTGACAGGAGGCTATGTTCACGTCCCTGTCTTGAAAGATGTGTCCTTTACCGTTGAAAGTGGGCAGTTGGTCGGTTTGATTGGGCTCAACGGTGCTGGAAAATCAACGACTATCAATGAGATTATTGGTCTGTTGACACCTTACAGTGGGGAAATCAAGATTAACGGTCTCACCCTGCGAGAAGATGCGACCAACTATCGCAAGCAGATTGGCTATATCCCAGAAACGCCTAGTCTGTATGAGGAATTGACCCTCAGAGAGCATATCGAGACGGTTGCCATGGCCTATGGTATTGAGCAAAAAGTGGCTTTTGAGCGAGTAGAATCTTTGTTAAAAATGTTTCGTTTGGATCAAAAATTAGACTGGTTCCCAGTGCATTTTTCCAAAGGGATGAAGCAGAAGGTCATGATTATCTGTGCCTTTGTCGTAGATCCGAGTCTTTTCATCGTTGATGAGCCTTTCCTTGGGCTCGATCCTTTGGCCATTTCTGACTTGATCCAGCTTTTGGAAGTGGAAAAGCAAAAAGGCAAGTCCATTCTCATGAGTACCCACGTGCTAGACTCAGCGGAAAAGATGTGTGATGCCTTTGTCATTCTCCACAAGGGGGAGGTGCGGGCTCAGGGGAACCTCCAGCAACTGCGGGATGCTTTTGCCATGCCTGAAGCGAGTTTGAATGATATTTACTTGGCTCTGACCAAAGAGGAGGAGCTATGAAAGACTTGTTTTTAAAGAGAAAGCAGGCTTTTCGTAAGGAGTGTCTTGGTTATCTGCGTTATGTTCTAAATGACCATTTTGTCTTGTTCCTGCTAGTTCTCATCGGTTTTCTAGCTTACCAGTACAGTCAACTCCTGCAAGATTTTCCTGAAAATCATTGGCCTATCCTCTTGTTTTTGGGGATTGTCTCTGCCTTGCTTTTAGCTTGGGGAGGAATCGCGACCTACATGGAAGGACCGGATAAACTCTTTCTCTTAGTCAGTGAAGAGGAGGTCAAGTTGTACCTCAAAGGGCAGACGTCGCGTTCATTGGTTTTCTGGACAATTGTTCAAACCCTCTTTTTACTCTTGTTTGCACCCTTGTTTTTAGCCATGGGCTATGGCTTGCCAGTCTTTCTTGTCTATGTGCTTTTATTAGGAGCTGGGAAATACCTCCTCTTTCGGCACAAAGCTAGTAAATTTTTCACTGAAACTGGACTGGACTGGGACTATGTGATCGCCCAAGAAAGCAAGCGCAAGCAAGTCTTGCTTCGTTTCTTTGCTCTCTTTACTCAGGTCAAGGGCGTTTCAAATAGTGTCAAACGTCGCGCTTATCTGGATTTCATCCTAAAGACCGTTCAAAAGGTGCCAGGGAAGATCTGGCAAAATCTCTATCTTCGTTCTTACTTGCGAAATGGAGACCTCTTTGCCCTCAGTCTCCGCCTCTTGCTCCTATCCTTGCTAGCTCTAGTCTTTATCGAGCAAGCTTGGATCGCTACAGCAGTGGTAGTCCTATTTAACTACCTCTTGCTCTTTCAGTTGCTGGCCCTCTATCATGCTTTTGACTACCAGTACTTGACCAAGCTCTTTCCATTAGAAAAAGGGGAGAAAGAGAAGGGACTACAGGAAGTTATCCGAGGATTGACAGGTTTTGTTTTAATGGTTCAACTGATAGTTGGTTTGATTACCCTCCAAGAAAAACTAGCCCTTCTAGCCCTGCTTGGAGCTGGACTGGTTTTACAAGTCTTGTATTTGCCTTATCAGGTAAAACGTCAGATGCAGGATTAATCTTACTTATAGGACACTAAAAAAGAAGTTGAGTTCTGTCTCAGCTTCTTTTATTTTCTACAAGATAATAGTTGGTCCGTAGAGACTTAGCTTGGTTTTGACTTGGTCAAAGTGGAAACGGTCATAGGCTCGCCAAGCGGCGCGAGTAGGAGCATCTGGATTGAGAGCGCTGAGACCCAGGAGAAGACTGGAAGTCTGGTAAAATTTTTCCAGCTCAATCAAGAATCGATTATCCACTGTCTCAGTTTTAGAGAGAAAGTCAAGGATATTGTTCAGCTGCTCCTGAAAGCGGACATCGTCAGCTGTTGCCTGTTTGCAGACTTGGTAGGCTTTGTTTAACTCAGTTATCAGTTTCTGAGCTCTTTTGATTGGGTCTGTATCTGTCATGAGAATGCCTCCTTTGTGCTGGTTTTAAAGTTGTTTCAAGTGATTGTCTTTCTATAATCATAGTCTATCACTTTTACCTCTTTTTTTACCTTCAAATCTTTAATTGTCATTGAAATTTCCTGAATGGTAATTGCAGGATTTTATGATAAAATGATTGTAAGGTTATCATAGCTATTTTGCGAATGATTCGACACTTTAGGAATTTTTGAGAACCGTTTAGGATTTGGTGAAAAATAGTTTCTAGATTTATGCTATCCTCTTTTTAGGAGGTTTTATCCATGAACTACATTATCATCCAAAAAGAGAAAGAAATTTTCAAATTAAACATAGAGGATATCTACTATATCCAAACGCATCCAAACAAAGCCCATACCGTACAGATTGTTACAGAAAACGCTAGCTTTGATCTATTTCAAAATTTAAGCAATCTTGAGAAACAATATGGGGAAACCTTGACGAGATGTCATCGAAATTGTCTGGTTAACCTTGAACGGCTAAAATCCATGGATATCCAATCAAAGACTCTTTTTCTTGGAGAAGAAGGTCGATATGCTGTTCAGTGTGCCAGACGTCGCTATAGAGACATTCGCCAAAAATGGTTGAAAGAAGGAGAGTAAGAAGATGAGAATATTTGTTTTAGAAGATGATTTTTCCCAACAAGCTAGGATTGAAACGGTGATTGAGAAACTCTTGAAGGAACATCATATCACTCCGAGTTCTTTTGAAGTTTTTGGCAAGCCAGACCAACTGCTAGCAGAGGTGCATGAGAAGGGAGCACATCAGCTTTTCTTTTTGGACATTGAGATTCGAAATGAGGAGATGAAAGGCCTAGAAGTGGCAAGAAAGATTCGGGATCGAGATCCTTATGCCCTGATTGTCTTTGTGACGACTCACTCGGAGTTTATGCCCCTGTCCTTTCGCTACCAGGTATCAGCTTTGGACTACATTGATAAGGCCTTGTCGGCAGAGGAGTTTGAGTCTCGTATCGAGACAGCTCTTCTCTATGCCGATAGTCAAGACAGCAAAAGCCTGGCGGAAGATTGCTTTTACTTTAAATCAAAATTTGCTCAATTCCAGTATCCTTTTAAAGAGGTTTACTATCTCGAAACGTCCCCAAGACCCCATCGTGTTATTCTCTATACCAAGACGGATAGGCTGGAATTTACGGCGAGTCTAGAGGAGGTTCTCAAGCAGGAGCCTCGTCTCTTGCAGTGTCATCGTTCTTTTCTCATCAATCCAGCCAATGTAGTGCATTTGGATAAGAAAGAAAAACTGCTTTTCTTTGCCAATGGTGGAAGTTGTCTAATCGCGCGTTATAAGGTTAGGGAAGTGTCTGAGGCTATCAATAATTTGCATTGAGCTAGGAGAATTTATGAATATTACTTGGATATTATTGTATACACTTATTACTAATGGGCTAGAAATTGTCATTTTCTTTAAGGTAGATGGAATTGGTCTCACTTTCGAGAGGATTTTTAAGGCCTTTCTTCTGAAATTTCTCCTAGGGGCCATTTTTGCGACTTTTAAATTTTTAGCTGTGAGTGAATATTTGTCATATTTTATAGAACCTTTGTTTGGCATAGGGTTATCTTTCTTATTGTTAAGAGGGCTTCCTAAAAAACTTCTTTTCTTTTATGGTCTCTTTCCAATGATATTGGTGAATCTCTTTTATAGAGGAGTCTCCTATTTTGTGCTTCCATTTTTGGGACAAGGGCAAGTATATGATGGCTACTCACTTACTGGGTTATGTATAATAATTTTCAATTTCTTCATTTCTCTAGTCTTTTTGAAATGGTTGGACTATGATTTTACTAGTTTGAGAAGGGAGATTCTAGATAAAGGTTTTCAAAAGTCCCTGACTAAAATTAACTGGATAATGGGAACCTACTATCTAGTTATGGAAACTCTGTCTTTCTTTGAATATGAACAAAGCATTCAATCAAAGACTGTTCGCCATCTGATCCTAGTGTTTTACATGCTCTTTTTTATGGGGGTTATCAAGAAGCTGGATACCTATTTGAAGGAAAAACTTCAGGAGAAACTGAACCAAGAGCAGGCCCTGCGCTATAGAGATATGGAACGCTATAGTCGGCATATAGAGGAGCTTTATAAGGAAGTTCGGAGCTTTCGTCATGATTATGCCAACCTCTTGACCAGCTTAAGCCTAGGCATTGAAGAGGAGGATATGGAGCAGATAAAAGAGATCTACGACTCCGTCTTGAAGGATTCTAGTGAAAAATTGCAGGACAACAAATATGACCTGGGCCGATTGGTGAATATTCGGGACCGTGCCCTCAAAAGTCTCCTCGCAGGAAAATTTATAAAAGCCAGAGAAAAGGATATTGTCTTTAATGTCGAGGTTCCTGAGGAGATTCAAGTTGAGGGGATGAGCCTACTTGATTTTCTAACCATTGTGTCTATCCTTTGTGACAATGCTATTGAAGCTAGTGCAGAGGCTAGTCAACCTTATGTCTCAATCGCCTTTTTAAAAAGTGGAGCGAAGGAAAACTTTATCATTGAAAACTCCATCAAAGAAGAGGGCATAGATGTTTCTGAAATCTTCTCTTTTGGAGTTAGTTCTAAAGGGGAGGAGAGAGGAGTTGGTCTTTATACCGTTATGAAGATAGTGGAAAGTTATCCCAATGCTAGTCTCAATACTATCTGTCAAAATCAAGTCTTTCGTCAGATACTTACTATGATGCATACAGAATGATGAAAATAAGACCGAGAGTTCTTGTATCTCGATCTTATTTTTTTATAGTTGTATTGGCTGATGAAGTCCTTGTGTGATGTTATGAGAATATCTATTAACGCTATATAAGAAATTTTCCCACCATCCTCCACCTGTAATCTGGTTGAGTTCAGTAGTTGTTAGTTCTTGAAATGAAGTTAGGTTTTGATTCTTATCCATGTTACGATTCTCCTGTTTTATAAGATAATAAATAGTTATAGAGTGTTATCTGAAAATTAATCAGAATGTGTTAAAATTTTATCTTTGAAATAATCAAAATATGTTTTCTTTGCAGTTACACTAGTGACGCGACCTTGTAAGCCGTATTGGATGAGTTTACTGTCCTCATTAGATAGTTTTGCAAGAGCGGTTAGTTTAAAGAGATTTCCTTGTTCTGTTCTGGTAGGAGTTTGATCAATGCTCTGAAGTTGGCCAATGATGGTAATACCGTGATTTCCAATCTTCTCAAGTTTTAATCTTACAGTTTGTCCTTTATCTAGTAAGGGGAGATAGTCAGATGATACGTAGTAAGTGATTAGTACTTCTCTTGTATCTGTGATGACAGGGAATATTTGAGCAATTTCTGTACCAGTCGGAATTCTATTTTTACCTTCAAATTCGCTGTTCAGATGAATGATACCTTTACTTGGAGCGGTTAAGGTATTATTTTCTAAGCGCTGTGTCGCTTGATCTAGTTGTACTTTTAATTCTGTTAATTGATTTTCCACGGTTAGTTGTTGCTGAGAAGCAGTCTGTAAAAATTGAGTGCGGAGTACTTCAATTTTGGTTTCTAAACTATTATCATAAGTTGCTACACTTCCGATACCAGCTTGCTGAATTTTGAGGCTTGCGATAGATGATTCAAGATTTGCAATACTTTGATTGATTTGAGATAAAAATGGCTCCTCTGCAGTTCCCTGTGTTTGTCCTTGTGAGGCTACAAGATAACGATTCAAAATTGACTGGTGTGGATTGCCAGTCGGTAAGCGTGCTCTTTTGTTTATGATAGCATCTCTCAGCTCTTCATATTCTCCAATTTGTTGTTGAATTTTTGTAATTTCTTGTTCGATAGCTGATGAACTGCTATTAGCAAGATTGGCTTGATTTGAAACTTCAGTGTTAGTCTTTGAGATACCCAGCTCAATATCATGAGCTTGTTTAGTAAAATTCATAAAGGTATTATAGTAGCCAAACTCATCCTCACCAGAAAAAAGATCGGTATTTTTTTCTAAGCTTTGTTTCAAAATTCCAAGTCCTTCTTTTTGCTTCTCAAGTCTTTGTAACTGAGTTTCTAAGGCAGTTTTCTGACTTTCTTCCATTGTTTCAGAGTATTTGATGAGTAAGTCACCTTTTTCAACTACTTGATTTGCCACTAAATGATTAGCTAAGATAGTATTATCACTGGTTGACTGAATGGATGCAATGACACTTGTAGGAGTGACTTCTCCTTGCGATGTAACAGTAATCTCTTTTGTAGCAACAAGGGAGAAAATCACGATGAAAGTAAACAGTAATGAAAGTGGTATGATCAATACTGTCGCATAATTATGGTAACGTCTCTGATAAAACTCGACGCTTCTAAAAAGATTAGGATTCATAACATTCTCCTTATTTGTTGAATAGATGATGGTAGAAGCCTTGCGCCTGTATTAACTCTTGATGACTACCAACTTCAATGATTTTCCCTTGGTCAAGAACAATGACACGGTTAGTCCGTTCGGCTATACTTAGACGATGGGCTACAAAGAGAATGGTTTTATCAGTTAGGGACATAAGATTATCTATAACCTTTTTCTCAGTCAAAACATCGAGAGCACTAGTAGCTTCATCTAGTATTAAAACAGGAGATTTAGTTAAAAGAGCACGAGCGAGGGCGATTCGTTGCTTCTGTCCTCCTGACAGACCTGCTCCATCAGAAAGTTGAGTTTGATAGCCCATAGGCATTCTTTCAATATCTTGACGGATTTCAGCTAATTCGCAAGCTTTTAGAATATCTTCTTGGCTAATCATATTATTACCACCCAAGGTTAAGTTTTCCAAGATAGAGCCATTAAAGATATAGGCTTGTTGGGGCAGGTAATTAATATGACGGCGCAAGACTTTTTTATCAATATTTTTAATATCCTGATGATTGATGGAAATATGTCCTTTGTAAGGTTCAAAGAAATTGACAATCATTTTGGCTAAAGTTGTTTTACCAGAACCACTAACTCCAACCAGGCTGACCTTATCTCCTTGTTTAATCGTTAGATTAATATCCGTTAAGGTATCTCGCCCAAAACCATACTTATAAGAAAGGTCATCAAATTCAATATCGCCCATCAAAAAATGTGAATGAACAGAGTTTTCTTGAACTTGAAATTCAGATTCGACTAAATAGACCTCGTTCAAGCGGTTATTAGCAACCTTCGCAGATTGGAGTTTGGTTTGGAGGTTGATAATATTTTCCATAGGAGTTGTAAAGTAAGAAAGAAGTGTATTAAAGGTAATCAGCTGACCGATAGAAATTTTACTCGACATGACTAATTGAGCACCAAACCATAGGATAAAGATATTAAGAACTAACTTTGTTCCTTGCTTTAAATTAGTTTGTAAAATAGAATATTTAGTAAGTTTAAAGGATTTTTCCAAATAATCTACAAATTCGCTGTCTATATTTTGATAGCGATTTTCTTCACTCGTGAGCGACTTTATAGTTTCAATCCCGTTGATATCTTCGATAATAGCAGAGCTAACCATAGAATTACTTTGCATGACATCATGGTTCATTTTTTCGAAAGGCTTCATAAAAGAAAAGATGATGAACATGTATATAGGAATGGAAATAAGAGAAAGAAGGAAGAGATTAGGGTTTTGTGCCAGTAAGACGCCCCCTACAAGAATCAGAATAGAAACATCCAGAAAAAGAGAAAGAATGGTAGAAGCCAAGGCATCTATAATAGAGTTAGCATCTGTGAACCGTGAAATGATTTCTCCTGTACGACGTGTCGCAAAGAAAGACATAGGAAGTTCAAAAATATGGCGAATATAGGATAAAATCACATCAATACTTAATCTCTGACTCAGAACAGTTAGGAGATAATCTCTGGAGAAGCTCATGGCTTGTTGGAGGATATAGGTGATAATTAGACCAATTGAGATAATTCCTAAAGTTGATTTCATCTGATTTGGGATGTATTCATCTAAGATTCCTTGGAGATAATAAGAACCACCGATATTGATAATAGTGACTAATAAGCTTGAGAGAACAATGTAAGCAATGAGAGATTTTTGTTTGAAAATCAGAGGGAGGAAGCTCAGTAGACCATTCTTTTTATCTTTATGGGGTTGATAGCTGGGTTTGGGAGCTAGAAAAATAGCTACTCCAGTCCATTCAGAGAAAAAGCGTTCTTTTGACATTTTTGTGATTTTTACAGAAGGGTCAGGATCACCAATAATCAGATAGTCTTTCTTTGTTTGATAGACAACATAGTAATGTTGGAGTTTCCCTTCTTTGTTAACGTGAACGATAAATGGATAGGGGACATCACTCATGTCAAAGAGCGTTTTATCTGCTTGAACAGGCCTTGTTTCAAATCCCATTTCATTTGCGGCTTTTACAATGCCAAGAGCAGTCGTCCCTTCTTTGTTGGTCTTTGCAAGTTCTCTCAAGTGAGCTAGAGAAAAATCTGAACCATAGAATTTAGCAATCGAGGCTAAGGCAGCGACACCACAGTCTCTAGCATCTATTTGAGGAACAAATGTATGTTTATAAGAAGTCATTGGCAAATCCTTTCATATAAAATATGAATTTATTATACCATGATACTAAGTTCATATTTTATAAAATCTTGAATTGTCATTGAAACTTCCTGAATGGTAAAAAAGTGATTAGAAACTATCTTTCTTTAAAAATCTATAGGTGTATTTTGAAATAAAAAGCTAATTCAAGACGTTTCGATGACAATTCAAGATTTGGATGAAAAACTTTAACAAACAATGATATACTAAACTTGTCAAAGTTGCAACAGGACAAAAAATTAAAAATAAAAAAAGGAGTATTTGTCATGAATACAAAAATGATGGAACAATTTGAGATTATGGATACTGATATGCTTGCGAAAGTTGAAGGAGGTTTCGGAGGTTGGGGAGATATGCTTTCTGGTTTATTGGGTGGACTAGCACCGTCTCCAACTTTGGATCAATTAAATGGTAAGTGGCCTATTAGACATCCTTCGAAACCATGTAGTCCTTATGGTATAGGGGGAACTCCAAACTCATGTAATGGTATTTAAAAAGGATTGAAGCTATGAAGGCAAAATATGGGAATCAAATTGTTGATGTTTGGGAAATTGGTCAAGCAACTCCTAAACCAAGTTGGGTAGAGGAAGCTTTTCAAAAAAATTATATGGTTTGGTTGGATAATCATGTGCGCATTCTTATGGCGGCTCTTAATACTTCTCTCACAACTAATATCAAGTTTGGTCTGGTTGGAACAGTTGGAGGAGGATTCGCTGGTTATGGTATATATGTTCTTGGTTACCCAGGTGATTATCTAGATATCACCAATCATAGAGTTGTTTCTGCTAAAACATTTCACAAAAGTTATCAAATTTTAGAAAATGATTAGATATCATTTAATTGTAATGGAGTTTAGGTATGGAAAAAATATTTGCTAAAAAACGCAACGTATTTCTAACGAGATTGTTTCTAGGTCAGTTGCCTTTGCTAATCTCTACTTATCTATTTCTCTCTCGTCAATTTTTAAATTTTTCCTTAGTCTACCAATTTATTTTAGTGGTTATCAACTTGACTTCTATTTTGGCTGTTGTTTATCTCACTAGGTAAATGAGAGTGAAAAAATTTGAAGATGATGGTTTGATAAGTCCTAGAGCCAATCAACTAATGTTCGTAGGATTGACATGTTTTATGACTATTATCTGTTTGTATAGAGGTATCACAGCAGTAGAATCCTATCAACAACTAATCGCCTATATTGGAGCTATTCTATGCTTTATTATCACGCTTCTGCTCGTTTGGGGGTTGAAGTATTATAAAAAGTAGAGCTTAATGAAGTATAAAGGGGTCAGTTTTTTTGAAATACTTACCCCTTTTATAATGAAGTTTTTGCAATTCAAGATGTTTCGATGACCATTCATGATTTGAGTAATCCAAGGTCAAAATGAGTGCTATACTAGCAGTGTAAAGGTTCTTGCTCAACTAAGATAAATCACACATTTAGGAGGAAATCTTATGAAGAAAAAAATACTTATCATTTTCATCTTGTATCTAATCATGTCCCTCTTTCTTTATCCGCTTAGGGAAAGTATTTGGTATCAGCTATTTTATACCATAGCTTATGTGATTGCAGTTATGATCTATTTTGCTTTAACTAAAAAGAAAGGAGCAAAGAAATGAAAACTTTTCTTGCTAAAAAACGGAACATCTTCCTTTCGTTTGGGGGTTGAAGTATTATAAAAAGTAGAGGTTAATGAAGTATAAAAGGGTAAGTGTTTTCGAAATGCTTACCTTTTTAATGAAGTTTTTGCAATTCAAGATGTTTTGATGACCATTTAAGATTTATATGAATTTGTAATCTTAAATAAGGTAAGATAAAGACAACAAATGTAAAGGAGTATTCTTATGAAGAAACAAAAGATAAAATCGCTATTACTTGTACCACTTGTATTTGCATCTATTACTACAGGTGCTGTATATGCAGAAGAACAGACTACTTCATCTATCCAGGCGAATGATAGTTCTCTTGTGGCACCAGATTTGCCATCGACTAAGGAAAAGGTGGAGAATAAACCTTCTATTGTAACCCCAGAAGAGTATGAGCAGAATGTTGCGGAATTTAAAAAGATAGATATTGAAGCCGTTCGTCAATCTTTTACCGGGGACCAATTGGAACATACTATATATTTTGGTAGAAAAACATGCTCTCATTGTCGTCAATTTTCTCCTGAATTGAAAGAATTTAATAACTTGATTGAAAAGAAGTTAGAGTATTATGATTTGGATGGTAAGGATTTTGATGGGGAAGCGAGAGAGTTTCTATTTAAAAAAGTCGGTATTCCAGGAACACCAACAATTTTGTATTTAAGAAATGGACGTCCGATATCTGGATGGGTTGGTGGGGGAGCGACTGCACAACAGGTTTATGATTATATGTACTCGAGAAACTCACCTAAGCAAACGGAAATAATAGCATCGTCCGAGGAAACAGTAACTGAAAATGTGCATGATGAGAAAACCAGAAATGACAGCATGAGTACTAGTGATAAAGTTGTAAGTGAAAGCAAAGTTATGAGTGATGAAAAAAGAACCGAAATGAAAATATCCAATGATAATCCCAATTCTAATAGTGAAAATAGTGGGAAAGTGGAGAGTATAAACTCAACTTCCAAAGCTAAAACTACTCAATCTGGCGATTTAGCAATGTTAGACAATAAGAATCAATTGGAAACTCTCAAACCTATTTTTGATGCTGCTCAAGAAAATAAAACTCCTTTAACCGATGTTAAGGGAAGCCAATCTATTACTTCGAATGAAAAATTATTACCGAAAACAGGAGAGGAAGAAAGTTACCAACTGATTCGGCTAGCTGTCGCGTTTCTTATGGCTTCTATAATGATTAAAGTGAAACAAAAAATTCATAAATAAAAATAGATGGTAAACAGGTGCAATGATATTATTTGTTTGTAATAACATATGGCTAGAATTTGCCTATAGACAAGAGTGAAAGGGCAAGCATGTTTTTAATGCTTGCTTTTTAAATTTTTTAACAATTCAAGACGTTTCGATGGCAATTCAAGATTTGGATGAAAAAAATTAATAAACGATGATATACTAAACTTGTCAAAGTTGCAACAAGACAAAAATTAAAATTAAGATTAAAATGGAGGTATTCGTTATGGATACAAAAATGATAGGACAATTTCATGAAATGGATATAACTATGTTATCCAGTATTGAAGGAGGCAAGAATAATTGGCAAACTAATGTCTTAGAAGGTGGTGGTGCAGCTTTTGGTGGCTGGGGCTTAGGAACAGCCATTTGTGCTGCGAGTGGTGTTGGAGCGCCATTTATGGGAGCATGTGGATACATAGGAGCTAAATTTGGTGTGGCTCTTTGGGCAGGAGTAACAGGTGCAACGGGTGGATTTTGATAAAAGGAGATTTGTATGAATACTTATTATAATGTAGATGAAACAATGCTAAGTGAGATTTATGGAGGTAATTCCGGAGGAGCGGCTGTAGTTGCTGCTTTAGGTTGTGCAGCGGGTGGAGTGAAATATGGGAAGTTTCTAGGACCATGGGGCGCTGCAATAGGAGGAATTGGAGGAGCATTGATTTGTGGATATTTAGCCTATAGTGCTACATCATAAAAATGGAAGATATATTTTATGAAAGCTGTATTCTATATAATTCTCTTCGCTTTCCAAACATATCTTATTTATCTATCTATAAGTACCTCTGATAAAAAACAAAAGACTATTGAATTAACATCATTGAATTGTTTTGTCATATTATTTCTAATCTATGATAAATTATTTTTTCTCTTCATTGCCTATGTTTTTTTGATAATTTTTATATTAAACTTGTTCCGTAACTGAAAAGTTATATACGATATGAATACAAAAATGATGGAACAATTTAAGATTATGGATACTGATATGCTGGCTAGCATTGAGGGAGGAACTGATTGAGGAACAGTAGGAAAAGGAACTGTCTATGGAGCAGGTATCGGAGTTGCTATGTGTACGGTAGGAGGGCTCCTTACTAGTGGTTCAGCATGGACTATGACTGCTGGCTGTGCTTGGGCTGGAGCTAAACTTGGTGGTGCTTTTACTGCAATTGCTGATAATATTTGGCCATAGAAGGGAGTAGAAATTATGTTTGATTACAAAATAGTAGACAATCAAGAATTAAGTAATATTTCTGGAGGTGGATTGGGAGGAGATGTAGTTGTAGGAGCCTTGTCGGGTGCATTTCAGGCAGGACAATCTTGTATCGCTGGAGGCCCTCAAGCTTACTTGATTTGCGCAACAGGGGGCGCTATAGTAGGTGGCATTATAGCTTTTGGATTGAGACCCCCAAAATAGTTTTAAAAAGGAATGGGTGTTGATATGTTAAATGAAACTATAATTCAGCTTATACTCATTGCAATTTGTTGTGTGTACATTATTTTTAACACCAAGGCTGATAAAAACCCAAAGAGAGGATATCGTACAGCTTTGTACCTTTTCGTTATGGCTGGTATTATATCCTATATTATGAATTATCTGAACTGGTTAGATTTTTTCTTACTGATAACTCCGATAATGTGTCTATTTAAATTTGAAGATAAATGGAGTTAGCAACATTTGACACTTCAATAGGTTATTAACTATCCTTTGGCTCATTGTCAACTGTAGTGAGTTGAAGAAAAGCTAAGATCGAGAAAGGACGAATTTCGTCCTTTCTTTTTTGAGTAAGACGGGCATGTCGTGTATTTGATGTGTAAGTCCTCCGTGTGCACCCGCTACCGATGAATTCAATAGCGATTCTCAAGCCTGACTATCGTGAGGTAGCGGGGAGAAGAAGGCATAGCGAAATCGTGGCTTAAAGAACAGGAATGTTATAGTAAGACACGTTTAGAGGATAAAGTGGCTTCACACTCTAAAGCACAAATAGGTATACTGATGGAAGAGTTAATCTATAGAGGATTACTTCAACACGCCTTTTTTAAACATTCGCGATTTGGCCTTGATTTGCACTTCCTCATTTTTCAAGCCTACCTAGTTTGTTAGATATTTCCGTCTTTGCAACATTTGGAATCATCCTTGCCGGTTTGACCCGCTATACCAAGAGCATTTATCCATCTTATGCGGTGCATGTTATCAATAATATTGTCGCGACATCACCATTTTTGCTGACTTTTTTACACAGGATATTTAGCTAAAAATAGTGGAGTAAAAATAATTATCGATTTTAAGAAGAGACTGGGACAAAAGTCTAATATTAAATATAAAAAGCGAACAAAATCAGTTATCTAACACTCAGAATTCTGTCTTGTTCGCTTTTTTGTCTAATCTATCGATTTTAAAAATTTATAATATAGAATTCCTAAAATCAAAATCTTTTTGTCCCAGTCTCTTCTTATTAGTTGATTGGGAAGATTGTGCTCTTTGAGTAATTCAAGATGTTTCGATGACAATTCAAGATTTGGATGAAAAAAATTAATAAACGATGATATACTAAACTTGTCAAAGTTGCAACAAGACAAAAATTAAAAATAAAAAGGAGTATTTGGCATGGATACAAGAATGATGGAACAATTTGAAATTATGGATACTGAGATACTTGATCATATAGAGGGTGGAGATGTATCTGATATTTATAGAGGGTATGCTTATCAGGGAAGTCCATTTGGTTCTTACCCTTCTATATTAAAAAATTCAGGTCCTTTTCCAGTAAGTGGGTCCTGCCCTCGTGGTTATCGTGACCTTGGTTATATAGGAGCAGGTTTTCATTTATGTGGAATATAGGCTAAAATATAAGAAATGAGGAAGAATTTCTATGAAAAAGTATCAGCTTCTATTCAAAACAAGTGCAATTTTATCCTACCTATTTTTCGTATTTGGCCTTTCTCAGCTAACGCTCATCGTTCAAAATTATTGGCAATTTTCTTCTCAGATAGGCAATTTATTCTGGATTCAAAATATCTTGAGTTTACTTTTTATTGGAGTCATGATTGTGGTTCTTGTTAAGACAGGCCATGGTTATCTCTTTCGCATTCCAAGAAAAAAATGGTTTTGGTATTCGATTTTGACAGTATTAGTGGTAGTGTTCCAGATCTCTTTTAACGTTCAGACAGCTAAACATGTTCAGTCAACTGCGGAAGGTTGGGCTGTATTGATTGGTTATAGTGGGACTAACTTTGCAGAGCTAGGTATTTATATAGCCCTGTTCTTTCTGGTTCCACTGATGGAAGAGTTAATCTATAGAGGATTACTGCAACACGCTTTCTTTAAGCATTCGCGATTTGGTCTTGATTTGCTTCTTCCTTCTATTTTATTTGCTCTCCCTCATTTTTCAAGCCTACCTAGTCTGTTAGATATCTTCGTCTTTGCAACAGTTGGAATCATCTTTGCTGGTTTGACCCGCTATACCAAGAGCATTTATCCATCCTATGCGGTGCATGTTATCAATAATATCGTAGCGACATTACCATTTTTGCTCACTTTTCTACATAGGGTCTTGGGGTGAAAAAACCAAAAGGTTTACTTTTCAGCCATAGAGGAGTTCATCATGTATAAACACTTATTTTTTCTAGATTCAAAAACTTTAGACTGGTTGACACCTTATATTCTAGTCTTGGCTTCTGATACCATTGCCTTTAATGTTTTTGTGTTAACCTTTGTATCTGCGGCGGTCTTTTCTTCCCTGAATCCCATGTTAGCTTTTATGGCTATATTCTTAGGAGCTGGTTATGTTATCGGATTTTGGTTACTAAAATGGTTTGTTTTGGAAAGACTAGAGCTAAAGGATGACTTGTAGGAAAGTTTGTTTGTTGAGGAGGATAGCTTTATGGCCATTTTCAATAAGTGTCATGCCTTGTTTTTTGGATTTTTAGTATTTGCAATCGTTGGTGCAGCGGGTTATTCCATTAATCAAGGGGATTATTTTCAACACCAGTACACATTCATTATTATAAAGAGTCTCTTGCTTTTCCTTAGTTTTGGCTATGCGAGATGGTTTGATATGATTTCTTTTGGGATTTTAAGTAAGAAACAACTCTTGCTGTTCATTGGAATCTTTCTTCTCACGGTGCTGGTAAATATAGGCTATTATGCTTTTTTCTCAGTTGCATCTGGTGCCTCGGCTCAACACCTTGAGGAAACGAGTAAAGGGCTTCCGCTTTCCTTTATTGTAAGTGTTATAGTTTTGGGACCAATCCAGGAGGAACTCATGTTCAGAGGACTTCTTCAGGGGGCTATATTTGAAAATTCTTGGTTAGGGCTTGTACTGACTTCCTCTCTCTTTTCTTTCATGCATGAACCTTATGATGTGCCTTCGTTTTTCTATTATCTACTTGGGAGCTTGTTGCTGGGCTTTGCTTACAAAAAGAGCCAAAATTTGTGGGTTTCTACTCTAGTCCACATGTCTTACAACAGTTTGCCACTTTTAACTTATTTCTAAAAATCATGAAAAGGTAAGCAGAAAGACGGTGCTTGCCTTCTTTAAGCTATAATGATAGCCTGAATCAATTGAGATGCTTTTCTTTGGGAATCGGGTGTGAAGCGGTTGACGAATAGACCAAAAACTAGTAGAATAGTAAGGAAACTTTATACGGAGGAAAGAAATGGACTTGGGTGATAATGAGCTAACGCTGACCCCTATACCTGGGAAGAGCGGCAAGGCTTATATGGGAAGCTACCCTGATGGGAAGCGCGTCTTTGTAAAAATGAACACCTCTCCAATCCTACCTGGCCTAGCCAGAGAACAAATCGCTCCTCAATTACTATGGACTCGTCGTTTGCCAGATGGCAGTGATATGTGTGCTCAGGAATGGTTGATGGGCAAAATATTGACCCCTTACGACATGAATCGCAAGCAGATTATCAATATCTTGAACCGCCTTCACCGCTCGCGTCCCTTGATGAAGCAGTTGAGCCGTTTGGGCTATACTATGGAAACACCAGTTGATTTGCTACGTTCTTGGCAGCAAGGAGTTCCAGAAATCTTGAAGCAGAACCACTATTTGAACAGTGTGATTGCTGAGCTAGGTAAGACGGTTCCAGGTTTTAGGGAAGACCATGCAACGATTGTGCATGGGGATCTTCGTCATAGTAATTGGATTGAGACAGAGAGTGGACTCGTTTATCTAGTGGATTGGGATTCGGTTCGTCTGACGGATCGTATGTTTGATGTAGCGCATTTGCTATGCCACTACATTCCAGATCATCAGTGGCATCAATGGTTGAGAGACTACGGCTATAAGTACAATCAGACAGTGTTAGATAAATTGTATTGGTATGGTCAGTATTCTTACTTGAACCAGATTGCCAAATACTGTGAAAATCAAGATTTAGACAATGTAAACCGGGAGATTTACGCCTTGCGCGTCTTCCGTGACAAGTATGGAAAGAAGAGATGAGAGTTAGAAATCGTAAAGGGGCGACAGAATTACTAGAGGCCAATCCTCAGTATGTGGTCCTCAATCCCTTGGAAGCTAAAGGGAAATGGCGAGACTTGTTTGGAAATGATCATCCTATTCATGTAGAGGTTGGAAGTGGGAAAGGGGCCTTCGTATCAGGAATGGCCAAGCAAAATCCTGACATCAACTACATCGGGATTGATATCCAAAAGTCGGTATTGAGTTATGCCTTGGATAAGGTATTAGAAGTTGGAGTGCCAAATATCAAATTGCTGTGGGTAGATGGTTCAGATTTGACTGACTACTTTGAAGACGGTGAGATTGATCGTCTCTACCTAAACTTTTCTGATCCCTGGCCTAAAAAACGCCATGAAAAACGTCGTTTGACTTACAAGAGTTTCTTGGATACCTTCAAGCGCATCTTGCCTGAGAATGGGGAAATCCATTTCAAGACAGACAATCGTGGCTTATTTGAGTATAGTCTAGTGAGCTTTTCTCAGTATGGGATGAAACTCAATGGTGTTTGGCTAGACTTGCATGCCAGTGATTTTGAAGGCAATGTCATGACAGAATATGAGCAAAAATTCTCCAGCAAAGGTCAAGTGATCTACCGAGTTGAGGCAGAATTTTAAGAAATAGCTTGAAAACCAGCTGTTTGAGTGCTAATACTTTACATAAATTGACAAACGTGCTATACTGATAGTAAGAATATGAGAAAGAGAGGCGGGGAAATATCTTCGCCTCTTGCTTATGAGGAGGTGGACGCAATCGCAACAATCGTAGAATTAGTCAGAGAAGTTGTAGAACCTGTCATCCAAGCGCCTTTCGAGCTCGTGGATATCGAGTATGGAAAGATTGGCAGTGACATGATTCTCAGTATTTTTGTAGATAAACCTGAAGGAATTACCTTGAACGACACGGCAGACCTGACAGAAATCATCAGTCCTGTCCTAGACACCATCAAGCCTGATCCCTTCCCAGAACAATATTTCCTAGAAATCACCAGTCCAGGCTTGGAACGTCCTTTGAAAACCAAGGATGCTGTCGCTGGAGCAGTTGGGAAATACATCCATGTCGGGCTCTACCAAGCCATTGATAAGCAAAAAGTCTTTGAAGGAACCTTGCTGTCCTTTGAAGAGGACGAGTTGACTATGGAGTATATGGACAAGACACGTAAGAAAACTGTCCAAATTCCATACAGTTTAGTATCAAAAGCACGTTTAGCAGTAAAACTATAGAAAAGAAAGGATAGCTTTTGAGGATTCAAAAGCAAAGAAAACATGAGTAAAGAAATGCTAGAGGCCTTCCGCATTTTGGAAGAAGACAAGGGAATCAAAAAAGAAGACATTATCGAGGCAGTAGTAGAGTCGCTTCGTTCCGCTTATCGCAGACGCTATGGTCAATCTGACAGCGTAGCCATCGACTTCAATGAAAAAACAGGAGACTTTACTGTCTATACTGTCCGTGAAGTTGTTGATGAAGTATTTGATAGCCGTTTGGAAATCAGCTTGAAGGATGCCCTTGCCATTAATTCAGCCTATGAGCTTGGTGACAAAATCAAGTTTGAAGAAGCACCTGCTGAGTTTGGTCGTGTAGCAGCCCAATCTGCTAAACAAACCATCATGGAAAAAATGCGCAAGCAAACACGTGCCATCACTTACAATACTTATAAAGAACATGAACAAGAAATCATGTCTGGTACAGTAGAACGATTTGACAACCGCTTTATTTACGTCAACCTTGGCAGCATCGAAGCCCAATTGTCAAAACAAGACCAAATCCCTGGAGAAGTCTTTGCTTCCCACGACCGTATCGAAGTATATGTCTACAAGGTTGAAGACAACCCTCGTGGTGTTAACGTCTTTGTTAGCCGAAGCCATCCAGAGATGATTAAGCGTTTGATGGAGCAAGAAATTCCAGAAGTTTATGACGGAACTGTTGAAATCATGAGCGTAGCCCGCGAAGCTGGTGACCGTACCAAGGTTGCCGTTCGTAGCCACAATCCAAACGTGGACGCTATCGGGACAATCGTTGGACGTGGTGGTGCCAACATCAAGAAAATAACCAGCAAATTCCACCCAGCTCGTTACGATGCCAAGAGCGACCGCATGATTCCTGTCGAAGAAAACATCGACGTTATCGAGTGGGTAGCAGATCCAGCTGAATTTATCTACAATGCTATCGCTCCTGCTGAGGTTGACCAAGTTATCTTTGATGAAAACGACAGCAAACGTGCCTTGGTCGTTGTACCTGATAACAAGCTTTCTCTTGCTATCGGTCGTCGTGGACAAAACGTTCGCTTGGCGGCTCATTTGACAGGTTACCGTATCGATATCAAGTCAGCCAGTGAATTTGAAGCTATGGAAGAAGCAGGTCAAGTGGATTACGCAGCTACGGATGAATTGACAGAAGAATAAAAGCTGCTAGAGGAGGGAAAGATGAAAACAAGAAAAATCCCTTTGCGCAAGTCTGTTGTATCCAACGAAGTGATTGATAAGCGTGATTTGCTCCGCATTGTCAAGAACAAAGAAGGAGAGGTCTTTATCGATCCGACAGGCAAGGCCAATGGCCGTGGCGCTTATATCAAGCTAGACAATACAGAAGCCCTAGAGGCCAAAAAGAAGAAAGTCTTTAACCGCAGCTTTAACATGGAAGTGGAAGAAAGCTTTTATGACGAGTTGATCGCCTATGTGGATCACAAAGTGAAAAGAAGAGAGTTAGGACTTGAATAAGCAAAAGATAAGCAATCTCTTGGGACTTGCTCAACGAGCAGGCCGGATCATATCAGGTGAGGAATTGGTGGTTAAATCCATCCAAGACCAGAAAGCCAAGCTAGTTTTTCTAGCTCATGATGCTGGTCCCAATCTGACCAAGAAGATTCAAGATAAAAGTGACTATTATCAAGTAGAAGTTATAACCGTGTTTTCAACACTGGAATTAAGCATAGCAGTCGGAAAATCGAGAAAGGTTTTGGCTGTGACAGATGCTGGATTTACAAAGAAAATGAGGTCTCTTATGGAATAGAAGAGGAGGACATGATTTGTCTAAGAAAAGATTGTACGAAATCGCAAAAGAACTTGGAAAAGAAAGTAAAGAAGTTGTAGCGCGTGCAAAAGAGTTGGGCTTGGATGTGAAAAGCCACTCATCGAGCGTGGAAGCAGCTGCTGCTGAACAAATCGCAGCTAGCTTTAAACCTGCGCCTGCCCCTAAGGCAGAAGCAAAACCTGCAGCACCAAAAGCAAGTGTAGAAAAGAAAGC
The DNA here is from genome assembly GCF_052399005.1 of Streptococcus sp. HJ1. GTDB lineage: Bacteria > Bacillota > Bacilli > Lactobacillales > Streptococcaceae > Streptococcus. The sequence goes on along the minus strand of NZ_CP199005.1, from coordinate 1,698,040 downwards.
AGAAAAGCCTGTATCAGCTAAACCAGTAGCCGCTAAGGAAGAAAGTAAACCAGCTGCACCTGCAGCTCCTAAGGAAGAAAAAGTGGTGGCCGCAAGACCACAGAGTCGAAACTTCAAGGCGGAGCGTGAGGCGCGTGCCAAAGAGCAGGCAGAGCGACGCAAACAAAACAAGGGCAACAACCGTGACCAACAACAAAACGGCAACCGTCAGAAAAATGACGGCCGTAATGGTGGTAAACCTGGTCAAGGGAACCGCGACAATCGCCGATTTAACGACCAAGGGAAAAAACCACAAGGTCAAGGGAATCGTGGCAATGATCGCCGTCAGCAACAAGACTTCCAGCCAAAACAAGCTGGACCACGTGTTGACTTTAAAGCCCGTGCAGCGGCTCTAAAAGCAGAGCAAAATGCAGAGTACGCTCGCTCAAGCGAGGAGCGCTTCAAACAATCGCAAGCTGCCAAAGAAGCCTTGGCTCAAGCTAATAAACGCAAGGAACCAGAGGAAATCTTTGAAGAAGCTGCTAAGCTAGCTGAACAAACGCAGCCAGCCGTAACAGTAGCTCCTGTAGCGAAAGAAGCGCCAGTGGATACACGTCGTAAAAAACAAGCTCGACCAGACAAAGAACGTGACGATTATGATCACGAAGAAGATGGTCCTAGAAAACAACAAAAGAATCGAAGTAGTCAGAATCAAGTGAGAAATCAAAGAAATAGTAACTGGAATAACAACAAGAAAAATAAAAAAGGGAACAAGCAAAACAATCGTAACCAGACTCCGAAACCTGTTACAGAGCGCAAGTTCCATGAATTGCCAACAGAATTCGAATATACAGATGGTATGACTGTTGCGGAAATCGCAAAACGTATCAAACGTGAACCAGCTGAAATCGTTAAGAAACTCTTTATGATGGGGATTATGGCCACACAAAACCAATCCTTGGATGGAGAGACCATCGAACTCCTCATGGTGGATTACGGTATCGAAGCCAAACAAAAGGTTGAAGTGGATAATGCCGACATCGAACGTTTCTTCGTAGAAGATGGTTATCTCAATGAAGATGAATTGGTTGAGCGTCCACCAGTTGTCACCATCATGGGACACGTTGACCATGGTAAGACAACACTTTTGGATACCCTTCGTAACTCTCGCGTTGCGACAGGTGAGGCAGGTGGTATCACTCAGCATATCGGTGCCTATCAAATCGTGGAAAATGGCAAGAAGATCACCTTCCTTGATACACCAGGACACGCGGCCTTTACTTCTATGCGTGCGCGTGGTGCATCTGTTACCGATATTACCATCTTGGTTGTAGCGGCCGACGATGGGGTTATGCCTCAGACTATCGAAGCCATCAACCACTCAAAAGCGGCCAACGTTCCAATCATCGTAGCTATCAACAAGATTGATAAACCAGGTGCCAACCCGGAACGCGTTATCGGTGAATTGGCTGAGCATGGGGTTATGTCAACGGCCTGGGGTGGAGATTCTGAATTTGTTGAAATCTCAGCTAAATTCAACCAAAATATCGAAGAATTGTTGGAAACAGTCCTTCTTGTAGCTGAAATCCAAGAACTCAAGGCAGACCCAACAGTGCGTGCGATCGGTACGGTTATCGAAGCGCGCTTGGATAAAGGAAAAGGTGCGGTCGCAACCCTTCTTGTCCAACAAGGTACCTTGAATGTCCAAGACCCAATCGTTGTCGGAAATACCTTCGGTCGTGTCCGTGCTATGACCAATGACCTTGGTCGTCGTGTTAAGGTTGCAGGTCCATCAACACCAGTTTCTATTACTGGTTTGAATGAAGCGCCAATGGCGGGTGACCACTTTGCGGTTTACGAAGATGAAAAATCTGCGCGTGCAGCAGGTGAAGAGCGTGCCAAACGTGCCCTTATGAAACAACGTCAAGCTACCCAACGTGTCAGCCTTGAAAACCTCTTTGATACGCTTAAAGCTGGTGAGCTCAAGTCAGTTAATGTTATCATCAAGGCCGACGTACAAGGTTCTGTTGAAGCTCTTTCTGCCTCACTTCAAAAGATCGATGTAGAAGGTGTCAAAGTTACCATTGTCCACTCGGCAGTCGGTGCTATCAACGAATCTGACGTGACTCTTGCGGAAGCTTCCAATGCCTTTATCGTTGGTTTCAACGTACGCCCTACACCACAAGCGCGTCAACAAGCCGAAGCTGACGATGTTGAAATCCGTCTCCACAGCATTATCTATAAGGTTATCGAAGAGATGGAAGAAGCCATGAAAGGGATGCTTGACCCAGAATTCGAAGAAAAAGTTATCGGTGAAGCAGTTATCCGTGAAACCTTTAAGGTATCTAAAGTCGGAACTATCGGTGGATTCATGGTTATCAACGGTAAGGTTACCCGTGACTCGAAAGTTCGTGTTATCCGTGATGGTGTCGTTATCTATGATGGCGAACTCGCAAGCTTGAAACACTATAAAGATGACGTCAAAGAAGTTACAAATGGTCGTGAAGGTGGATTGATGATTGATGGCTACAATGATATCAAGACTGATGATGTGATTGAGGCATACGTCATGGAAGAAATCAAACGTTAAGATTTTTGCTCCTTTCTTAGGTGGTGAGGGACGCAAGCAAACCGATGGTTTCATTGCTTATTTTTGAGCCTAGTGTCTCAAAAATCCCCTGTGATGGGACTGATAAATCAGTTCCATCACTTTCACCACAGCGAAAGAAGCGAATGAGTTCAAATTGCACTTCGTTTCAATTTGAATTGAAAAACAATAAATTTAAAAATAGCTAGGTCTGCTGGCCTAGCTTTTGGTTCAAAGTAGAGAAAGGAATATCATGGCAAATCATTTCCGTACGGATCGTGTGGGCATGGAAATCAAGCGTGAAGTCAATGAGATTTTGCAAAAGAAAGTCCGTGATCCGCGTGTCCAAGGTGTGACCATTACAGATGTTCAGATGCTAGGTGACTTGTCTGTTGCCAAGGTTTACTACACCATTTTGAGTAACCTTGCTTCAGATAATCAAAAAGCTCAAATCGGGCTTGAAAAAGCAACTGGTACCATCAAACGTGAACTAGGTCGCAATTTGAAATTGTACAAAATCCCAGATTTAACCTTCGTCAAAGACGAATCCATCGAATATGGAAACAAGATTGACGAAATGCTACGCAATCTGGATAAGAACTAAAAAAGAGGGGTGACCCTCTTTTTTGTTGCTAGAGTATGATCATTGCTATTTGACGATATATCTATCTGATAAAAATCAGTTTAAAAAATTTGTAAATTTCAAATAGTATGATATGATAAAGCTTGATATAAATGAAAAACGGAGAGACATATGGCTAAACAAGATATAGCTATGCAAGTGTTGCAACAAGTGGTAAAATTACCCGTAGTCAAAGTTGATCGAGAGAAATTTTTAGTAGAAAAGTTTTCAAAGGAATTAGACCGTAAGGATATTCCAACTTTGATTGAACAAGGACCGACTTCTTTGTTGCCTCAAGAAAGCTTGGATAGAGTGGCCAAGGCCTGTATTAAGGATAATGTCCTGTTAGCCAGTGGAACTTCGGTTTTGGCAGGTTTACCTGGAGGGATTGTCATGGCGATTACTATTCCGACAGACGTAGCCCAGTTTTATGCATTCTCATTAAAACTAGCTCAGGAGCTAGGGTATATTTACGGGTTTGATGATCTCTGGGCATCGCGCAATGAGTTAAGTGAAGATGCTAAAAACACTCTCTTGCTGTATCTCGGTGTGATGCTGGGAGTAAATGGCGCAGGTGCTCTGCTTCGATCAGGCGGTGTGACAGTAGCCAAGCAAGTCATAAAAGTAGTGAACAAGAAAGCCTTGACAAAAACTCTTTGGTATCCAATTTTAGAAAAAGTTTTGAAGATTTTTGGAGTCAATCTGACAAAAGGAGGCCTAGCCAAAGGGATGGGGAAAGTGATCCCTATCTTAGGTGGAGTCATTTCTGGTGGCTTAACCTTTGCGACCATGAAGCCAATGGGAGAAAGATTGCAACAGGAATTGTCCAAGCTAGTCAACTACAATGAAGTTCAATATCAAAAAGATGTTGATATTATCCGAAAAGAAGCTGAAATCATCGAAGGTGAGTAATATGGGATTCATTAAAATTCTGACCAAGACTTACGGGAATTACTTTTTTGTGATGCAAAGCCTCAAAGTCCTGAAGAACATGAAAAAAGATGACAATGCTCTAGTAGGTTTCGGGAAAGTACTGCTTGCTGACAAGCTGATGGATGTAGCTCAGTGGCTCGCAAAACCAGATGATAAGGAATAACTTGAAATGAAAGAAACTAGCAGGAATTCCACTGCTAGTTTTTTAATCTCTTCCCATATGGTATAATATAAGCAGTAAAATCATTTTATACTCTTCGAAAATCTCTTCAAACCACGTCAGCTTCACCTTGCCGTAGGTATGGTTACTGACTTCGTCAGTTCTATCCACAACCTCAAAACACTGTTTTGAGCAGCCTGCGGCTAGCTTCCTAGTTTGCTCTTTGATTTTCATTGAGTATTAGAACATACATGGAGGTCGTCATGGACAATATCATCGATGTGTCAATTCCCGTTGCAGAAGTGGTGGACAAGCATCCAGAAGTCTTGGAAATCCTAGTGGAGCTCGGTTTTAAACCACTTGCCAATCCCTTGATGCGCAATACAGTCGGTCGCAAAGTGTCGCTCAAACAGGGTTCTAAGCTTGAAGGAACTCCTATGGACAAGATTGTCCGCACACTGGAAGCGAATGGTTACGAAGTGATTGGATTAGACTAATGGCAGATGAACGGATTCATATCCTACGGGATATTTTGTTAGAATTGCACAATGGTGCCTCTCCTGAGTCGGTTCAGGAGCGTTTTGATGCGACCTTTACGGGTGTCTCAGCTATCGAGATTTCCCTCATGGAGCACGAATTGATGAACTCAGACTCAGGTGTCACCTTTGAAGATGTCATGGAACTTTGTGATGTCCATGCCAATCTTTTTAAAAATGCTGTTAAGGGTGTTGAAGTAGAAGATACCGAGCATCCTGGCCATCCCGTTCGCGTCTTCAAGGATGAAAATCTGGCCCTTCGTGCTGCCTTGATTCGCATTCGGAGATTGTTAGATACCTATGAGTCTATGGAAGACGAGGAAATGCTGGCAGAGATGCGTAAGGGTTTGGTCCGTCAAATGGGGCTGTTGGGGCAATTTGATATCCACTACCAGCGCAAGGAAGAACTCTTCTTTCCCATCATGGAGCGCTATGGTCACGATTCACCCCCTAAGGTCATGTGGGGAGTGGATGATCAGATCAGGGAACTCTTTCAGACAGCTCTAGCGACGGCTAAGGCACTACCAGAAGTTCCAATTAGCACTGTAAAGGAAACTTTTGAAGCTTTTGCGACAGAGTTTGAAAGTATGATTTTTAAGGAAGAGTCTATCCTTCTCATGATTCTTCTTGAGTCCTTCACTCAGGATGACTGGATTCAGATTGCGGAGGAGAGCGATGCCTACGGCTATGCCATCATCCGTCCGTCAGAGAAGTGGATTCCGGAAAGACAGAGTTTCGTTGAGGAAAAGAGTGCAGAGGAACCCGTACAACTAGACACGGCAGAAGGTCAAGTTCAGCAAGTTATCGATACGCCAGAAGGCCAGTTTACCATTACCTTTACCCCTAAGGAAAAGGAAGCAGTGCTGGACCGCCATAGTCAACAGGCTTTTGGCAATGGCTATCTCTCAGTTGAGCAGGCCAACCTCATCCTCAATCACCTCCCCATGGAGATTACCTTTGTTAATAAGGACGATATTTTCCAGTATTACAATGATAATGCGCCAGCTGATGAGATGATTTTCAAACGGACGCCGTCCCAAGTCGGACGCAATGTTGAACTCTGCCATCCGCCAAAATATTTGGAGAAAGTCAAAGCTATCATGCAAGGTCTTCGTGAAGGAGTCAAGGACAAGTATGAAATGTGGTTCAAGTCTGAGTCGCGAGGTAAGTTTGTCCACATCACCTACGCTGCAGTACACGATGAAAATGGGGAATTCCAAGGTGTGCTGGAGTATGTTCAGGACATTCAGCCCTACCGTGAGATTGATACGGACTACTTCCGTGGATTAGAATAAGGAGAATCAATGAGTTACGAACAAGAATTTATGAAGGAATTTGAGGCCTGGGTCAATACCCAGATCATGATCAACGACATGGCGCACAAGGAAAGTCAGAAGGTTTACGAAGAAGACCAAGACGAGCGTGCCAAAGATGCCATGATTCGCTACGAGAGTCGCTTGGATGCCTACCAGTTCTTGCTTGGTAAGTTTGAAAACTTCAAAGCAGGCAAGGGTTTCCATGATTTGCCAGAAGGATTGTTTGGTGAGCGAAACTATTAAAATTTAGATACTTTCTTGATTTTTTGCCAAAATCTTGATAGAATATCTTTATTAAATCCTTGTCAGAGCAGGGATTTTTTATTGAAAGGATTTTATCATGTCAAAGAAACTCCAACGTAAAAAACAATTGCGAAATAGCCTCCGTCGTTCAGGTGCATTTTCAACTACAGTGACCAAGGTTGTCGAAGAGACCAAGAAAGTCGTGAAACATGCAGAAAAATCTGCCAGCCAAGCAGGAAAAGTTGTCTCTAAAAAAGTGGAACAAGCAGTAGAAGCGACCAAGGAACAAGCTCAAAAAGTGGCGAATTCAGTAGAAGATTTCGCAGCTACTTTGGGTGGCCTCTCAGTAGATCGCGCTAAGACTTTTTATGATGAAGGTATCAAGTCAGCTGCTGACTTCAAAAACTGGACTGAAAAAGAACTCCTTGCCTTGAAGGGAATCGGCCCAGCTACGATTAAGAAATTAAAAGAACACGGAATCAGCTTCAAGTAATTTTTCTTGTCCCTTGCATTTCCGTCAAAAACTTGCTACAATAGAGCCATTAGAGGTGTTTTGGATCCCACATTTTACAGAAAGTGGCGGTGCTGAGAAGTCCACAAATGTGTCAAAACTGGTTGCTGATGGATAAAAAATGAAATAATATTGTCTTTTTATTATAAAGACGAGAGTTGCGGGCATCTGCCCGAAATTGGGTGGTACCGCGGATAAACACATTCGTCCCTGTCATGTAGATGGCAGGGGCATTTTTTTATGGAAAGTGAGGGCTGAAGATGGAGCAAGCACAATTACCAGAACGATTAGAAACCGAACGGCTAGTGTTACGAGTCCGTACAGTGGCGGATGCAGTGGATATCTTTGACTATGCCAGTAGGCCAGAAGTTTCCTACCCAGCAGGCTTTCCGCCCGTCAAGACCTTGGAGGATGAAATTTATTATCTGGAGCATATCCTTCCTGAGCGCAATCAAAAGGAAAATCTCCCAGCAGGCTACGGAATTGTCGTCAAAGGGACGGATAAAATTGTTGGCTCTGTTGATTTCAACCATCGCCATGAAGATGATGTGCTGGAGATTGGCTATATCTTGCATCCAGACGATTGGGGCTTAGGATATGTGCCAGAAGCAGCACGTGCCTTGATTGAGCTAGGTTTTAAAGAATTGAATCTGCATAAGATTGAACTGACTTGTTTTGGCAACAATATCAAAAGTCAACGAGTCGCTGAGAAACTTGGCTTTACCTTAGAAGCTCGAATCCGAGACCGTAAAGATGCCCAAGGCAATCGCTGTGATGATTTGAGATATGGCTTGCTGAAGAGTGAGTGGGAGGTGGTTTGATGCACATTTTCATCATTGGGGCTCCGGCTTCTGGGAAAATGACGATTAGCCAAGAGTTATCTCGAAAGACAAATGCTACCCTCTTTTATAACCATCAAGCCATCGATTTTGCACTAGAAATCTATCAGGACTATACAGAGGAAATGTGGGAATTTGTTCGTGGAATTACCTTTTCTTTCCTTGGAGCAAGTGCTAGGAATCAGCGATCTGTGATTTTAACAGACGTAATTGATTTTTCAAATCAGTACCAGCTACTGTATTTGAAGCAAATTCAGGATTTGTTGGATGACTATCATCAAGAGATTCTGTTTGTGGAGTTGGAAACAAGTCTTGAGGAGCGCTTACATCGAAATCGAACGGAGAATCGATTAAAGCACAAACCCTTAAAACGACATATTGAGATATCTGAAAGAGAAATTTTGGAGACTGCTGAAACACTTCAATTAAATTCCCAACATCAACCGAACGAGTTGTACCACTACCTTAAAATAAATAATACGAATCTGTCTGCAGAAGAAGTTGCAAAGCAGATTCAAAATAAAATGAATACAATAGAGAAAGGACACACACATGTCTAAAGAACTTTCACCTAAATACAATCCAGCCGAGGTTGAGGCTGGTCGTTATCAAAAATGGCTTGATGCCGATGTTTTCAAGCCTTCAGGCGATAAAAAGGCTAAGCCTTATTCGATCGTCATTCCACCACCAAACGTAACTGGGAAACTCCACCTTGGTCACGCTTGGGACACTACTCTTCAGGATATCATCATCCGTCAAAAACGAATGCAAGGTTTTGACACCCTTTGGCTTCCTGGTATGGACCACGCTGGTATTGCCACTCAAGCTAAGGTTGAGGAGCGCTTGCGTGGTGAGGGCATTACGCGTTATGACCTTGGTCGTGAAAAATTCCTAGATAAAGTCTGGGAATGGAAAGACGAATATGCCACTACCATCAAGGAACAATGGGGCAAGATGGGGCTCTCTGTAGACTACTCTCGTGAGCGTTTCACTCTTGATGAAGGTTTGTCAAAAGCCGTTCGCAAGGTCTTTGTGGACCTATACAAGAAAGGCTGGATCTACCGTGGTGAATTTATCATCAACTGGGACCCAGCAGCTCGTACAGCCCTTTCTGATATCGAGGTGATTCACAAGGATGTCGAAGGTGCCTTCTACCACATGAACTACATGCTGGAAGATGGATCACGCGCCCTTGAAGTGGCGACCACTCGTCCTGAAACTATGTTTGGGGACGTTGCCGTTGCAGTCAATCCAGAAGACCCACGCTATAAGGACTTGATTGGTAAAAACGTCATCCTTCCAATCGCTAACAAATTGATTCCGATTGTTGGAGACGAACACGCAGATCCTGAGTTTGGTACTGGTGTCGTGAAAATCACGCCTGCTCACGATCCAAACGACTTCTTGGTTGGTCAACGTCATAACTTGCCACAAGTCAATGTCATGAACGACGACGGAACTATGAACGACTTGGCCTTCGAATTTGCAGGCATGGATCGCTTTGAAGCTCGTAAGGCAGTTGTTGCTAAGTTGGAAGAAATCGGTGCCCTTGTTAAAATCGAAAAACGCGTCCACAGTGTTGGTCACTCAGAGCGTACAGGTGTTGTGGTTGAACCACGCTTGTCTACGCAATGGTTCGTCAAGATGGACCAATTGGCCAAGAATGCCATTGCTAACCAAGATACTGATGATAAGGTAGAATTCTACCCACCTCGTTTCAACGATACCTTCCTCCAATGGATGGAAAATGTCCATGACTGGGTTATCTCTCGTCAGCTCTGGTGGGGTCACCAAATCCCTGCTTGGTACAATGCTGAGGGTGAAATGTACGTCGGTGAAGAAGCTCCAGAAGGTGACGGATGGACTCAAGACGAAGACGTCTTGGATACGTGGTTCAGTTCGGCCCTTTGGCCATTCTCAACCATGGGCTGGCCTGATGTCGACTCAGAAGACTTCAAACGTTACTTCCCAACGTCAACCTTGGTAACAGGTTACGACATCATCTTCTTCTGGGTATCTCGTATGATCTTCCAATCATTGGAATTCACAGGCCGTCAGCCATTCCAAAACGTTCTGATCCATGGTCTCATTCGTGACGAGCAAGGACGCAAGATGTCAAAATCTCTTGGTAACGGGATTGACCCGATGGATGTCATCGAGAAATACGGCGCAGATGCCCTTCGTTGGTTCCTTTCAAACGGTTCTGCCCCAGGGCAAGACGTGCGCTTCTCTTACGAGAAAATGGATGCTTCTTGGAACTTCATTAACAAGATCTGGAACATCTCTCGCTACATCCTCATGAACAATGAAGGTTTGACCCTTGAGCAAGCAACTGCCAATGTTGAAAAAGTTGCCAATAAGGAAGCTGGAAATGTCACAGACCGCTGGATTCTCCACAACCTCAATGAAACGATCGGCAAAGTTACTGAAAACTTTGACAAGTTTGAATTTGGTGTTGCTGGACACATCCTCTACAACTTCATCTGGGACGAGTTTGCGGACTGGTATGTTGAGTTGACTAAGGAAGTCCTTTATAGCGATAACGAAGAAGAGAAAGTCATCACACGTTCTGTTCTCCTTTACACTTTGGACAAGATCCTTCGTCTCCTTCACCCAATCATGCCATTCGTGACAGAGGAAATCTTTGGACAAATCTCAGAAGGTTCTATCGTTACAGCAGAATACCCAACTGTTAATCCAGCCTTTGAAGACCTCGCTGCTCACACTGGTGTAGAAAGCCTTAAAGACTTGATCCGTGCTGTTCGTAATGCGCGTGCAGAAGTAAACGTTGCACCAAGCAAGCCTATCACTATCCTTGTTAAGACAAGCGATAGCGACTTGGAAGCCTTCTTTAACAGCAATGTCAACTACATCAAACGCTTCACAAATCCAGAACACTTGGAAATCGCATCAACCATCCCTGCACCTGAACTCGCAATGTCAAGCGTCATCACAGGAGCAGAAATCTACTTGCCACTCGCAGACCTCCTCAATGTCGAAGAAGAACTCGCTCGTCTCGATAAGGAACTGGCTAAATGGCAAAAAGAACTGGATATGGTTGGTAAGAAGCTCTCTAACGAACGCTTCGTAGCCAACGCCAAACCAGAAGTCGTCCAAAAAGAACGCGACAAACAAGCCGACTACCAAGCCAAATACGACGCGACCGTAGCACGTATTGATGAGATGAAGAAACTGGTGAAATAAATAAAGAAACACGGTGGTAAGCCGTGTTTTTTTGTATAATGAAATCAATATCTATTGATGGAGAAAGTTATGTCCAAACACCCTCATTATGAATTGTTAAATTTAATTGGCTATGGTCTTGCCAAATTTGATAAGTTGTTTATAAAAGAGTTTCAATGCTCTAGTAAATCTGAGTTTTATCGTTATATAGTTTCTTTGGGCATCGCAAAAACAACTGGGGTAGTTAAAAATAGAATGGATTTATTCGACCCTTATTTTGACAACAATCGAAAAGGCTGGTGGCAAAAAGCTGAAGTCTACCGTTTTCGTAAAGATTTAATTGACATGATGTTTGGGAATGAAGATGTTCACAGTTATGCAGAAATCGTTAAAATGTTACTCGCAAGCGAAGGGAAGAAAACAGGTGTAACCATTGTTGAAAAGCCAATAGTTCGAACTAAATTCAAACGTCTACAAGAAACGGGAATGGAGGCAGAGAATTATTTTATCCTTCATTTTGATAAAGAAGAAAAATTTCAAGGTGGACAGTTAACCGATGCCCGTCTTTATGGTGATGGATATGATTTCCAAGTAGATGTTCAAGAACATTCTTATCTTGCCGAAGTTAAAGGAATTCGAAAACCTAAGGGTCGCATTCGATTGACTTCCAGAGAATATGAAAAAGCCAAAGAATTTAAATCAGATTTTATTTTATCCTTAGTTACTAACCTAGATGATATTCCCAAGATAGTGTTAATTGATAATCCTTTGAATCATTTTGAATTCAAAAAGAGCATTATAAAGAATGAAGTTATAGAATACAGAAGTCTTGAAGATTTATATTAGTTCCCCTTAACTTTTCCAGTTGAAGAAACGAGAAGTCTTGACAGGTCAACGACTCAATGAACTAGAAATCAACGGTATTCGATTGACCAAATTCAAAAACGGGGAAATTGGAATTGAATTCATCTGGATTGACACCGAAAACCCACCTCACGATGCTATCGGATGGGTAGCAAAGAAATAAAAAGTCCTCTGTTTTTTGTTTTGTGTTTTACAGTTTTTTCTTGACAAGTCTTTCTTTTTATGGTATCCTTTTATGCAACAAGTGTTGCGCAACGAATGTTGCACGAAAGGAGTCTTATGCCACCAAAGGTTAAATTTAGTAAAGAGACTATCATTGGTACAGCTTTACAATTGGTGAGAGAAGAGGGAATAGCTAGTTTGACAGCTCGAGCATTAGCGGAGAAACTGGGAGCCACACCGAGAGTGATTTTTGGGCAATTTGCCAATATGGCCGAGTTACAAGCAGAGGTTATTGGTGCTGCGGAAATGGTCGTGGTGGAGTATATTCGCAAGGCCTTAGAAGATGAAAAGCCTTTTCGATCTGTCGGGGTTGCTTATATCCTTTTCGCCTCAAAAGAGCCCCAACTCTTTCAATTGCTTTTCCAAAATCCTAGCAAAGATCCCATTCGTCGCTTTCAAGATTTTCTTCCCATGAAGGATCATAGTTACCAATTGGTTCTGGATTCGATTGTCGCAGACTATCCTTTGACTGTAGAGGAGGCTAGTCGCTTGTACCAGCATCTATTTATCTACTCACACGGGATGGCCTCTATGGTTGCTTCTGGTATTTATCAATTCAGCATGGAAGAAGTAATTGGATCACTGACAGAGGTTTGTCAATCGCTCATCAAAGAAATGGTAGGAAAAAAATGATTCAACTAGAAAATGTGCACAAAAGTTACGGTCAAACCAAGGTTTTAAAAGGGATTGACTTGCAGATTCAACACCAAGATGATGTGGTTATCCTAGGTCCTTCTGGATCAGGCAAGTCAACTCTCTTAAACGTTTTGTCAGGTTTAGAAAAGGTAGACGAGGGGCATATCCTCATTCAAGGGCAAGATTTATCACAACTCGCGGATGCTCAATTGACAGCCTTTAGACGTGAGAAGATTGCCTTTATTTTTCAGCAGTATTATTTATTGCCGAATCTAACGGTTAGACAAAATGTAAAGATGGGAGCTGATCTGGCAAGTAATCATGATTTTTTGCAGATCATTGAGGATTTGGGTCTTGGTGATAAGCTGGACAAGTATCCAAGTGAATTGTCGGGTGGGGAACAGCAGAGAGTCTCCATTGCTCGAGCCTTGGCCAAAAAGCCAGAGATTCTTTTCTTAGATGAGCCGACGGGAGCCCTGGATGAAGAAACGGGGCGCAAGATTCTCGACTATATCTGGAAGTTGAAGGAAAAGCTAGGCTTTACCCTAATCATGGTGACACACAACCAAAATATTGCGGATATGGCCAGAAGCATCATTCGCGTCAATAGTGGCAAAATTACTGAAGTTGTGACCAATGATCAGCCACAGACTGCTTATGAGATTGGATGGTAAGCCATGTTTTCAGTAAAAGATATTCGAAAATTAGTTGTCGTCAGTATCATTGGAGCCTGTGCGGTTTTTGTGGCCAATCTCTTTTTGAATTTTTATCTTGATATCGAGCAGTTGGAGATTTCTAAAACCAATCCGATGATTACGGCCTATTATGATGCCCAGGTTTCACTTTCCTGGATGGTGGCCATGGTCAGTGGGGTTGTCTTGTCCTTGACGTCGATCCTTCTCATGTGCTTTTATATCAAACAATTTGTCGATGATCACAAGGAACAATTAGGGATTTTAAAGGCTTTAGGCTATAGCAATGGCCAGTTGGCTAAACGATTTTGGGCTTTTGGACTCAGTTTTGGAGTTGGAGCGCTTCTTGGCTATTTAGCTTCTTTTCTAATGATGGGACATTTTTATGACTTTCGCAATGAGAAGAGGATTTTGCCAGAAATTACCATTCATTTTCACTGGCAGCTCTTGATCGCTTTAGTGATACTGCCAGCGACTTTCTTTATGGTTCTTGCGATTGGCTATGCTAGAAGACAACTACAAACGCCGGCCCTTCACCTATTGAAAAAATCCCCAACACCGATTAAGGTCAAAAGGGAAAAAAGTGCTCCTAAGAAAGAAAAATCCTTCCTAAAAGAGCTGTCTTCGTCGCTGATTTGGGGGAGAAAATCGATCCTGTTTTTTGTAGTCTTTGGCTCTATGTGTTTTGCGGCCATGGTTCAATTGTCCTTTGGTCTAAGGGACTACACAGATGATATCATCCAAACCATGATGATCATGATTGGCTTGATCCTTTCTTTCTCTATTCTCTTTTTGTCATTGGGGATTGTCGTCTCAGAAAGTCGCGAAACCCTGGCTCTTATGAAGGCTTTTGGCTACACAGATCGTGAATGCCAAGGTCATATCTTATCTCCCTATCGTTTCTGGGCCTATCTAGGATTTGTTCTTGGGACGGCTTATCAGTACGCTATCGTGGAAATCTTGATTGGTGTGATCAAAGATACGGTTCCTGAAAAGATTGAGCATCACTTTGATGGGAATGTTTGCTTCTGGACTTTGATCGGTTTTGCTGTGGTTTATGAAAGTCTCTTTTATCTATCCAACAGAAAACTCCAAAAGCAAACCATCAAAGAAGTACTCTTAGCTGAATAAATAGAGAAGGTTGGATTCTCCAGCCTTTTTCTTATGAAACTCATTAACAAGAGAAGGATTTTTCACTATTCTAGGGAAAATGAAATAAAGGAAAGAAAACGAAGTTACTGGCAGGACCTGAAATGATCTTTTTACTTGATTTGATGCAACAAATAATCCTTTATCTCTGTAGGAATCCTCTTGCAGTTTGTGGTTGGTATTGGAGTTGCAGCCTTGAGTTATAAATAAATCAATATACCTGTGGTCATGTTACACAGGTCTTTCAATTAGCTGAAATATTTCATCTTTATTTTTTCTTAACCTTTGACTATTCCGCAAAATTATCGTACAATAAAGAGTACATGATAAAATGAGGTCAGAGTCTGTTTGCTCTGGCGATAGTAGTATAAATGAGGAGAAACGCTTTGGAATTAGAAGTATTTGCTGGGCAAGAAAAAAGTGAACTATCTATGATTGAGGTAGCGCGTGCTATCTTGGAACTTCGTGGTCGCGATCATGAGATGCATTTTAGCGATCTTGTAAACGAAATTCAAAACTATCTTGGAACATCAAACAGCGATATCCGCGAAGCCTTGCCTTTGTTCTACACAGAGTTGAACTTTGACGGTAGCTTCATCTCTCTTGGAGACAACAAATGGGGTCTTCGTTCATGGTATGGTGTGGACGAAATCGACGAAGAAATCATCGCTCTTGAAGAAAGTGACGACGATGAAGTAGCACCAAAAGCTAAGAAGCAGCGTGTCAATGCCTTCATGGATGGTGATTCAGATGCCATTGACTACAATGCAGATGATCCAGAAGACGAGGACGCGTACGAAGCTGATCCAGCTCTTTCATATGATGATGAAAATCCAGATGATGAGAAAAATGAAGTGGAAGCTTACGATGCAGAAATCAACGAAATCGCTCCTGATGACTTGGGTGAAGATGTGGATCTCAACGAAGAAGACGACGAGTTTTCTGACGATGACGCTGAAACGAGTGAAGAAGAGTAAAAGACTTCACAGAGGAGATCGCCTGATCTCCTTTTTTGTTCCTTGAGCGTGTTGCCCGTTTGAATGCGGATCTTTAGTTTTTTCTGAAAACAATCTCCTTTTTTCATCTTTTACCAATTCGGGTTGACAAATGATCTGCTTTGAGGTATTATATTGTTCGGGCACCTCTTTTAGAGGTCGGGGCTCCCTAGTTACTAGGGAGCTATTTTTGTTTTTTCAGGAAGTTTTCTTGAAAATTCGTTATCCATAAGGGTCTTGTTTTCTATGTCCCCTCGTAGTTAACAAGGCCTTGAGCATTTTAGAAAGAGGAATCTATGTCTACGAAATATATTTTTGTAACTGGTGGTGTGGTATCGTCTATTGGGAAAGGGATTGTGGCAGCAAGTCTGGGTCGTCTCTTGAAAAATCGTGGTCTCAAAGTGACTATTCAGAAGTTTGACCCTTATATCAATATCGATCCGGGAACCATGAGTCCTTACCAGCACGGGGAAGTCTTTGTGACTGATGATGGGGCTGAGGCCGATTTGGACTTGGGTCACTATGAACGTTTCATCGATATCAATCTCAACAAATATTCCAACGTGACAACTGGTAAAATCTACAGTGAAGTTCTTCGTAAGGAACGCCGTGGCGAGTACCTTGGGGCAACTGTTCAAGTCATTCCTCATATCACAGATGCTTTGAAAGAAAAAATCAAGCGTGCCGCTGTAACGACTGACTCTGATGTTATTATCACAGAGGTCGGTGGAACCGTTGGAGATATCGAGTCCTTGCCATTCCTAGAGGCCCTTCGTCAGATGAAGGCAGATGTGGGTGCAGATAATGTCATGTACATCCATACAACCTTGCTTCCTTATCTCAAGGCTGCTGGTGAAATGAAGACCAAGCCAACTCAACACTCTGTAAAAGAATTGCGTGGTTTGGGAATCCAACCAAATATGTTGGTCATCCGTACCGAGAAACCAGCTGGTCAGGGAATTAAAAATAAACTAGCTCAGTTCTGTGATGTGGCACCAGAAGCTGTTATCGAGTCTTTGGATGTTGAACACCTTTACCAAATTCCATTGAACTTGCAGGCACAAGGTATGGACCAAATTGTTTGTGACCATTTGAAACTAGATGCACCAGCAGCAGATATGACAGAGTGGTCAGCAATGGTGGATAAGGTCATGAACCTGAAAAAACATGTCAAGATTTCCCTTGTCGGTAAGTATGTGGAGTTGCAAGATGCCTACATCTCTGTGGTTGAAGCCTTGAAACACTCTGGGTATGCCAACGACGCAGAAGTGAAGATTAATTGGATCAATGCCAATGATGTGACAGCAGAGAATGTAGCAGAACTCTTGTCGGATGCGGACGGAATCATCGTACCAGGCGGTTTCGGTCAACGTGGTACGGAAGGGAAAATTCAAGCCATCCGTTATGCGCGTGAAAATGATGTTCCAATGTTGGGAGTCTGCTTGGGAATGCAGTTGACTTGTATCGAGTTTGCTCGTCACGTTTTGGGTCTTGAAGGTGCCAATTCTGCTGAACTTGCACCAGAAACAAAATATTCTATCATTGATATCATGCGTGATCAGGTTGATGTTGAGGATATGGGAGGAACCCTTCGCTTGGGACTTTATCCATCTAAGTTAAAACGTGGCTCTAAGGCAGCAGCTGCTTATCACAATCAAGAAGTGGTGCAACGCCGTCACCGTCACCGTTATGAGTTTAACAACGCCTTTCGTGGACAGTTTGAGGCAGCAGGTTTTGTCTTCTCAGGAGTTTCTCCAGATAATCGTTTGGTAGAAATTGTGGAGCTACCTGAAAATAAATTCTTTGTGGCGTGTCAGTATCACCCTGAACTTTCCAGCCGTCCAAACCGTCCAGAGGAACTCTACACAGCCTTTGTCACTGCAGCAGTTGAAAATAGTAACTAGTTATCTTCTAATTTCTGAGAATAATCTCAGAGGTTTCTTCTAGCATATTTAGGATAAGATTTGCAAAAAAAATAGATAGTGATATAATTAATATAATAATTCCTAAGGAGGATATACAATGAAAAAAATCACACTATTTTGTTTGTCTCTAACAGGTTTAGCTTTACTGGCTTTCCCTCATTCAGGAAAAGCATTCGAATTGCAAGAAGAATGGGTTATTAAGGGTGGGGTTAAGTATCAAGATGGCAAAATTCTTCGATTTAATAATGGCCATGAAGTAGATATCAAAGTCTTGGATTTGCCAAAAACTGAGAAAATCGAGTGGATGGTCAGTCTCAATGGTCAAGATCAGACAGTCAATTTCCTAGGCCAAGAAAAGGACAAGTCTATGGTCGGTACAGAGGGGCGTTACCTGAATTTCTACGTACCTTATGGCTATAGAGGAGATATCAAGGTCGAGGCCAAGAGTGGAAATGAAGTAAAGACCTGGTCCTCTAAAGTGGTAGATGATGTATATAATGGTGAGAAAAGTGGCTACTACCGTATTGAAGAATCAAAAGACCATTACACCTACCTTGATACAAAATGGGACTATCAAACCAAGACCTACACTGCTACCTTACCAGAGACTATCAATGGTCAAAAAGTTTATGCTTGGAAAGACCATGACAATGGTGAGTTAAAACTTACAAAACCAGAATCTATCAGTCATTCCTACAAGGGGGGAGGAGCCTTCCGAGAACTTTATCCGATTGTAAAAGCAGAAAGCTGGCTAAAATCAGACCAAAATTGGTACTATCAAAAACAAGGCCAACTAGTTCAAAATGCTTGGGTTAAAGACAATGGAACTTGGTACTTTATGAATGATAAAGGGATTATGTTTAATCAAACTTGGCTCTATCAAGGTGGCAACTGGTATGTCTTTAAATCATCAGGAGCTATGATTGCTAGTGATTGGCTTTACGACCAAGGCAAGTGGTACTATTTATCAACTTCAGGCTCTATGAAAGCAAGCACTTGGATTTTTGACAAGGGAGAATGGTATTATGTAAGTTCTTCTGGTGCCATGATTGCGAATGATTGGGTCAAAGACAATGGTAAGTGGTATTATCTAGCTTCATCAGGTAAGATGCTTCGCAATACTTACACACCAGATGGCTACTACGTTGGCAACTCAGGTGCCTGGCAATAAGAATAATACTCTTCGAAAATCTCTTCAAACCACATCAGCATTGCCTTACCGTAGGTATGGTTACTGACTTCGTCAGTTCTATCCACAACCTCAAAACACTGTTTTGAGCAACCTGCGGCTAGTTTCCTAGTTTGCTCTTTGAGTATAAGAAGTCCTTTTCCTTTAAGGAAGGGGCTTTTTACTTACTTTTCTGCGGCTTCCCTATTTGTCCTAGAGCCCTTTTTGTGTTACAATGAATGGTATGAAAGCTAAGAAATTATGGATGACTGGCTTGACTGTGGCTGGTCTAAGTGCCCTCGCTTTGGGTGCCAAAAAAGCAGCAGATAACCACAAACTGATGAAGACGCAAGAAGAGTTGACCGCTATCGTGCGCGAACTTTTCTCAGATATGGGTGAGATTGCGACTCTCTATGTTCAAGTCTACGAAAGTAGCCTTGAGCGACTTGTCGGAGGAGTCATTTTCGAGGATGGTCGTCACTATACCTTTGTCTATGAAAATGAAGACCTAGTCTATGAGGAGGAAGCCTTATGATTACTCCCAATAGTATAGAAGAGTTTGCAGGTTTTGTCGAGCAAGATGGCAAGAAGGTCTTCCTTTTTGTGGCGGACTGGTGTGGCGATTGTCGTTATATCTATCCAGCCTTGCCAGAGATTGAGGAGACCAATCCAGAGTTCACCTTTATTCGAGTGGACCGGGACCAGTATCTGGATCTGGCCAAACTCTGGGATGTGTATGGCATTCCTAGCCTTGTTGTGCTAGAAAAGGACAAGGAAATCGGCCGTTTTGTCAACCGTGACCGTAAAAGCAAGCAACAAATTAACGACTTTTTAGCAGGACTGAAATAGGAGAAAAAGGAAAGAATGATTTTTACATATAACAAAGAACATGTTGGCGATGTACTTATGGTCATCGTTAAAAATAGCGGAGATGCTAAACTGGATGTGGAGCGCAAAGGCAAGGGTGCCCGAGTTTTCCTCAAAGAAAATGGAGAAACAGTAGCTTGGAATATTTTCGAAGTTTCAAGTTTCTTTGAAATTGCAGAGCGCGGCCAAGTTTTTTTGACAGATGAGCAAGTCGCTCGTTTGAACCAAGAATTGCAGGCGGAAGGCTTTGCAGAAGAGATTGTCAATGACAAGGAACCTAAGTTTGTTGTTGGTGAAATTGTCGAGATGGTAGCTCATCCTGATAGTGATCACCTCAACATCTGCCAAGTTGCAGTCGCAAGTGACAAGACAGTGCAAATCGTTGCAGGAGCACCTAATGCGCGTGTTGGGCTGAAAACCATTGTAGCTCTTCCTGGAGCGATGATGCCAAAAGGCAATCTCATTTTCCCAGGCGAACTTCGTGGTGAAAAGAGTTTTGGCATGATGTGTAGCCCTCGTGAATTGCATCTGCCAAATGCTCCGCAAAAACGTGGTGTTATTGAATTATCAGAAGACCAAGTTGTCGGAACTCCATTTGACCCAGCCAAACACTGGACTGCCTAGGAAATTGTCGGTATTTGATAGACCAGATAGAGGGGGATAAGATGGCGAAAAATGTAGTGATTACAGGAGCGACCTCAGGAATCGGTGAAGCGATTGCGCGTGCTTATCTAGAGCAGGGGGAGAATGTCGTTCTAACAGGGCGACGGACAGACAGACTAGAGGCCCTCAAGTCAGAGTTTGCAGAAACTTTTCCAAATCAAACAGTTTGGACCTTTTCATTAGATGTGACGGATATGACCATGGTCAAGACTGTCTGTTCCGATATTCTAGAAACGATAGGTCAGATTGATATCTTGGTCAATAACGCTGGACTAGCTCTTGGCTTGGCTCCCTATCAAGACTATGAAGAGTTGGACATGTTGACCATGTTGGATACCAATGTCAAGGGGTTGATGGCAGTCACTCGCTGTTTCTTGCCTTCTATGGTAGCAGCCAATCAAGGTCATATTATCAATATGGGATCGACCGCAGGAATCTATGCCTATGCTGGGGCAGCTGTTTACTCAGCCACCAAGGCTGCTGTCAAGACTTTTTCAGATGGTTTGCGAATTGATACCATCGCAACGAATATCAAGGTGACCACCATTCAGCCAGGGATTGTCGAAACAGATTTCTCTACAGTTCGTTTCCACGGTGACAAAGAGCGTGCTGCAACCGTCTATCAGGGAATTGAGGCCCTGCAAGCTCAGGATATTGCAGATACAGTGGTCTATGTGACCAGTCAGCCTCGTCGTATGCAGATTACAGATATGGCCATTATGGCCAATCAACAGGCGACAGGTTTCATGGTGCATAAAAAATAAAAAATTTTCTCGAAAAGTTACAAATTTTTGTAACTTTTTTTGATTCCTTACGAATAGATAAGTAGGAGGAAGAAAATATGTATAATAAAGTTATTCTTATTGGACGTTTAACGTCTACACCAGAATTGCACAAAACCAACAATGACAAGTCAGTAGCGCGTGCAACTATCGCTGTGAACCGTCGTTACAAAGACCAAAATGGGGAACGTGAAGCTGATTTTGTCAATTTGGTTCTTTGGGGAAAATTGGCTGAAACCTTGGCAAGCTACGCAACTAAAGGTAGTCTTATCTCTGTGGATGGAGAACTTCGTACCCGTCGCTTTGAGAAAAATGGCCAGATGAACTATGTGACTGAAGTCCTTGCCACAGGATTCCAACTTTTGGAAAGCCGCGCCCAACGTGCTATGCGTGAAAATAACGCTGGACAGGATTTGGCAGATTTGGTCTTGGAAGAGGAGGAATTGCCATTTTAATACTCTTCGAAAATCTCTTCAAATCACGTCAGTTTCACCTTGCCGTGGGTATAGGTAACTGACTTGGTCAATCTTATCTACAACCTCAAAGCAGTGCTTTGAGCAACCTGCGGCTAGCTTCCTAGTTTGCTCTTTGATTTTCATTGAGTATAAACATTGAAAAGTCTGAGTTGGTCTCAGGCTTTTTATCTTGCTAAAGTCAGACTTTTTTCTTGACTATTTCTGACCAAGTGATACAATAGAACTATGAATTAGCACTCATATATAAAGAGTGCTAATAATATGTAGTTTATCATGGAGGAAAACAGATGTTGAAACCATTAGGAGACCGTGTGGTCTTGAAAATCGAAGAAAAAGAACAAACTGTTGGAGGCTTTGTCCTTGCGGGCTCAGCCCAAGAAAAAACAAAAACAGCCCAAGTTGTAGCTACTGGACAAGGGGTTCGTACCTTGAACGGTGACTTGGTTGCTCCAAGCGTTAAGGCTGGAGACCGTGTCTTAGTTGAAGCCCACGCTGGTATTGATATCAAAGATGGCGATGAGAAGTACATCATCGTTGGCGAAGCTAACATCTTGGCTATCATTGAAGAATAGAAGGAGAAAGTAAGTATGTCAAAAGAAATTAAATTTTCATCTGATGCTCGTTCAGCTATGGTCCGTGGTGTCGATATCCTTGCAGACACTGTCAAAGTAACCTTGGGACCAAAAGG
The DNA here is from genome assembly GCF_052399005.1 of Streptococcus sp. HJ1. Taxonomy (GTDB): domain Bacteria; phylum Bacillota; class Bacilli; order Lactobacillales; family Streptococcaceae; genus Streptococcus. Next base: position 1,676,004 of record NZ_CP199005.1, on the reverse strand, counting down.
TCGTAATGTTGTGTTGGAAAAATCATTTGGCTCACCATTGATTACCAATGACGGGGTGACCATTGCCAAAGAAATCGAGTTGGAAGACCATTTTGAAAATATGGGTGCCAAATTGGTATCAGAAGTAGCTTCAAAAACCAATGATATCGCAGGTGACGGAACGACAACTGCAACAGTCTTGACTCAAGCAATCGTCCGCGAAGGAATCAAAAACGTCACAGCAGGTGCTAATCCAATCGGTATCCGCCGGGGGATTGAAGCAGCGGTTGCCGCAGCTGTAGAAGCCTTGAAAAACAATGCCATCCCTGTTGCCAATAAAGAAGCCATCGCTCAGGTTGCCGCTGTATCTTCTCGTTCTGAAAAAGTCGGCGAATACATCTCTGAAGCTATGGAAAAAGTTGGTAAAGACGGTGTTATCACCATTGAAGAGTCACGTGGTATGGAAACAGAACTTGAAGTCGTAGAAGGAATGCAGTTTGACCGCGGTTACCTTTCACAGTACATGGTAACAGATAGCGAAAAGATGGTGGCGGACCTTGAAAATCCATACATTTTGATTACTGATAAGAAGATTTCCAATATTCAAGAAATCTTGCCATTGCTAGAAAGCATTCTCCAAAGCAATCGCCCACTCTTGATTGTTGCAGATGATGTGGATGGCGAAGCTCTTCCAACCCTTGTTTTGAACAAGATTCGTGGAACTTTCAATGTCGTTGCTGTCAAAGCTCCTGGCTTTGGTGACCGTCGTAAGGCTATGTTAGAAGACATCGCTATCTTGACAGGCGGAACCGTCATCACAGAAGACCTTGGTCTTGAGTTGAAAGACGCGACGATTGAGGCGCTAGGTCAAGCCGCTAGAGTGACTGTGGACAAAGACAGCACGGTTATCGTAGAAGGTGCTGGCAATCCTGAAGCCATTTCACACCGTGTTGCGGTTATCAAGTCACAAATCGAAACCACAACTTCTGAATTCGACCGTGAAAAACTCCAAGAACGCTTGGCTAAATTGTCAGGTGGTGTCGCAGTCATCAAGGTCGGTGCTGCAACTGAAACTGAGTTGAAAGAAATGAAACTCCGCATTGAAGATGCCCTCAACGCTACTCGTGCAGCCGTTGAAGAAGGAATCGTTGCAGGTGGTGGAACAGCTCTTGCCAATGTCATTCCAGCCGTAGCTGATTTGGAATTGACAGGAGATGAAGCGACAGGACGCAATATTGTTCTCCGTGCCTTGGAAGAACCTGTTCGTCAAATCGCTCACAATGCGGGATTCGAAGGTTCTATTGTTATTGACCGCTTGAAGAATGCTGAAGTTGGTACAGGCTTCAACGCAGCAACTGGCGAATGGGTCAACATGATTGAAGAAGGAATCATTGACCCAGTGAAAGTGAGCCGTTCAGCCCTTCAAAATGCAGCATCTGTAGCCAGCTTGATTTTGACAACAGAAGCAGTCGTAGCCAATAAACCAGAACCAGTAGCCCCAGCTCCAGCAATGGATCCAAGCATGATGGGCGGGATGATGTAAAAGCAACTTATAAAAACCACAAAAGGAGGGAACATAATCCCTCCTTTTATGGTTTTCTCTTCTAAAATTGATTTGAGCTCTCCTAACTTATATGATAAAATAAGACTAGAAAAAGGAGAAGAACATGATCGATGTAGAAGAAATTCTGAGCAAGATGAATCCCAATCAGAAGATTAATTATGACCGTGTCATGCAAAAAATGGTTCAGGTTTGGGAAAAAAATGAGCAACGGCCAACTATTCTCATGCATGTTTGCTGTGCTCCTTGTAGTACCTACACCCTAGAGTATCTGACCAAGTACGCGGATGTGACCATCTATTTTGCCAATTCTAACATCCATCCCAAGGCAGAATACCACAAGCGAGCTTACGTCACCAAGAAATTTGTCAGTGATTTCAATGAGCGAACAGGAAATACGGTCCAGTATTTAGAAGCCCCATATGAACCCAATGAATACCGGAAGTTAGTTAGAGGACTAGAAGAAGAACCCGAAGGTGGTGACCGTTGCAAGGTTTGTTTTGACTACCGTTTGGACAAAACAGCACAGGTAGCTATGGACTTGGGCTTTGACTACTTTGGTTCAGCTTTGACCATCAGTCCCCATAAGAATTCTCAAACCATCAACAGCATCGGAATTGATGTGCAAAAGATTTACACAACCCACTATCTTCCAAGTGATTTCAAGAAAAATCAAGGCTACAAACGTTCAGTGGAGATGTGTGAGGAGTATGATATCTATCGTCAATGCTATTGTGGATGCGTCTATGCAGCTCAAGCCCAGAACATTGATCTTGTTCAGGTTAAGAAGGATGCCACGGCTTTCCTGTTAGATAAGGATGTTGAAAAAGATTATTCCCATATCAAGTTTACTGTCACTAAATTAGATATATAGCAATTAACCCAGCTTCTAGGCTGGGTTTTTCAAATAAAAAACCAGGGCTCTCACCCCGGTTTGACAACTTTACCGATTCTTTAGTTCTATGTAGCGTTTGTACCAAATGTTGACATAGGCCTCTGAGAAAGGACCGCGTCCATTGTTGATCCAATCAACAAGGATTTTAACATGTTCTTTCAAAATATAGTCTAAATCATCAGAATACTTCATTTTGCGTTTATGGCGCTCATACTCTTCAACGTCCAAGAGACGCTTTTCACCATCAGTAAAGACCTTGACATCCAAATCATAATCAATGTATTTCAGGGCTTCCTCATCTAGATAGTAAGGACTTGCCATATTGCAATAGTAGGAAATCCCATTATCACGAATCATGGCAATAATATTAAACCAATATTTTTTGTGAAAGTAAACAATAGCCGGTTCTCGAGTCACCCAACGACGACCGTCACTTTCGGTAACAAGTGTGTGGTCGTTGACGCCGATAATGGCGTTCTCTGTTGTTTTTAGTACCATGGTGTCCCGCCAAGTACGGTGGAGACTCCCATCATGCTTATAACTTTGAATTGTAATAAAGTCGCCTTCTTTTGGAAGTTTCATAACTAACCAACTTTCTACAATTTATAAGTTTATCGTCTACTATTATATCATAAATTGGTCTAATTTTTTTGAATTTTACACGAAAATACTAAAGATATTCTCTGAGAGCGCTGGCTATATCCGAAAAATCATAGCCTTTTCGAGCTAAAACTTGGGTTAAACGTTGTTTAAGTTCGTATCCTTCATACTTTCGAGCATAATTAGAATACTGTTTATCCAGTTCATTAAAAATGAGCTCTTGAGTCGTTTCTTGGTCAACTTGACTATCCAAGTCATCAAAAGCAATTTTAGCATCAGAATAGGAGAAGCCTTTGTTCGTCAAGTTTTGAATAATTTTATCCTGCAAGGCACGAGCGGGAAGTTTTCCATTGTATTTTTTAAGAAGTTTCTCCGCCACACGTTGAGCAACCTCTGAAAAATCAAAATCCTTTAAAACATCTTCAATAGTTGATTTGACAATCCCTTTTTGAGACAGTTTTTGAGCTAGCACATAGGGTCCCTTATCTCCAGAAAGTTGATTTGCGTTGATAATAGAGTAGACATACTGACGATCATTAATCCAGTTATCTTCTTTAAGATTAGCGATAACTTGACTAGTGATTTTTTCATCAAGATCATACTTTTTCAGATACTCACGAACTTCCTTTTCGGTTCGAGCTTTAAATGATAGATGGTAGAGGGCGAGATTTTTACCATAAGAGAACTGGGCAAAGTCCTGAATCTCGGTAAGTTCCTCTTTACTAATGACCTTATCTCGAGATAGCATAAAACGGACAATGGTATCTTCCGTGATATAAGAGGTTTGCTGTCCATCTAGTTCCATCAAGTAGAGGCGTTTTTTCTTTTCAAGTTTTGTGATTTTCATAGTTCTATTATACCTTAAAATGTGATAAGATAGGGGTATGAATCTGAAAGTCAAACAAAAAATACCTTTAAAAATCAAGCGGATGGGCATCAATGGTGAGGGAATCGGTTTCTATCAGAAAACCCTCGTTTTTGTGCCAGGCGCCCTCAAAGGAGAAGATATCTATTGTCAGATTACTTCTATTAAACGTAACTTTGTTGAAGCCAAATTACTAAAGGTTAATAAGAAGTCTAAATTTCGAGTCGTGCCAGCTTGTACGATTTATAATGAATGTGGTGGTTGCCAAATCATGCACCTCCACTACGATAAACAGTTAGAGTTCAAAACGGATCTGCTCCATCAAGCCCTGAAAAAATTTGCTCCTGCAGGATATGAAAACTATGAAATCCGTCCAACTATCGGAATGCAGGAACCAAAGTACTACCGTGCTAAGCTTCAATTTCAGACTCGGAAATTTAAAAATCAGGTCAAGGCAGGTTTGTATGCGCAAAACTCTCATTATCTCGTAGAGTTGAAAGACTGTTTGGTGCAAGATAAGGAAACCCAAGTGATTGCGAATCGCCTAGCTGAACTTCTTACTTACCACCAAATCCCCATCACCGATGAGAGAAAAACGCTAGGCGTTCGCACCATCATGGTACGCAGAGCAAGAAAAACGGGGCAAGTTCAGATTATCATTGTCACAAATCGCCAGCTTAATTTAAATCAACTGGTCAAAGACTTAGTCAATGATTTTCCAGAAGTCGTCACGGTTGCTGTCAATACAAATACAGCAAAAACAAGTGAAATCTATGGTGAAAAGACGGAAATTATCTGGGGCCAAGAGAGCATTCAAGAAGGAGTACTCGACTATGAGTTTTCTCTCTCGCCCCGAGCTTTTTATCAACTTAATCCGGAGCAGACAGAAATTCTCTATAGTGAAGCAGTTAAGGCTCTGGATGTCAGCAAAAAAGACCATCTGATTGATGCCTACTGCGGTGTTGGGACGATTGGATTTGCCTTCGCAAGTAAGGTCAAGAGTCTCAGAGGAATGGATATTATTCCAGAAGCCATTGAAGATGCCAAGCGAAATGCTCAGAGAATGGGGTTTGACAATACCCATTACGAAGCGGGAACAGCTGAAGAGATTATTCCCCGCTGGTATCAAGAAGGCTACCGAGCAAATGCCTTGATAGTCGATCCTCCTCGTACAGGCTTAGATGATAAGCTGTTGGATACCATTCTGACCTATGCTCCAGAGAAAATGGTCTATGTATCCTGCAATGTTTCGACCTTAGCGCGAGATTTGGTTAAACTAGTAAAAGTCTATGACCTCCAGTATATCCAGTCGGTCGATATGTTTCCCCACACTGCACGGACAGAAGCAGTGGTTAAGTTAGTGAAGAAAAGAAAAAATTAAATTCACTGAAAAAAGTCCTTGACAAAGGTAAAAAAGTAGGTATAATAGAAAGAGTTGAAAAGCTCAAGGTCCGTTGGTCAAGGGGTTAAGACACCGCCTTTTCACGGCGGTAACACGGGTTCGAATCCCGTACGGACTATGGTGTATTGTGGCTAAAAAAACTTGAAAAAAGTTTTAAAAATCTGTTGACAGAGACAGGTAGCTGTGATATACTAATATAGTTGTCGCTTGAGAGAATGAGTGACAAAGACCTTTGAAAACTGAACAAGACGAACCAATGTGCAGGGCACTATAACTGAGGTTATAGTACTGAACAATGAAAAAACAATAAATCTGTCAGTGACAGAAATGAGTGAGAACTCAAACTTTTAATGAGAGTTTGATCCTGGCTCAGGACGAACGCTGGCGGCGTGCCTAATACATGCAAGTAGAACGCTGAAGCTTGGTGCTTGCACCGAGCGGATGAGTTGCGAACGGGTGAGTAACGCGTAGGTAACCTGCCTGGTAGCGGGGGATAACTATTGGAAACGATAGCTAATACCGCATAAGAGTAGATGTCGCATGACATTTGCTTAAAAGGTGCAATTGCATCACTACCAGATGGACCTGCGTTGTATTAGCTAGTTGGTGAGGTAACGGCTCACCAAGGCAACGATACATAGCCGACCTGAGAGGGTGATCGGCCACACTGGGACTGAGACACGGCCCAGACTCCTACGGGAGGCAGCAGTAGGGAATCTTCGGCAATGGACGGAAGTCTGACCGAGCAACGCCGCGTGAGTGAAGAAGGTTTTCGGATCGTAAAGCTCTGTTGTAAGAGAAGAACGAGTGTGAGAGTGGAAAGTTCACACTGTGACGGTATCTTACCAGAAAGGGACGGCTAACTACGTGCCAGCAGCCGCGGTAATACGTAGGTCCCGAGCGTTGTCCGGATTTATTGGGCGTAAAGCGAGCGCAGGCGGTTAGATAAGTCTGAAGTTAAAGGCTGTGGCTTAACCATAGTACGCTTTGGAAACTGTTTAACTTGAGTGCAAGAGGGGAGAGTGGAATTCCATGTGTAGCGGTGAAATGCGTAGATATATGGAGGAACACCGGTGGCGAAAGCGGCTCTCTGGCTTGTAACTGACGCTGAGGCTCGAAAGCGTGGGGAGCAAACAGGATTAGATACCCTGGTAGTCCACGCCGTAAACGATGAGTGCTAGGTGTTAGACCCTTTCCGGGGTTTAGTGCCGCAGCTAACGCATTAAGCACTCCGCCTGGGGAGTACGACCGCAAGGTTGAAACTCAAAGGAATTGACGGGGGCCCGCACAAGCGGTGGAGCATGTGGTTTAATTCGAAGCAACGCGAAGAACCTTACCAGGTCTTGACATCCCTCTGACCGCTCTAGAGATAGAGCTTTCCTTCGGGACAGAGGTGACAGGTGGTGCATGGTTGTCGTCAGCTCGTGTCGTGAGATGTTGGGTTAAGTCCCGCAACGAGCGCAACCCCTATTGTTAGTTGCCATCATTCAGTTGGGCACTCTAGCGAGACTGCCGGTAATAAACCGGAGGAAGGTGGGGATGACGTCAAATCATCATGCCCCTTATGACCTGGGCTACACACGTGCTACAATGGCTGGTACAACGAGTCGCAAGCCGGTGACGGCAAGCTAATCTCTTAAAGCCAGTCTCAGTTCGGATTGTAGGCTGCAACTCGCCTACATGAAGTCGGAATCGCTAGTAATCGCGGATCAGCACGCCGCGGTGAATACGTTCCCGGGCCTTGTACACACCGCCCGTCACACCACGAGAGTTTGTAACACCCGAAGTCGGTGAGGTAACCATTTAGGAGCCAGCCGCCTAAGGTGGGATAGATGATTGGGGTGAAGTCGTAACAAGGTAGCCGTATCGGAAGGTGCGGCTGGATCACCTCCTTTCTAAGGATAAGGAACTGCACATTGGTCTTGTTTAGTCTTGAGAGGTCTTGTGGGGCCTTAGCTCAGCTGGGAGAGCGCCTGCTTTGCACGCAGGAGGTCAGCGGTTCGATCCCGCTAGGCTCCATTGGTGAGAGATCACCAAGTAATGCACATTGAAAATTGAATATCTATATCAAATAGTAACAAGAAAATAAACCGAAACGCTGTAGTATTAAAAGAGTTTATGACTGAAAGGTCAAAAAATAAGGTTAAGTTAATAAGGGCGCACGGTGGATGCCTTGGCACTAGGAGCCGAAGAAGGACGTGACAAACGACGATATGCCTTGGGTAGCTGTAAGTAAGCGATGATCCAGGGATTTCCGAATGGGGGAACCCAACAGGTACTACCTGTTACCCGCATCTGTTAAGGATGTGAGGAGGAAGACGCAGTGAACTGAAACATCTAAGTAGCTGCAGGAAGAGAAAGCAAAAGCGATTGCCTTAGTAGCGGCGAGCGAAACGGCAGGAGGGCAAACCGAAGAGTTTACTCTTCGGGGTTGTAGGACTGCAATGTGGACTCAAAGATTATAGAAGAATGATTTGGGAAGATCAGCCAAAGAGAGTAATAGCCTCGTATTTAAAATAGTCTTTGTACCTAGCAGTATCCTGAGTACGGCGGGACACGTGAAATCCCGTCGGAATCTGGGAGGACCATCTCCCAACCCTAAATACTCCCTAGTGACCGATAGTGAACCAGTACCGTGAGGGAAAGGTGAAAAGCACCCCGGGAGGGGAGTGAAATAGAACCTGAAACCGTGTGCCTACAACAAGTTCGAGCCCGTTAATGGGTGAGAGCGTGCCTTTTGTAGAATGAACCGGCGAGTTACGATATGATGCGAGGTTAAGTTGAAGAGACGGAGCCGCAGGGAAACCGAGTCTGAATAGGGCGCTTTAGTATCATGTCGTAGACCCGAAACCATGTGACCTACCCATGAGCAGGTTGAAGGTGCGGTAAGACGCACTGGAGGACCGAACCAGGGCACGTTGAAAAGTGCTTGGATGACTTGTGGGTAGCGGAGAAATTCCAAACGAACTTGGAGATAGCTGGTTCTCTCCGAAATAGCTTTAGGGCTAGCGTCGACATAAAGATTCTTGGAGGTAGAGCACTGTTTGGGTGAGGGGTCCATCCCGGATTACCAATCTCAGATAAACTCCGAATGCCAATGAATTATGGTCGGCAGTCAGACTGCGAGTGCTAAGATCCGTAGTCGAAAGGGAAACAGCCCAGACCACCAGCTAAGGTCCCAAAATAATTGTTAAGTGGAAAAGGATGTGGGGTTGCACAGACAACTAGGATGTTAGCTTAGAAGCAGCTATTCATTCAAAGAGTGCGTAATAGCTCACTAGTCGAGTGACCCTGCGCCGAAAATGTACCGGGGCTAAAACAATTTACCGAAGCTGTGGATACCTTTATAGGTATGGTAGGAGAGCGTTCTATGTGTGAAGAAGGTATACCGTGAGGAGTGCTGGAACGCATAGAAGTGAGAATGCCGGTATGAGTAGCGAAAGACAGGTGAGAATCCTGTCCACCGTAAGACTAAGGTTTCCAGGGGAAGGCTCGTCCGCCCTGGGTTAGTCGGGACCTAAGGAGAGACCGAAAGGTGTATCCGATGGACAACAGGTTGATATTCCTGTACTAGAGTATGTAGTGATGGAGGGACGCAGTAGGCTAACTAAAGCAGACGAATGGAAGTGTCTGTCTAAGCAGTGAGGTGTGAATTGAGTCAAATGCTTAATTCTATAACATTGAGCTGTGATGGGGAGCGAAGTTTAGTAGCGAAGTTAGTGACGTCACACTGCCAAGAAAAGCTTCTAGCGTTTAAACATACTCTACCCGTACCGCAAACCGACACAGGTAGTCGAGGCGAGTAGCCTCAGGTGAGCGAGAGAACTCTCGTTAAGGAACTCGGCAAAATGACCCCGTAACTTCGGGAGAAGGGGTGCTGACTTTAGGTCAGCCGCAGTGAATAGGCCCAAGCAACTGTTTATCAAAAACACAGCTCTCTGCTAAATCGTAAGATGATGTATAGGGGGTGACGCCTGCCCGGTGCTGGAAGGTTAAGAGGAGTGCTTAGGAGTAATCCGAAGGTATGAATTGAAGCCCCAGTAAACGGCGGCCGTAACTATAACGGTCCTAAGGTAGCGAAATTCCTTGTCGGGTAAGTTCCGACCCGCACGAAAGGCGTAATGATTTGGGCACTGTCTCAACGAGAGACTCGGTGAAATTTTAGTACCTGTGAAGATGCAGGTTACCCGCGACAGGACGGAAAGACCCCATGGAGCTTTACTGCAGTTTGATATTGAGTGTCTGTACCACATGTACAGGATAGGTAGGAGTCTAAGAGATCGGGACGCCAGTTTCGAAGGAGACGTTGTTGGGATACTACCCTTGTGTTATGGCCACTCTAACCCGGATAGGTTATCCCTATCGGAGACAGTGTCTGACGGGCAGTTTGACTGGGGCGGTCGCCTCCTAAAAGGTAACGGAGGCGCCCAAAGGTTCCCTCAGAATGGTTGGAAATCATTCGCAGAGTGTAAAGGTATAAGGGAGCTTGACTGCGAGAGCTACAACTCGAGCAGGGACGAAAGTCGGGCTTAGTGATCCGGTGGTTCCGTATGGAAGGGCCATCGCTCAACGGATAAAAGCTACCCTGGGGATAACAGGCTTATCTCCCCCAAGAGTTCACATCGACGGGGAGGTTTGGCACCTCGATGTCGGCTCGTCGCATCCTGGGGCTGTAGTCGGTCCCAAGGGTTGGGCTGTTCGCCCATTAAAGCGGCACGCGAGCTGGGTTCAGAACGTCGTGAGACAGTTCGGTCCCTATCCGTCGCGGGCGTAGGAAATTTGAGAGGATCTGCTCCTAGTACGAGAGGACCAGAGTGGACTTACCGCTGGTGTACCAGTTGTCTTGCCAAAGGCATCGCTGGGTAGCTATGTAGGGAAGGGATAAACGCTGAAAGCATCTAAGTGTGAAACCCACCTCAAGATGAGATTTCCCATGATTTTATATCAGTAAGAGCCCTGAGAGATGATCAGGTAGATAGGTTAGAAGTGGAAGTGTGGCGACACATGTAGCGGACTAATACTAATAGCTCGAGGACTTATCCAAAGTAACTGAGAATATGAAAGTGGACGGTTTTCTTGGTATTTGATAGATATTCAATTTTGAGTAGGTATTACTCAGAGTTAAGTGACGATAGCCTAGGAGATACACCTGTACCCATGCCGAACACAGTAGTTAAGCCCTAGAACGCCGGAAGTAGTTGGGGGTTGCCCCCTGTGAGATATGGAAGTCGCTTAGCTCGAGGGAGTTTAGCTCAGCTGGGAGAGCATCTGCCTTACAAGCAGAGGGTCAGCGGTTCGATCCCGTTAACTCCCATAGGTCCCGTAGTGTAGCGGTTATCACGTCGCCCTGTCACGGCGAAGATCGCGGGTTCGATTCCCGTCGGGACCGTTTAAGATAACGGAAGTTATTTTAGACTCGTTAGCTCAGTTGGTAGAGCAATTGACTTTTAATCAATGGGTCACTGGTTCGAGCCCAGTACGGGTCATATTTGCGGGTTTGGCGGAATTGGCAGACGCACCAGATTTAGGATCTGGCGCTTAACGGCGTGGGGGTTCAAGTCCCTTAACCCGCATAATAGAAATCAGCCGGCTTAGCTCAGTTGGTAGAGCATCTGATTTGTAATCAGAGGGTCGCGTGTTCAAGTCATGTAGCCGGCATTTTTTTATATAGAATAAGAGGTCGATGCGAACGTAGTTCAGTGGTAGAACACCACCTTGCCAAGGTGGGGGTCGCGGGTTCGAATCCCGTCGTTCGCTTAGAGAGGCCGGGGTGGCGGAACTGGCAGACGCACAGGACTTAAAATCCTGCGATTGGTAACGATCGTACCGGTTCGATTCCGGTCCTCGGCATATAATGATGGGCACCCTTAGCTCAACTGGATAGAGTACCTGACTACGAATCAGGCGGTTAGAGGTTCGACTCCTCTAGGGTGCATTTTTTTATTTAACGCGGGAAGTAGCTCAGCTTGGTAGAGTACTTGGTTTGGGACCAAGGTGTCGCAGGTTCGAATCCTGTCTTCCCGATTCATGGCGGTGTAGCTCAGCTGGCTAGAGCGTCCGGTTCATACCCGGGAGGTCGGGGGTTCGATCCCCTTCGCCGCTATATTGATCTTGTTGGACCTTTAGCTCAGCTGGTTAGAGCTCTCGGCTCATAACCGAGTGGTCGTAGGTTCAAGTCCTACAAGGTCCATTGTAAATAATGGAGGATTACCCAAGTCCGGCTGAAGGGAACGGTCTTGAAAACCGTCAGGCGTGTAAAAGCGTGCGTGGGTTCGAATCCCACATCCTCCTTTTTATATTAACGCGGGATGGAGCAGCTCGGTAGCTCGTCGGGCTCATAACCCGAAGGTCGTAGGTTCAAATCCTGCTCCCGCAATTTGGCTCGGTAGCTCAGTTGGTAGAGCAATGGATTGAAGCTCCATGTGTCGGCGGTTCGATTCCGTCTCGCGCCATATTTTATTTTATTAAGCGGGTGTAGTTTAGTGGTAAAACTACAGCCTTCCAAGCTGTTGTCGCGAGTTCGATTCTCGTCACCCGCTTTGAACGAAAGTTCATACCAAGTTTTTGAACTTGGGCGCGTAGCTCAGGTGGTTAGAGCGCACGCCTGATAAGCGTGAGGTCGGTGGTTCGAGTCCACTCGTGCCCATTAATAGGAGAATTACTCAAGAGGCTGAAGAGGACGGTTTGCTAAATCGTTAGGTCGGGTAACCGGCGCGGGGGTTCGAATCCCCCATTCTCCGTACGTTAAGAGAGCTGTTAGGCTCTTTTTTTGTATGTAAATCCCCCTTCTAAATCATTAAAAGGGGGATTTGTTTATTACCAACCCGTTAGTGATATTTCTCCGCTATTTAGCCAGATAGTATGTTTATCTTCAAATTCGACTTGTAGTTGGCCGGATTCTGAGATTTCTTTTGCAAGACCTTTCTCAAATTTTCCGTCTAGCTGGAAAGTAACTTCTTTTCCAAGAACGATTGATCTTTCTTTATAGATATAAAGTAGCTCATCTGAATCCGTATTGTAGAAACAATTCCATATTTCGCTGATGAGCTCATTACGACTAATTGGTGCAGGTGGCATAAATAGGCTGCCTGCTTTTTCTTTTAGGTCTTCTGGGAAGTCTGCTATAGAAAAATTTATACCAAGTCCGATAATGACGTCTGTAACCAAGCCTGTCTCAACTGATGTCATCGCTTCAGTGAGGATACCTGCTATCTTTTTATTTTTAAAGTAGATGTCATTTACCCATTTGATATCTACTTCTATCATAGTTAGGTTTTTAATGGCTTTGTAGACTGCAGCAGCTACAAGGAGAGTATAGGAAGGGAGTTTTTCATAAGGAAGATTGGGTTGAACATGCAGGGACATATAGATCCCCCCCTGAGATGGAGAATAGTAGCGGCGCTGAAAGCGGCCACGACCTGCTGTTTGACAGGTTGAAAGATAGAGTGTATTTCCTTTGTTTCCAGCTTCAATCCCTTCTTTTGCATCTGTTTGGGTTGATTTGGTCTCAGGTTTGTAGCGAATGGTTAAGTTGGTGTTCTCCTGAATCAAATCAGGCAATATCAGATCGCCTTGAATAAGCTTATAGCCTCTATTTTTGATACTGTCAATTTCTAGGCCTTCTTGTTGAAGACGTTGGATCGCTTTCCATATGGATGTACGGCTTAAATTCAGTTCTTCTCCGATTTTTTCTCCGCTAACATAATCGTTTTCTCTAGCTAATATTTGGTAGACTAGTTGGTGTGATTTCATTGATTTTCCTTTCTAGCTAAGAGGGAGTGAGAGTATTCTTTTCGAGTTTGACTAGGTGTTTTATGAAAAAACTGTTTGTAGGCTTTTGAGAAATGTAGTGGGTCTGAAAAACCTACAGAATATGCAATGACTTTGATCGTTTCATTTGTGTGTTCTAGTAACTGTTGAGCACGGTTCATTCGAACGAAAAGTAAATACTCTTTTGGAGAGAGTTGGTGAAATTCTTTAAACACACTAGTTAAGTAACTTCTATGAACCGATAGCTCTTTTGCTAAATCTTGAATGGTGAGCGATCGTGGATAGTGACTATCAATTAATTGTTTGCAGTCAAGATAGAGCTGGTGAGTTGATGAAATATTCTCTTTTTTCTGATTGGGAGCAATCGTTCCTAGATGAAACATTAGTTCATGGAGTTGTCCCATGATGTGGAGTTGAGCCAATTCATTAGATTTTGTAATCTGAGCAAAGCAGACAATATCTGAGATGAGTTTTGCAGTTGTTTGTGTATGACAGTTATTTGACTGGATGAGGTAGGATTGGTCAGAAATTTGAGATAGAGCAAAGTAGTCAGGTGCCCTCCCTCCAGTGATCCCCAACCAGTAGTAAGCCCAAGGATCCTGGCTATCTGCTTGATAGAATGTTAATTCATCTGGTTTTAGTAAAAAGAAATCTCCTGCCTTTAAATCAACAATTTTCCCCTTATAATGGAATTGACCTTTTCCTTTAGTAATGTAATGTAGTACATAGGTATCTCGAATAGCTGGACCAAAAGAGTAATTAGGCGTGCATTCTTCATAACCGTAGAAGCTAAGAGAAAGATCAATTGTTCCAGTCTGGTATTCTGAAAAAACGAGCATGGGCCACCTCCTACCTAACATTTTACCATACTTTGTAGACATTTCTCTATTTTAGAAAGCGCTTTTATGTGCTAAAATTTTATCAAGAAATAGATGAGGTACAATTTATGGGAGTTCGAATAGAGAATAATCTATTTTACGTTGAGAGTAAAGGTTTAAGTTTGATTATTGAAAATAGGGATGGATTCTTATTATTAAAACATTTAGGAAAGACTATTAAGAACTATAGAGGGGCTAATAGTGTTTACGAACGCGATCATGCTTTTTCTGGTAATCCCATAGCTACTAATCGAACCTTTAGTTTGGATACGCAACGTCAGATTTTTGGACAACATGGTTTGGGTGACTTTAGAAAACCAACTTTACAGGTTCAACATGATGCAACTGAAGTAACAGACTTTCGATTTGTAGAAGCAAAGATTTTAAAAGGTCAGAATGGTCCACAGGGCTTACCTTCTCCTCACAGCATGGATGCTACAGAGACGCTTGCCTTGATTTTAAAAGATTCTAAGGCTCAACTTAGTCTGACTTTGTATTATACAGCTTTTGATAATGATGCGACAATTGCTAGTTACAGCAAATTGGAAAATAATAGCAATCAGGAAGTTGTCATTTATAAGGAATTTTCTTTTATGGCTGATTTTCCTGCTGCAGCTTACGAAATAGTAACTCTGCAGGGAGCTTATGCTCGTGAAAAGACTGTCCGACGTCAACAGGTAGAGCAAGGAATCTTTTCGATTAGTTCGAACCGTGGAGCTTCTGGGCATGCTCAAACACCTGCTCTTATATTATGTGATCAAGGAGTTACAGAGGATGCTGGGAATGTGTTTGCTATTCAACTGATGTATAGTGGAAACTTCGAAGCTTTTGTCCAAAAGAATCAACTGAATGAAGTTCGGGTGGCTATTGGCATTAATCCAGAAAACTTTTCTTGGAAGTTAGATCCTGAGGAAAATTTTGAAACACCGGTAGCTTTAGTGACCTATTCAGATAAGGGATTAACTGGTATTAGTCATGAAAGTCAGAATTTTGTACTTAAGCACATTATGCCAAGTAAATTTTCTAAAAAAGAGCGTCCAATTCTAATCAATAACTGGGAAGCTACCTACTTTGACTTTCAGAGAGAAAAACTGTTAGAACTAGCTGATGAAGCTAAGAAAGTTGGAATTGAACTTTTTGTATTAGATGATGGGTGGTTTGGTAATCGCTTTGATGATAATCGTGCTTTAGGTGATTGGGTTGTGAATGAGAAAAAACTGGGTGGAAGTCTAGAAAGTCTGATTTCAGCGATCCATGAAAGAGGTTTGCAGTTTGGGCTTTGGTTAGAACCGGAGATGATTTCTGTTGATAGCGACTTGTATCGCAAACATCCTGACTGGGCTATTCAGGTTCCAGGTTATGAGCATACCTATTCTCGAAATCAATTAGTACTTAATCTTGCCAATCCTCAGGTAGTAGAATATTTGAAAAATGTTTTAGATGAACTCCTCTTTCATCATAAAATTGACTACATCAAATGGGATATGAACCGCAATATCACTAATCTGGGGAATGGTTCAGTTTATCTGGAAACCCAGATGCAGTCTCATCAGTACATGATGGGGCTTTACGAACTCGTTTCTTATCTGACAGAGAAGCATAGCCATATTCTCTTTGAGTCCTGCTCAGGTGGTGGTGGACGAAATGATCTTGGTATGATGCGTTATTTCCCACAAGTCTGGGCTAGTGATAATACTGATGCTATTGCACGTTTACCAATCCAATATGGTTCATCCTATCTCTATCCAACCATTTCTATGGGGGCTCATGTGTCAGCAGTGCCAAATCATCAGATGGGACGAACGACACCATTGGAAACTCGTGGTCATGTGGCAATGATGGGAAATCTGGGCTATGAGCTTGATTTGACAAGTTTATCAGATGAAGAGAAGGCTGAGATTGCTAATCAGGTGAACTTGTATAAAGAATTGCGACCAGTAGTCCAGTTGGGGAATCAGTATAGGTTAATCAATCCCGATGCTGAATCCAATGAAGCAGCTGTGCAATTTAACTATGGAAATCAAACGATTGTGACCTACGTCCGAGTCCTGTCAGTTGTGGAAACAATGGAAACCACCTTGAAACTGAAAGACTTAGAAGTGGAAGGGCTTTATGAGCTGGAAGGGACAAACATTGTTTACTCGGGTGCAGAGCTCATGTATGCAGGTTTAACTGTTACCCTATCACCAGGAGATTTTTTGAGTAGACAGTATAAATTCAAAAGACTATAATAAAAGCGTATAAATTTATCAAGGAGGCATTCCAATGAAATGGTATAAGAAAGCAGGTTTTCTTTTAGTAGCTGGGGCAAGTTTACTAGGCCTAGTGGCTTGTGGTCAGAACAATCAATCAACTGATGGCAAGGTAACGATTGAGTTTTTTAACCAGAAGACCGAGATGGCAGATACCTTGCAAAAGATAGTGGATGATTTTGAAAAGGAACACCCTAATATTGATGTGAAGCTGACTACAGTACCTTCAGCTGGAATTGTTCTAAAGACTCGTATTTTATCAGGAGATGTTCCAGATATTATTAATATCTATCCTCAAAATATGGATTTTCAGGAGTGGGCGAAGGCAGGTTATTTTGCAGATATGACAGGAAAACCCTATCTTGAGAACATCAAGAATGACTATGCTGAAAAGTATGCAATCAATAACAAGATTTATAGTGTGCCATTAACAGCCAACCTTTATGGAATCTATTACAATAAAACGAAGTTTAAAGAATTAGGACTTGAGGAACCGAAGACTTTTAAAGAGTTTCAAGAGATTGTTAAAAAGATAAAAGATAGTGGGAATTCTCCGTTTGCGGTTGCAGGCAATGAAGGCTGGACATTGAATGGTTACCACCAACTTTCTCTCATTACTCTTACAGGTAGTGGAGACGCGGCTAATAACTACCTTCGCTTTTCAAAACCAAACGCAATCTCTGCAGATGATGCTATTTTAAAAGCAGATGCAGAACGACTCGATTTATTAGCAGATAATGCTCAAGATGGTTGGCGTGGTGCCTCTTATAATGATGCGGTGGTAGCATTTTCGAGTGGAAAAGCCTTGATGATGCCACAAGGATCATGGGCATTAGCCGCAATTAATCAACAGGATCCAAAATTTGAGGTGGGGATGTTTGCCTTCCCAGGCGAAGAAGTAGGAAAAGAAGTCACTGTTGGTGCAGGGGACATGGCATTATCAACTTCAGCTACTACCAAATATCCGAAAGAAACCGAAGAATTTATCAGCTATATGACTAGTCCAAAAGCTATGCAGTCATACTATGATGTAGATGGATCACCAGTTGCGGTGAAAGGCATACAGGAAAAAGAAGACTCAGCGCTTACAGAGATTTCTAAACTGGCATTTACGGACAAACATTATGTTTGGTTGGGTCAACACTGGAATTCTGAAGAAGACTTTTTTAATCTAAGTGCAGGTTACTTGATGGATAAAAATCTGAAAAATATGGCAAACAATCTCAATGCTTTCTTTAATCCAATGAAGGCAGATTTGGACTAGAATAGGAGTTAAGATGATATGGCTATTCGAAAATTTTTAAATAAATACTGGGGTTGGACATTTTTGCTTATCCCGCTTGCTTTACAAGCTATCTTCTTTTACTTTCCAATGGTACAAGGTGCTTTCTATAGTTTGACTAACTGGACTGGATTGACCTATAATTATAAATTTGTTGGTTTGAATAACTACAAATTGCTGATGATTGATGGGAAATTCTTCACAGCCATAGCCTTTACTTTGATTTTAACTCTGGCATTGATTATTGGAGAGATTACGATTGGGATGGTTGTGGCACGAGCCTTAAATTCTAAGATGAAGGGGCAGACCTTCTTTAGAGCTTGGTTCTTTTTCCCGGCTGTTTTGTCTGGTTTGACAGTTTCCTTGATTTTTAAACAATTCTTCAACTATGGGCTTCCAACGATTGGAAAAATTTTAGGAATTAGCTTTTTACAAGAGAGTCTATTGGGGACACCAGTCGGAGCGGTAGTGGCAACTATTTTTGTTCTTCTATGGCAAGGAGTAGCAATGCCAATCATTCTCTTTCTTGCTGGTCTTCAGAGTATTCCAAATGATATTTTAGAGGCAGCATCAATTGATGGTGCAACCAGTAAACAAACCTTTTGGAAGATTGAATTGCCCTATTTATTGCCAACGATCTCTATGGTTTTTATCTTGGCTCTTAAGTCCGGTTTGACAGCCTTTGACCAAATTTTTGCCTTGACGAGTGGTGGTCCAAATAATGCTACAACGTCTCTTGGACTTTTAGTCTACAACTATGCTTTCAAGAGTAATCAATATGGATATGCGAATGCAATTGCCTTGATTTTATTCTTAATTATTGGAATTGTTTCTCTTATACAAATCAAGCTATCAAAGAAATTTGAAATCTAATAGAGGAGTCCTACACATGAAAAAAGAAGAAAAATTGAATCAGTTTTGGAAATACGTCCTCTTGATAGTCGGTGGTATTCTTATACTTGTTCCTTTGTTGGTAACGGTATTTAGTTCTTTCAAGACAACTAAGGATATCATGAATCATTTCTTTAGTTTGCCCAATCCTTTTACCTTAAGTAATTATGAACGATTAATTTCGGACGGAATTGGAGGCTATTTCTGGAATTCAGCAGTTATTACGGTGTTATCATTGATTGTAGTAGCTTTCTTTATACCAGCTGCAGCTTATTCCATTGCTCGAAATATGTCCAAGAAAAAAGCCTTTGCCATTATGTATTCGCTCTTGATCTTAGGGATATTTGTTCCATTTCAGGTGATTATGATTCCTATCACAGTTATGATGAGTAAACTCGGCCTAGCAAATATGTGGGGGCTAGTAATACTCTACCTAACTTATGCTATTCCACAGACTCTCTTCTTGTATGTTAGTTATATAAAAATCAGTGTACCAGATAGTTTGGACGAAGCTGCGGAAATTGATGGGGCTGATCGTTTTACAATTTATCGTCGAATCATTTTTCCAATGTTGAAGCCCATGCATGCGACAACTTTGATTATCAATGCTCTCTGGTTCTGGAATGACTTTATGTTGCCACTCTTGATTCTGAATAAGGATTCTAAGATGTGGACTTTACCTCTCTTCCAATACAACTATCAAGGTCAGTACTTCAATGACTATGGCCCAAGTTTTGCATCTTATATTGTGGGAATTGTAACGATAACCATTGTCTACCTCATCTTCCAAAAACATATCATTTCAGGAATGAGTAACGGGGCAGTGAAGTAACAAGATACAAAGCCCGTTAAAAGCTCACAGTGAAAATAGGGAATCTGAATAAGAAGCCTTGGTTTCTTGGAAGATTCATCTTTTTCACACAGAGCTTAGGGCGTGTTCAATTAAGATACAAAGGAACGGTTCAGCTTGTTGGCAATTCTATGTAGAAAACAAGAAAGTCGTATTTAGTTGATTGCAGTCTATATTAGTACTGAACAAAAATCTAAAAATATCTTTCATTTACGAAGCCAGGTCATATAAGACTTGGCTTTCATCAGAAAAAGGAGAACATCTATGACCATTCAAAATAAAACTATGTTGATTACTTACTCAGATAGTCTTGGAAATAACCTTAAAGACTTGTATGAGAATTTGGAAGAACATTTTGGCGATGCTATTGGGGGAGTTCACCTTCTACCATTTTTCCCGTCAACAGGTGATCGCGGATTTGCACCAGTGGACTATGATGAAGTGGATCCAGCGTTTGGTGATTGGGAGGATGTTAAGCGTTTAGGTGAGAAATATTATCTTATGTTTGACTTTATGATTAACCATATTTCTCGTCAATCTAAATATTATAAGGACTATCAAGAAAAACATGAAGCTAGTGAATTTAAAGATCTCTTTTTAAACTGGGACAAGTTTTGGCCGGAAAACCGTCCGACACAAGCTGATGTAGATTTAATTTACAAGCGTAAGGATCGTGCACCAAAGCAAGAGATCGTTTTTGCAGACGGTTCAGTAGAACATTTGTGGAATACCTTTGGTGAGGAGCAGATTGATCTTGATGTGACCAAAGAAGTAACGATGAGCTTCATCCGTAAGACGATTCAACATCTAGCAAGTAACGGGTGTGATTTGATTCGCCTAGATGCTTTTGCTTATGCGGTGAAGAAATTGGATACCAATGATTTCTTTGTGGAACCAGATATTTGGGACTTATTGGATAAGGTCCGGGATATAGGAGCTGAATACGGTGCAGAGCTCTTACCTGAGATTCATGAACACTATTCGATTCAGTTTAAAATAGCGGATCATGATTACTATGTTTACGATTTTGCCCTTCCAATGGTGACCCTTTATACTCTTTACAGTTCCAGAACAGAGCGCTTAGCTAAGTGGTTAAAGATGAGCCCGATGAAGCAATTTACGACACTAGATACCCATGATGGGATTGGAGTGGTAGATGTCAAGGATATCCTGACCGATGAGGAAATTGACTATGCTTCAAATGAGCTCTATAAGGTTGGAGCGAATGTCAAACGTAAGTACTCTAGTGCAGAGTATAACAATCTAGATATCTACCAAATCAATTCAACCTACTATTCTGCACTTGGAGATGATGATGTCAAGTACTTCCTCGCTCGTTTGATTCAAGCTTTTGCGCCAGGCATTCCTCAGGTTTACTATGTGGGTCTATTAGCAGGAAAAAATGACTTGAAATTATTAGAAGAAACCAAAGAAGGTCGAAATATTAATCGTCATTACTATAGCAATGAGGAAATAGCAGAAGAAGTTCAACGTCCTGTGGTGAAGTCCCTTCTCAATCTATTTTCTTTCCGTAATCGGTCAGAGGCCTTTGACCTAGAAGGGACTATTGACATTGAAACACCAACAGCTCACAGCATTGTAATCAAACGTCAAAATAAAGACAAGTCCGTAACAGCAGTAGCAGAAATTGATTTGCAAAGTCAGACCTATCAAGTAGTGGAAAACGGTAGAAACATTCAGTTCTAGTGCCATATTAATGAAAGATTTTTTTTGTGGCGAAAACGTGTTCATTGTTCCCAAATGACGGAAAAAATGGTAGAATATAAAGATAGTTTAGCATTTATCTTCTGGAGAAATCCAGAACAGAAAGGATCCGTTTTGAAATCAATTGGATTACTGGATAAGATAAGAGGGCTTTCGAAAAAAGATTTCTTTTTGTATCTGATGATCATGAGTATCTTTTTACCTTTTTATTTGTTCTTATCACTCTTTGCTTTATATTTGATAGGTTTACTTGTTACTGGGGAGATGAAGGGAATTATCAAAGGATTAGCCAAACATCCTGTACTTCTCTTTTTTATTGCCTACAGTAGTGTCATTTCCATCGTCGCCAAGAACTGGCTTGGTCTAGCAGCATCTTTCCTGATGCTCCTATTTCTTATTTTCTTTAGTTTTTACCAGAAGCGTCTGACGCATGCTTTCTTTCGACTGATACTCCAGACGGTTTTGTTTGGTAGTGTTGTCTCTGCCGCTTTTGCTACTTTGGAGCATTTCCAAATTGTAAAGAAATTTAACTATGCCTTTCTTTCACCAAATATGCAAGTATGGCACCAAAACCGTGCAGAGGTCACCTTCTTTAATCCTAACTACTATGGGATCATTTGTTGCTTCTGTATCATGATTGCCTTTTATCTCTTTACAACGACGAAGCTAAGATGGTTGAAAGTCTTTTGTGTGCTAGCAGGTTTTGTAAATCTTTTTGGTTTAAATTTCACGCAAAATAGAACAGCCTTTCCTGCTATTATCGCTGGAGCCATCATTTATCTCTTTACGACCATTAAAAACTGGAAGGCCTTTTGGCTTAGTATTGGGGTCTTTGCGATTGGCTTGAGTTTCCTTTTTTCTAGTGATTTGGGAGTTCGGATGGGAACTTTAGATTCTTCTATGGAAGAACGCATTTCTATCTGGGATGCTGGGATGGCCTTGTTTAAGCAAAATCCTTTTTGGGGGGAGGGGCCATTGACCTATATGCACTCTTATCCTCGGATAAATGCTCCTTATCATGAACATGCTCACAGCCTTTATATTGATACGATTCTGAGTTACGGAATTGTGGGAACCATTTTATTAGCTTTGTCTTCTGTTGCTCCTGTTCGTTTGATGATGGATATGAGTCAGGAGTCGGGGAAACGTCCAATTATCGGTCTTTATCTATCTTTCCTTACAGTGGTTGCTGTGCATGGAATCTTTGACTTGGCCCTTTTCTGGATTCAGTCAGGTTTCATTTTCTTGTTAGTTATGTGCAGTATTCCATTGGAGCGTCGAACTTTGGTATCAGACATGACGGATTAAGTTTATAAGATTGAAATCTTCTACCTTGAGTAGGAGATTTTTTACTGAGAAAAATTAGTTCTAAGTCGAAATAGTTGACAATTGGAATAATAAGTATTATAATATTTTTTATTCGTATCGATATAGAAATAAATTGGAGGTTTCATGAAATATTGTCATTTGGTAGCCCATCATATTCGTTTGTTGAATGGGCGGATTTTTCAAAAGTTACTGAGACAAGACCCTGACTCTCTTTATCGGAGTGAGCAGGGAAAGATTTTAGCGGTTTTATGGAATAGTAAGACGGGCTGTGCAACTGCGACAGATATTGCGCTTGCGACTGGGCTTGCTAATAATACGTTGACGACTATGATAAAAAAGTTAGAGGAGCAAAATCTTATAACTGTCAGTCCGTGTGGAGAAGATAAGCGTAAGAAGTATTTAGTTTTAACAGAGTTGGGCAAGTCCCAGAAAGAAGTTGGGCAACGTGTCAGTCAGAGATTGGATACTATCTGTTACAAAGGATTTTCAGAGGAAGAAATTCGTCAGTTTGAAGGTTTTCAAGAAAGAATTTTGGCTAATCTGAAAGAGAAGGAAAATGAGGTTTAGAGTGGGGTAAATTAGTTATTAAAAGGTTGGTAACTTGACCAACCGAGGAAAATTTTAAATTGAGGACAAAGAATGATTGAATACAAAAATGTAGCGCTACGCTATACAGAAAAAGATGTTTTGAGAGATGTCAATTTACAGATTGAGAATGGGGAGTTCATGGTTTTAGTTGGGCCTTCTGGGTCTGGTAAGACGACCATGATCAAGATGATTAACCGTCTTTTGGAACCAACTGATGGAAATATATACATGGATGGTAAGCGCATCAAAGACTATGATGAGCGTGAGCTTCGTCTTTCTACTGGTTATGTTTTACAGGCCATTGCTCTCTTTCCCAATCTAACGGTTGCGGAAAATATTGCCCTCATTCCGGAGATGAAGGGCTGGACTAAGGAAGACATTGCGAAGAAAACAGAAGAGCTTTTGGCTAAAGTTGGTTTACCAGTGGCTGAGTATGGGCATCGTTTACCTAATGAATTATCTGGTGGAGAACAGCAACGGGTCGGTATTGTTCGTGCTATGATTGGTCAGCCTAAGATTCTCCTCATGGATGAGCCCTTTTCAGCCTTGGATGCTATTTCGAGAAAACAGTTGCAGGTTCTGACGAAAGAATTGCATAAAGAGTTTGGAATGACAACGATTTTTGTGACCCATGATACGGATGAAGCTTTGAAATTGGCGGACCGTATTGCTGTCTTGCAGGACGGAGAGATTTGTCAGGTGGCGAATCCCGAGACCATTTTAAAGGCTCCTGCAACAGACTTTGTAGCAGACTTGTTTGGAGGTAGTGTTCATGACTAATTTGATATCAACTTTTCAGGAGCGTTTTAGTGATTGGGTAACAGCTCTATCTCAACATTTGCAGTTGTCACTTTTGACCTTGTTACTAGCTATTTTTATTGCTATTCCCTTGGCTGTTTATCTTCGCTATCATGAGAAGTTGGCGGACTGGGTCTTGCAGATTGCAGGAATTTTCCAGACTATCCCGTCTCTGGCCTTGTTGGGACTCTTTATCCCCTTGATGGGAATTGGAACCTTGCCTGCTTTGACGGCTCTAGTGATTTATGCGATTTTCCCAATTTTGCAAAATACCATCACTGGGCTAAAGGGAATTGATCCAAGTCTGCAAGAGGCTGGGATTGCCTTTGGGATGACCAGGTGGGAGCGTCTCAAGAAGTTTGAAATTCCACTTGCCATGCCTGTCATAATGTCTGGTATTCGGACGGCGGCGGTTTTGATTATCGGTACGGCAACCTTGGCTGCCTTGATTGGGGCAGGGGGACTGGGTTCTTTTATCCTTTTGGGAATTGACCGTAATAATACCAGTCTGATTTTGATTGGGGCCCTTTCTTCAGCAGTGCTTGCCATTGCCTTTAACTTCCTACTAAAAGTGATGGAAAAAGCAAAATTGCGGACGATTTTCTCTGGTTTTGCCTTGGTGACCATATTGCTCGGTCTGTCTTATAGTCCAGCCCTCTTAGCTCAAAAAGAGAAAGAAAACTTGGTGATTGCTGGGAAATTGGGACCTGAACCAGAAATTTTGGCAAATATGTATAAGTTGCTGATTGAAGAAAATACCAGTATGACTGCGACTGTTAAGCCGAATTTTGGGAAAACAAGCTTCCTCTATGAAGCTCTGAAAAAAGGGGACATTGATATCTATCCTGAATTTACTGGTACGGTGACTGAAAGTTTGCTTCAGCCATCACCCAAGGTAGGTCATGGGCCAGATCAGGTTTATCAGGTGGCGCGTGATGGCATTGCCAAACAGGATCATCTGGCCTATCTAAAACCTATGTCTTATCAAAATACCTACGCTGTAGCTGTTCCGAAAAAGATTGCTCAAGAATATGGCTTGAAGACCATTTCGGACTTGAAAAAAGTGGAAGGGCAGTTGAAGGCAGGCTTTACACTCGAATTTAATGACCGAGAAGATGGCAATAAGGGCTTGCAATCAATGTATGGTCTCAATCTCAATGTAGCGACTATGGAGCCAGCTCTTCGCTATCAGGCAATTCAGTCAGGCGATATTCAAATCACAGATGCCTATTCGACAGATGCAGAGTTGGCGCGTTATGATTTGCAGGTCTTGGAGGATGACAAGCAACTCTTCCCACCTTATCAAGGAGCGCCACTCATGAAAGAAGCTCTTCTCAAGAAACATCCTGAGTTGGAGACAGTTCTCAATAAACTAGCAGGTAAAATTACTGAAAGCCAGATGAGCCAGCTCAACTACCAAGTCGGTGTTGAAGGCAAGTCAGCAGAACAAGTAGCCAAGGAGTTTTTACAAGAACAAGGTTTGTTGAAGAAATAGCTTGAAAATGCTAAACTCAACTTCTTTAAATGACCATACAGAAGAATGCTCAGACAATCTTGTCTGGGCTTTTTTGATATTAGAGTTACTAAATGTCATTTAAAATGGAAAATAATACTCAATGAAAATCAAAGAGCAAACTAGGAAGCTAGCCGCAGGTTGCTCAAAGTACAGCTTTGAGGTTGTAGATAGAACTGACGAAGTCAGTAACATATATACGGTAAGGCGACGCTGACGTAGTTTGAAATTGATTTTCGAAGAGTATAAGAGGAAATTTTCAGGATTTTCTAGATTTTTACTGTAAATACACTTGACTATTCAGAAATTAGGTGTATAATGTGTTGTGAACTACTTAACAAACAAGGATTTCCAGCTCATGTCGACTAAGGATGGAAATCTTGTGTATAGACAGTTCAGTAGATATATAATAGAGCGTTGCGTCCGAAAGTCTATCCAGACACGGCTCTTTAAAAACAAAAGGAGAAGATTATGAAAACAGAACCGATTCATCGTACCAGTATGTGGAAATTTAAGTTAAGTGCTGCCACCATGACTTTGATTCCCGCTGCCGTGGGGATTAACTATGTTGCCAAAGCCTTGGCGGAGGGGTTAAAGTTGCCCGTTTGGCTGGGGTCTTTGGGAACCTTTCTTACCAGTATGTTGGCTGGGCCGGTTGCCGGTGCCATTAGTGGTTTCATCAACAACGTGATCTATGGGCTGACCTTATCGCCAATTTCAACCGTGTATGCGATTACCAGCATCGGAATTGGGATTGCTGTCGGAGTTTTGCACGCCAATGGGTGGTTCTCGTCAGCGCGACGAGTATTTGTTTCTGCTATTATTATTGCCATCGTTTCAGCTGTCATTTCAACGCCACTCAACGTCATCTTTTGGGGTGGTCAGACCGGTATCGCTTGGGGTGACTCATTGTTTGCGGTAATGGTCGCCAATCATGTACCAGTGTGGCTGGCCTCATTTACCGATGAGTTTGTCTTGGATATTTTGGATAAAGTCTGTGTGGCCTACCTGGCACTCTTCATCTATCGTCAGCTGCCGAAGCGGATGGTGCACTTCTTTAGCGATGATAAATGATGACTGATAAAACATTGATTTCTGGAGCGCCACGGGTCAAGCTCAAGTGGTACCAAGTGATCGATCCGATTACTAAGCTCTTGTTCATCTTGGACATGACGTTGTTGAGCTTTGCCAGTATGAATTTATTGCTTCAGGCCGGATTAATTCTTGTCGCAACACTGCTATTGTTATTTTCCAAATTGAGTTCTACCACCTTTAAGGCGCTGGGATTCAGCCTGTTTCTGATTTGCACCATGCTGATCATCCAAGGGTTATTTTACAGTCGGAATCAAACTGTGCTGTTTTCTGTGCTTGGGGTGTCGTTCTACAAAGAAGGCCTGATTTACGCCACCACTCTGGGTTGTCGAGTATTGGTGATTATTTTGACCAGTGGCTTTTTTATGGTGACCACGAGTATTTCAGAAAACGCGGCCTATTTGGAACTGTCCAGATTGTCTTATAAAACCGTCTACGTTCTGATGTCGGTGTGTTATATTTTGCCGGAAATGATGCGCAATATGCGGAAAATCCAGCAGGCACAAAAAGTTCGCGGAACCAATCCGCAAAAAACGTTGATTCAGAAATTAAAGTCAGTCCTGCCGGTTCTAATTCCATTGGTGATTAAGACCTTGGATCAATCGATGACGCGGTCGATTTCTCTCCAACTGAGAGGTTTTGATAATCTCAACCGGACTGTCAGAACCTCCCAGCGCGTGTATCGCCTGTCGCGGACGCTGCACATTGGTCTGACTGGATTGGCAATTTTATTGATTGGGTGGAAGATATGGACGAAGATAAACGGATTGTAATTGAAAATTTGACCACCCGTTATCCGGGTACTGAGCAACCACAACTGCGTCAGATTAACGCGGAGGTTCATACCGGCCAGGTGGTTGGGATTATCGGGAATAGCCACTCCGGCAAATCGACTTTGTGCCGTGTGCTGGCAGGGGTCATTCCCAAAATTGTGTCTGCTGAGATTGAGGGCGATTGGCACATGTTTGGCCAGCGAGTGTCTGACAATTGGCCCGTTTATAATGCCATGAATGGAGTTGTACTGCAAAATCCAGCTGGCCAACTAAGCGGGTTGGCAGACACGGTTGCCGATGAAATCGCCTTTGACTTGATTAATCAGGGAATGGCTGAAGGACTGATTCAAAAACGGGTTGAAGAAGTTGCCACGCAAATGGGGCTGATTGAACAGCTGAATTTGCGTCCCGAGAGCCTTTCCGGTGGTCAGATCCAGCGGTTGGCAATTGCCACGGCGATTGTGGCTAATCCGGCTGTTTTGATTATGGATGATCCGACCAGTGAGATGGATCCCCTTGGCCGCCGGCAATTTTTCCAATGGCTGGCCCAAGTCAAAGAGACGACTGTCTTCATTGTCACCAGTGAAATTGACGATTTGTGCGAAGTCGCCGACGTTGTGTGGGTGCTGCACGAGGGTCAAATGGTAGCCCAGGGCAGGCCGGGTGAGGTGTTTAATCATTTGGCAGCTGACTGGCAGATTCCAGCCCCGACAATCCAGCAACTTGCTCAAAAAATGGATTGGCACTTGGCTGATGGCCGGTATCCGGTGAATTACGCTGATCTGAAGGAGGTTCGTTATGTCCACAATTGAACTGAGCCACCTGACGTTCACTTATCCGGAACGGTCCTTTAGCTTGGATGTTGAAGACAAACACTTCGCCGATCCGATGGTGGCGATTGTCGGCCAAAATGGTGCCGGCAAATCAACGCTCTTCAAATTGTTGACGGGTTTGCTGACACCACAAACCGGTGTGATTAAGATCGATGGAGAAAATTTTAATGATCTTAAACCAGTCGAAAAGTTACTGAAGGTTGGGATTACTTTTCAGAATCCTGACGATCAGCTTTTCAACCCGACCGTTCAACGAGAGGTGGAGTGGAATGTCGCGCAGGTCATGGATGACCACGACACGATTACGAGGCGGGCTTTAGCGGCTCTAAAAAGAGTTGGCTTGGATGATAAAACAGCTGAAAGTCCATATGACCTGTCATTGTCGGAACGCAAGCTGTTGAGCGTTGCCACAGTTTTGGCAGTGGATCCGGCGATTTATTTATTTGATGAGCCGATGATGTCGCTTGATTGGGAAAGCCGGCGCAAGTTGACCGCAATTTTCCATCAGTTGGCTGATTCGGGCCACCAAGTTGTGACCATCACCCATGACATGGATTGGGTCGCCGCCGAGTTTGAGTCGGTGTATGTTATGGAACACGGGAAGTTTAGCTTCGCCGGCAGTCCACGGGAATTGTTCAGCAATCACGAACTTGTCCAGCGAGTGGGATTACTACCACCGCGGATTATGGACATAGCGGAGTCGCTGGGTGATTCACAGACATATTTATCGGTTAATGATTATTGCCAGAAAAATCGAGATGTATAGAAAAAGTCACCTCTGCGGGTTTTCCAGGTTGAAGGATTAACTTCAGCTTCTGGCAAGAACTCACATGGGTGACTTTTGTGTTTAATAACGTTTCATGATCATCGGGTGCTTCCTCAGATCACTCGGTTTGATTTTACTTTGTTTCATGGTCATAATCATATACCATTTCTTTTGGATTTTTTGTTTGACTAATACAAAATAGGTCTTCATAGGTCTTCGCATTTTTAGCGCCCATTAGGATCATCAGTATAATTTTCTGAATTAGGAGACTGTCCCATCACTATTCGAACTTCGTCTCCCAACTTACGCTGTTCCCATTCATCCGTGAATCCTTTAAATCGCAATTCTGGAACTTTCTTTTTAACTGAATCATCTATTTTCGCCATAGTCCCCACCATTTTATTGGTTTTTCTTGTTTTTCTATCCTTTTTTGATCTTTGATTTGTTCCTGTAAATTTTCCAACTTCTCTTTAAGAGCGTTCACTTCATCTTTATATTGATTGTCTA
Organism: Streptococcus sp. HJ1; assembly: GCF_052399005.1. Classification (GTDB taxonomy): domain Bacteria; phylum Bacillota; class Bacilli; order Lactobacillales; family Streptococcaceae; genus Streptococcus. The sequence continues at coordinate 1,646,855 of NZ_CP199005.1, read as the reverse complement.
AGTGTTTGAATTCTGTTTCCTGTGAGGGCATTTTGAGGGCTTTTAAGTTATCATTTTCCGCCTTGTATTCTTCTAGCAACTTTTTATCTTGCAAGGCTAATCGTTGTTACTGGTCTAACAAATTAGTTAATTTTTCTATTTGTTGGTCTTTGGTATTTGATTTGCTACTACTTTCTACTTTACCTAAAATTATTTTTTCTGCTTTAGAATTTATTAGATTAGACCCATTGGAACTTTTAAGCTGTAATTCTTTTGGTAACCTTTGGTAGTGATATTGAATATTTTGTTTTGTAACACTCAACTCATCCGCCAGCTCTTTGATCGTTTTTAAGTCTTCACTCATGGTTTAAGTCCTGCCTTTTAACCGTTGGTAGATATTGTTCAATGGCTTTTTTGAGGTAGCGTGCGATATTATGCTTAGAATATTCTTCACGTCTGCTGGCAACATAAGACAAGTGGTCTTTAACACTATTTAGCCCTCTTAATTCTTTCAGTTCGTCATAGAGGGAGTAAACATGGACTTGCAATCCTGCCATGATTTTTGTATCTTGCATTTCAAACGGACTTAGCAACATATTTTCTAGCAATAGCGTGGTGTACTTGCTTTTCATTGCTTCAATAGCTAGCTTATCTTCGGTTTCTGCTTTGCGTGCTTTATCTTCTTGATAGGCGGTATCTTCTAACTTATAGCTGTTATCGTCTGCTCGACGTTTCTTTCGTAACCAGATATCCAATGTTAAACCGTCCGCATCAATCGCTCGATAGAGATAATGCCAACGCCCCTTAATTTTGATATAGGTTTCATCCATTTTCCACGAATAGAAGGACTGTTTATTTTTCTTTTTCCAGAGATGATAGAGGATTTTACTGTATTCTTGAACCCACCGATAAATCGTAGTGTGACAAACATTTATTCCACGGTCATAAAGCAATTCCTGAACTTCACGATAGCTCAGATTGTAACGTAGGTAATAACCAACAGCGACAATGATGACGTCTTGTTGGAATTGTTTACCTTTAAAATGATTCATCTCTCAAGCCTTACTAACCTTTTTTCTGCTCTTTGAGAAGCCGAAGGTCGTGCTAGTAACTACCTATTTGGTTTGATTAATTCCATCATTTATCTGGTGCTTGCCCTTCAAAAAGGCTTCTATGGTGAGGTTTTAACAACTCTCTATTTTACAATTATGCAGCCAATTGGTCTCTTGGTTTGGATTTATCAAGCCCAGTTTAAGAAAGAACAACAAGAGTTTGTCGCACGTAAACTAGACGGCAAGGGTTGGACAAAGTATCTTTCTATTAGTGTTCTTTGGTGGTTGGCCTTTGGGTTTATTTATCAGTCTATCGGAGCTAATCGTCCCTATCGTGATTCTATCACTGATGCGACCAATGGTGTAGGGTAAATCCTCATGGCAGCTGTTTGCCGTGAACAGTGGATATTCTGGGCTGCTACTAATGTCTTTTCAATCTATCTCTGGTGGGGAGAAAGCCTTCAAATCCAAGGGAAATACCTGATTTACTTGATCAATAGTCTAGTTGGGTGGTATCAGTGGAGCAAGGCAGCAAAGAGTGCTTAAAAAGTAAAAAAGGATCAGATGATCCTTTTTTGTGTTAGAGCAAAATGAATAATACCGTAATGATAATAGCGCTCGTTATACGAACGATGTGGTGCGAGATATGTTGTTTTTCTTTCTGTTGGCCGTTCCAGTAGGCTCCATAGCAGACGATACTCGAGCCCACAATCCATAGAAGAATGGTCGCCAGTGGGACGAAGTAAAAGATGGCTAGAGCCAGAGAGGTGAGGCAACTGCCGACCAAAATGCACTTATTTCCCAGACTGTAGTTCTTTTGTTTCATGGCTGAAAAAGCAGCAGCAAGGTGAAGCAATGAGAAGGCGAGAGCTAGTACAATTGTTAGTATTCCTAGAATTATCGAAGTTAACATAGTTTGTTCCTTTCTGAGTTACAGGCTTAGTTATCAAGTGGAGTTGGAGAGGTCATCTCCATCACATCAAGGTAAAATCTCACCACTTGGTTTTCGGTATAAGATTTTCCTTGTTTTAGCCACCAAGTTAGAGTCTCGATAAAGTTCGTCACAACAAAATGCTGGAGGTAGGAGGCCGGAATGTTTGGATAGGCCTCTTGCAAGTCATCCGCCACCATGGGATAAACGTGGTGTTCGAGCTCCTTGTGTAGTTGGCGTAGGAAGTAGTCGTTTTTGGAAAAAAGGAGACTGGTGACATGGTCCTGGTTTTTCTGAAAATGTAAAAAGATATGTGCGAGGTAGTCCTCGGTCGTAAAGTGTCCTTCCCTTTCAAAGAGATGATGAAAGAGGTAGCGACAGAGCTCATCTAAAAGGAGTTCCTTGCTTTCATAGTGACAGTAAAAAGTAGAACGTCCAACATCTGCTAGGTCAATGATATCCTGAACAGTAGTGGCATCATAGCCCTTGTCGTTCAAAAGTTGTAAAAAAGCTTGATAGATGGCTTTTTTCGTCTTACTAACCCGACGGTCTCTTTTTGGCATATAGACACTTGAGACAAACTGTTCAGAACTGAACAGGACTGACAGTTTGCTTCTATCCTTTCTTTGGATTTTATTAGATAATACAAATGAAAGAAGTATGTATATACCCATTATACCAAAGGAGGGAGAGAAATGAGTTCTAAAACATCTATCTGGTTAGCTTTTTTCTTAAATTTAAGCTATGCGATTGTTGAGTTTATTGCAGGAGGAATCTTTGGTTCAAGTGCAGTTCTTGCTGATTCTGTTCATGACTTGGGGGATGCTATAGCCATAGGTGTATCAGCTTGCTTGGAAACTATTTCCAATCGTCAGGAAGACAAACGTTACACTCTTGGTTACAAACGTTTCAGCCTGCTAGGTGCCATGCTGACTGCCTTGATCCTTTTGACAGGATCTGTCATGGTGCTCTTGGAGAATATTCCTCGTCTCCTATCCCCGAAACCAGTCAACTACCAAGGGATGCTGTGGTTGGGATTTCTTGCGATTCTTATCAATCTCTTGGCTAGTCTGGTCGTTCGTAAGGGTCAGACCAAGAACGAAGCTATCCTGACCTTACATTTTCTAGAAGATATTCTAGGTTGGCTAGCGGTCATTCTGGTTGCTTGTGTTTTGTATGTCACTGACTGGTACTTTCTTGATCCGCTTTTATCTCTGGTTATTTCCATCTTTATTCTGTCGAAAGCCATTCCTCGCTTTTGGAGCGCACTCAAGATTTTCCTAGATGCTGTGCCAGAAGGAGTCGAGACAAGTGATTTGGAAAAGGATATAGAGGCTCTACCCAATGTCAACAGTGTCAATCAACTTAGCATTTGGTCCATGGACGGTCTAGAGAACAATGCTGTTGTTCACATCTGTATCGAGGACTGGGAGCAGATGATTGAGACCAAAGAAGTGGTGCGTCAATGTTTAGAAGAAAGAGGCGTGCAGAATATCACTATTGAAGTGGACAGCAGTCAAAGCAATCATGCGCAACATAAGCGGAGGGTGAGAGAGTTAGAGCAGAAGCATGGGCATCATCATTAGAAAAACGATCTCGCTAGAGGTCGTTTTGTTATCCTATTCATTCCTCGTACTTTCTCTCAAAGTCAGTCTGGTTCCCAGCATGGTTAGGCTAGGTATTTTGCGACCGTGGAGGACTTCCTTGTTAAGAATATCCATCCCTGCTCGGCCCATTTCTTCGGTATAGATAGTGATACTGGATAGGGGAGGATAGACCTGCTTGGTCAGGCTAGTGTCGTTAAAAGAAATGAGACTGACGCGGTCTGGTAGGCTGATTCCAGCTTCTTGAAGGGCACGAAGGGCACCGATGGCTAAACTATCGCTGGCTGCGAAAAAGGCTGGTGGGAGTTGTTCTCCTAGCTTGTGAATGGCCTCCTTCATCAAGTCATAGCCAGACTGGGCAGTAAAGCTCCCCTGAAAGACCAGTTCTTCATGGTAGATTCCATTTGCTTGGGTAATGTCTTTGAAATTTTCTAGCCGCTTATCCTGGATAATTTCTTCCTGGTCGGTTGTTTCTTCGAGACCTGTTAGAATCCCGATACGGTCCATCCCTTGGCTGAGGAAATGGTCTACAACTTGTTTCACAGCAGTGTAAAAGTCAGTGATAATACAGGTATGACCTAGTGAGAGGGTGTCGCTGTCTATAAATACCAAGGGTTTTTGATATTCTTCAAAGGCAGAAATCTGAGCTCGGCTAAATTTTCCGATGCAGAGAATCCCAATCACTTCCTCACTTAATGTAAAAGGATGGTCATTAAAATAGCGCAAGATATCATAGTCCAACTCTTGGGCTCTTTTTTCAATACCTAGACGAATCTGGTAGTAGTAGAGGTCGTCCAACTCCCCTTGTTCGCTGACCCATTGGATAATGGCAATCTTTTGCTTGGGTTTGTGGGATTCGCCTGTCTTGAGGTGCTTAGTATAGCCCAGCTCTTCAGCAACGGTTAATATACGGTGTCTGGTTTCTTCTGTAACAGATAGGCTCTGGTCGCGATTAAGGACACGGGATACGGTCGCGATAGAGACAGAGGCTAGCTGTGCAATGTCTTTTAAGGTAGCCATAAATCCTCCTCCTTTTAGGTTAGTATATCATATTTTTCTGCTTTTTACTGATAGTTTAGTAAAAGTTTAGTAAAAAGGATTGACCTTGGTAAATCCCTTGGATACAATAGAAGAAAACGATTACACGTTAAGGCGACTTAACGAACAGTCAAAGGAGAATTTATATGACACAAGATCTTACTACTGAAGCCCTTCGCAAAGACTTTCTTGCCGTTTTTGGTCAAGAAGCAGACCAAACTTTCTTTTCACCAGGCCGTATCAATTTGATTGGTGAACACACGGATTACAATGGTGGACATGTTTTCCCAGCAGCTATTTCCTTGGGAACTTATGGGGCGGCTCGCAAACGTGACGACCAAGTTTTGCGTTTCTACTCAGCCAACTTTGAGGACAAGGGTATCATCGAAGTGCCTCTTGCTGATCTCAAATTTGAAAAAGAGCACAACTGGACCAACTATCCAAAAGGGGTTCTTCATTTCTTGCAAGAAGCTGGGCACGTGATTGATAAAGGTTTTGATTTTTATGTTTATGGGAATATCCCAAATGGTTCTGGCTTGTCTTCATCAGCATCCTTGGAACTCTTGACAGGGGTCGTGGCAGAGCATCTCTTTGATTTAAAACTAGAGCGTCTCGATTTGGTTAAAATCGGAAAACAAACAGAAAATAACTTTATCGGAGTAAACTCTGGTATCATGGACCAGTTTGCTATCGGTATGGGGGCAGACCAACGTGCTATTTACCTAGATACTAACACTTTGGAGTACGACTTGGTGCCACTTGATTTGAAAGACAATGTCGTTGTTATTATGAATACCAACAAACGCCGTGAACTAGCGGACTCTAAATACAATGAACGCCGTGCTGAGTGTGAAAAAGCAGTAGAAGAATTGCAAGCTGCCTTGGATATTCAGACCTTGGGTGAATTGGATGAGTGGGCCTTTGACCAATACAGCTATCTGATTAAAGACGAAAATCGTTTAAAACGTGCTCGCCATGCTGTGCTTGAAAACCAACGTACTCTTAAAGCTCAAGCAGCACTTCAAGCAGGTGATTTGGAAACATTTGGTCGTTTGATGAATGCTTCTCACGTTTCTCTAGAACATGACTATGAAGTAACTGGTTTGGAATTGGACACACTTGTTCATACAGCTTGGGATCAAGAAGGTGTTCTGGGTGCTCGTATGACAGGAGCAGGTTTTGGAGGTTGTGCCATTGCCTTGGTTCAAAAAGACGCTGTTGAGGCCTTTAAGGAAGCTGTTGGCAAGCACTACGAGGAAGTAGTTGGATATTCTCCAAGCTTCTATATCGCTGAAGTTGCAGGTGGCACTCGCGTTTTAGACTAGGAGAGAAGTAAATGGACGCTGTAATATTTGATTTAGATGGCTTATTAGCTGATACTGAGATCATTTCTCTAAAAGTTTATCAAGAATTGCTTAAAGATTTTGGAATTCCTTTCACAGAAGAAACATATTCTAGAGAATACAGTGGACATAGGGAAGAGGAGAATGTTCAACGATTTTTAGATACCTATGATTTACCTTGGAACTTTGACCAAACCTTGGAAAAAGTTTATGAACTGGAAGCTCGAATATTAGCCAAAGGTGTAAATTTAAAAAAAGGTGCTAAAAATTTGCTTGCTTTTTTGCAAAGAGAAGGTATTCCAATCGCTTTAGCAACTTCAAGTGTTGAATCTAGAGCTAGAATGATTTTGGATAGTAATGGTATACTGTCCTTATTTGACCATCTAGTTTTTGCAAAAGATGTAAAGCGAAGCAAACCTTACCCTGATATATTTTTAAAGGCCTGTAGTGATTTGAATGTTTTACCAGAGAATTGCTTAGTACTAGAGGATAGTGAAGCAGGGATTGAAGCAGCGTATAGAGCTGGGATACCAGTTATTTGTATTCCAGACTTGAAAATGCCAGCACAGTCTTTCTTAAATAAAACAGAACAAGTTTTTCAGGATTTAGATGCTGTCAGAGACTATTTAGAAAGTAAGAAGGAGAATCAATGAGTCAAGGAGTTCTAGATGCATTTATCACGGAAGTCATTGCAGAAAGTCCCTTTGAGGAAATGGATCGAATCTACCTGACCAATCGTGTCTTGGCACGAGTAGGAGATGGTGTTTTGGAAGTTGAGACGAATCTGGAGGATTTGATTGACCTCAAGAACCAGCTGGTCGAGGAGGCCGTTCGATTAGAGACGATTGAGGATAGTCAGACTGCGCGTGAAATCCTCGGTGCTGAATTGATGGACTTGGTAACTCCTTGTCCAAGTCAGGTCAATCGTGACTTTTGGGCAACCTATGCCCAGTCACCAGAGCAGGCGATTACGGACTTCTACCAACTTAGTCAGAAAAATGACTACATCAAACTCAAGGCCATTGCTAAAAATATTGCTTATCGTGTACCGTCTGATTACGGAGAGCTTGAGATTACCATCAACCTCTCTAAGCCTGAAAAGGATCCAAAGGAGATTGCGGCAGCCAAGTTGGTGCAAGCTAGCAATTATCCCCAGTGTCAGCTCTGTATAGAGAACGAAGGCTACCATGGTCGGGTCAACCACCCAGCTCGCAGCAATCACCGCATTATCCGTTTCGAAATGGCGGGTCAGGAGTGGGGCTTCCAGTATTCGCCCTATGCTTATTTTAATGAGCACTGTATTTTCTTAGACGGCCAGCACCGTCCCATGGCCATTAGTCGTCAGAGTTTTGAGCGCCTGCTGGCGATTGTAGAGCAATTTCCAGGCTATTTTGCGGGCTCAAATGCCGACCTATCGATTGTGGGAGGCTCTATTCTGACTCATGATCACTATCAAGGAGGCCGTCACGTATTTCCTATGGAATTGGCTCCTTTGCAAAAGACTTTCCGATTTGCTGGTTTTGAACAAGTCAAGGCTGGGATTGTCAAGTGGCCTATGTCAGTGCTGCGTTTGACTTCGGATTCCAAAGAGGATTTGATCAACTTGGCTGATAAGATTTTGCAGGAATGGCGCCAGTATTCAGATTCTGAAGTGCAGATTTTGGCAGAAAGTAATGGAACACCACACCATACTATTACACCCATTGCCCGTAAACGCGATGGACAGTTTGAATTGGACTTGGTCTTGCGGGATAATCAGACATCGCAAGAGCATCCTGATGGCATCTATCATCCCCACAAGGATGTCCAACATATCAAGAAGGAAAATATCGGCTTGATTGAGGTCATGGGCTTGGCTATCCTGCCACCACGTCTGAAAGCAGAAGTGGAGCAAGTTGCCAGCTATCTTGTAGGCGATGATGAAGCAGTTGCCTCTTATCATCAGGAATGGGCAGACCAGCTCAAAGATCAACATCCGGACCTAGCGGATAAAGAAAAAGCCCTTGAAATCGTCAAGGACTCTGTAGGCGCTATCTTTGCGCGTGTTCTGGAAGACGCAGGGATTTACAAGCAGACGGAACAAGGACAGGCAGCCTTTATGCGCTTTGTAGAGCAGATTGGAATTTTACCAGACTAGGAGCTTTCTCCTTGCACAGTCCTATAAAAAGTAGTATCATAGTGTCGTTTGAACTATCAGGAGGAAACGATGAAAGATTTTCATTTTGACGCTATATCTGCCTTTGAAAATTACGAAATTGAACAAATGAGAGATGGTCATGTTGTGGTGACGACAAAAGTAGTGGACTCGTCGCTCAACTATTATGGCAATGCCCATGGTGGCTATCTCTTTACCCTTTGTGACCAGATCAGTGGTTTGGTGGTTATCTCGCTGGGGCTTGATGGAGTGACACTCCAATCCTCTATCAACTACCTCAAGGCAGGAAAACTTGACGATGTACTGACCATTAAAGGAGAATGTGTCCATCAAGGTCGCACAACCTGTGTCGTGGATGTGGATATTACCAATCAAGAAGGCAGAAATGTCTGCAAAGCAACCTTTACCATGTTTGTCACAGGCCAGCGGTCAGAAGACAGACAGGTAAGGATATAGATAAACAAAAAAAGAGGTGTGAACCTCTTTTTCTTATTTCTTTTTCCTATTTAGGACGGCATTGAGGACAATGGCCAGTAGGCTGGCTACGACGATTCCGTTTGAGAAAAACATTTGGAAGGCTGTCGGCATGCTGACAAAGAGATTGCTATTGTTGAGTCCGACACCTGCAGCGATTGAGACAGCTGCGATAAGGAAGTTATGTTCATTGTTAGCAAAGTCAACACGGGCGAGGATTTGCATCCCTTGAAGGGAAACAAAACCAAACATCACCAGCATGGCCCCTCCAAGGACAGGGCTTGGAATGATTTGGGCGAGGGCGCCAAACTTAGGAAGGAGTCCAAGGAGAACTAGGAAACCAGCTGCGTAGTAGATTGGTAGGCGAGTCTTGATACCTGACAATTTAACCAAACCAACGTTTTGTGAAAATCCTGTGTAAGGGAAGGTGTTAAAGATTCCTCCGAGAAGGACAGCTAAACCTTCTGCGCGGTAACCGTTGCGCAGGCGCATGCTGTCGATTGGGTCATTGGTAATATCAGACAAGGCCAGGTAAACACCAGTGGATTCAACCATAGACACCGTTGCGATGATACACATCATGACAATAGAGGAGATTTCAAAGGTTGGCACCCCAAAGTAGAGGGGAGTTGGGACATGGACAAGTGGTGCTGCTACAACAGGGGAGAAATCAACCAAGCCCATGGTAGCAGCAATGGCAGTTCCGACAACCAACCCAATCAAAATGGAAATAGACTTGATAAATCCTTTGGTAAAGATGTTAATCAAGAGGATAATCAGAACAGTAATAGCAGCAAGCAAGAGACTTTGACCAGTTGGCTCTGGAACGTTATTTCCCATATTTCCAATAGCGACAGGAATCAAGGTTAAACCAATCGTGGTAATGACAGAGCCTGTTACGATAGAAGGGAAAAGATTAGCTACTTTTGAGAAGATGCCTGAAATCAGAACTACATAAATCCCTGAAACGATAAGAGCACCAAACATAGCACCGCTACCGTGGCTTTGCCCAATCATAATCAAGGGAGCGACTGACTGGAAGGCCACTCCGAGAACGACTGGTAGTCCAATCCCAAAGTATTTGTTGAGTTGGAGTTGGAGGAAGGTTGCCACACCACACATGAAGATATCTGTAGAAATCAGATAGGTCAACTGCTCAGCTGAATAGCCAAGAGCTGTCGCAATCATGATAGGAACTAGGATAGATCCTGAGTACATAGCTAGTAAGTGCTGAAGTCCTAGAACCGCGGCTTGCGAGTGTTTTTCTTGAGTTTGCATTAGAGATCTGCCTCCTTAAATACGACTTGACCGTTTTCAAAACGTTCCAAACGAGCCAGTGATAGAACTGGGTAGCCTGCTTTTTCAAGTAAATCACGACCATCTTGGAAGGATTTTTCGATAACAATACCGATGGCTTCGACTTTAGCTCCGGCCTGTTCGATGATGTGGATCAAGCCTTTGGCAGCTTGTCCATTTGCTAGGAAATCATCGATAATCAAGACCTTGTCCTCAGGTGAGAGGAATTTTCCAGCGATGGAAACGGTGCTGGTCACCTGCTTGGTAAAGGAGTAGACTTCGGCTGTTAAGATTCCTTCATTCATGGTGATGTTTTTAGCTTTCTTGGCGAAAATCATAGGGACATCTAAGGCTTCAGCTGTAAAAATAGCTGGGGCAATGCCTGACGCTTCAATGGTTACGACCTTGGTAATGCCAGAAGAAGCGAATTTTTCCGCAAAAACTTTACCAATCTCCCGCATCAAACGATAGTCAACTTGGTGGGTTAAAAAGGAATCTACCTTGAGGATGTTGTCACCCAAGATATGCCCATCCTGAAGAATGCGCTCTTCTAATAATTTCATAAGACCTCCTAAAGTCTAAAAGTCAGTTTACTTGTTAGTTAACTGTTTCTATAGTAAACCAGTTTGCTAGTACTGTATACGTATAATACTAGAGTGAGCGAAGCGAGTTTTACTAGATATTTCCCGCTGTAGTGGTATCATAGACAATAATCTTGTTATTGTCTATGACGGAATTTTTGAGACTTTGGGTTCAAAAATTAGGGATGAAATTCCGAAGGAAGTTGCTCCCGTCCGCACTAATTAAGGGAAATATTAAAAATATTTAGTTTACACTTAAAGGCGTACTTTAATAAAAATATTCAAAAAGGACCTACTTAATCCCCTAAGCAAGTCCCCAAAATAGGCATGGCCAAAACCATACCTTCAGCTGACATACTCATTGTTAGGTGTTCCGGCACCTTGTAGAAACGTCGTGCCAATTCACGACATAAACAAGTAAAATGATATTCAATTTTAAACAGGCTGCTGCCAATGTTTATATTTTACACCAATTAGCTTTATAAATCAAATATTTTGTTAGTAAATAGATCATAAAAGCGAACGAATAAAAGGCTGCAATGCTAGATAGTATTGTAGCCTTTTATTCTTCTATTCGCTAAATCTTAAAAAATAGCCATCTGGATCCAAGACTGCAAATTCGTGAGGATAGATGTAGTGATCCCCAACACGAAATGTTCTCTTAGTCAAAGGACGATAAATAGGATAGTTGGCCTCCAGCAGTTTTTGGTGGAGCTGAGGGACATCTTCAATACCAAAGGAAATATTGACACCGCGCCCGAAAGGATAGGTTAGTTGGGCTAATTCTTCTGTGCTGCCTTCTTCTAGCATAAGTTGGCAGTCTTCAAGCGAGAGGAAGAGAAATTTCTCCTCTGGACGCTCGTATTCGACAGAAAATCCCAGCAAATCGCAGTAGAAGTGGCGTGACTTTTCGAGGTCAGATACTACAAATTCAGGAATGACAGCTTGATAGTCCATTCGTTTTCTCCTTAGAGCTCAATCTCCATGACAATGGGTGTATGGTCTTGGCGCGCACCGGAGTCAATCATATCAGACTTGGTTACCTTGTCAGCCACGCGGTTGCTGGTCAGCCAGTAGTCGATTCTCCAGCCTGTATTGTTGATTTTAGAAGTCTTGCTACGTTGTGCCCACCAAGTGTAGCGTTCTGGAACATCGCCGTGAATGTGACGGAAGGTGTCAGTAAATCCAGTTGCCAAAAGGTTGGTAAATCCAGCACGTTCCTCGTCGGTAAATCCAGGTGAACGGCGGTTGCTGGCAGGATTTGCAAGGTCGATTTCATTGTGGGCTACATTGTAGTCACCGGTCGCAAGGACTGGTTTTTCTTTGTCTAGTTCAGCCAAGTACTCCGCATATTTGACATCCCAGACTTGGCGTTCTTCCAAACGTTTGAGGCCGTCGCCAGCGTTTGGAGTGTAAACTTGGGTCACGAAAAATTCATCAAATTCTAGAGTGATGATGCGACCTTCTAAGTCCATGGTAGAAGGGGCACCGATTTCTGGAAAAGTGACAGTGGGTGTGAGTTCTTTCTTATAAAGGAACATGGTTCCAGCATAGCCTTTGCGGGCAGGTTCTTGAGAAGAACGCCACGTGTTTTCGTAGTTTGGAAAGAGTTCAGCTAAAATTTCCAAGTGTTTTTTAGTAGGACCCTTGGCAGAAAGCTTGGTTTCTTGGATAGCGATGATATCAGCATTTTCAGCGACCAAGGTTTGTAGTACTTCTTGGGACAATTTGGCACGAGTTGAGTCACTAGTTAGGGCAGCATTGAGGGAATCAATATTCCATGAGATGAGTTTCATAAAGTTACCTTTTTCATTCAGATTATAGATTTTATTATACCAAAAAAAGGTCCATTTCCCCAACGTATGGCTTGAAAAATCACTCTCTTTCGTTTATAATTAAGAATGATTTTATGAAAGGGAGTGAAAATAAATGAAATTTTACTCATATGACTATGTACTTAGCCAAATCAGTCAGCAAAATGGCATCATGATTGGCTTTGGGATTGTGCTCCTAGCTATCACAGGATTTTTTGCTTTTAAAGCCTATCGAGATAAAAAGGGGACTAAGTTTCGGGAATTGGTCATGATTTTGGCCTTGACCTTGGTGGCCATGCTTTTGGTGACAATCTCAAAATACCAGACCAATCAAGCCTCTAACAACCAATTTCAAACTTCACTTCATTTCATAGAGGTTGTTTCCAAAGACTTGGGAGTGGATAAATCAGAAGTTTATGTCAATACTTCTGCAGCCACTGATGGAGCGCTTGTCAAGGTAGGTCCAAATTTCTACCGCGCCATGAACGGGAGCCAACCAGACAAGTATCTTTTAGAGAAATTAGAATTGCATCAAACAGACGCTATTGAATTGGTGGAGGTAAATAAATGACACTCAATTATATGGAAATTTTAATCAAACTGGCCTTGGGTCTTTTCTCGCTTGTTTTTGTTATCAATGTGACAGGAAAGGGAAATCTGGCGCCTAACTCTGCGACAGACCAAATTCAGAACTATGTTCTCGGTGGTATTATCGGTGGGGTGATTTACAATAGTTCTATTAGCATTCTGCAGTACGCAGTGATTTTGATGATGTGGACGATTTTGGTCTTGACCCTCAAGTGGCTCAATAACAATGTTCGTTTTGTCAAACGCTTGATTGATGGAAAACCAACTCTCCTTATCAAAAATGGGCAGATTGACCCAGAAGCCTGTCGTTCAGTTGGTTTGTCTGCAGCAGAAGTTGCTCTCAAACTTCGTAGCCAAGGGATTTTCCAGATGAAACAGGTCAAATGCGCTGTGCAGGAGCAAAATGGCCAACTCATCGTGGTCCAAATGGGGGATGAAAATCCTAAGTATCCAGTTGTGACTGACGGTGTGATACAAGTCGATGTTTTGGAGTCGATTGGTCGTAACGAAGAGTGGTTGCTTGATAACCTCAGCAAGCAAGGGCATGACAATGTAGCCAATATCTTTATCGCTGAGTATGACAAGGGTGCGGTCACAGTCGTAACCTATGAATAAGAAAAACCTGGGGTCTTGGCCTCAGGTTTCTATTTGCAATCAGAAAGGGATGTTATGTCCATTATTCAAAAACTTTGGTGGTTTTTCAAGTTAGAAAAACGCCGTTATCTAGTCGGGATTGTGGCCCTGGTTTTGGTTTCCGTTCTCAATCTCATTCCACCTATGGTTATGGGACGAGTCATTGATGCTATCACATCAGGGCAATTAACCCAGCAGGCCCTCCTTCTTGACCTATTTTACTTGCTTCTTGCGGCCTTTGGGATGTACTATCTGCGCTATGTTTGGCGTATGTATATCCTTGGGACTTCCTACCGTTTGGGACAGATTATGCGCTCTCGCTTGTTTGAGCATTTCACAAAAATGTCTCCAGCCTTTTATCAAACCTATCGGACTGGGGACCTGATGGCACACGCAACCAACGATATCAATGCCCTAACGCGTCTGGCAGGGGGCGGTGTTATGTCTGCCGTGGATGCCTCTATCACGGCTTTGGTGACCTTGCTGACCATGCTCTTTAGCATTTCGTGGCAAATGACGCTAGTTGCCATTCTACCCTTACCTTTCATGGCTTATGCGACCAGTCGTCTAGGGAGAAAGACCCACAAGGCTTTTGGCGAATCGCAAGCCGCCTTTTCTGAACTCAATAACAAGGTGCAGGAGTCCGTATCAGGTATTAAAGTGACCAAGTCTTTCGGTTACCAGGCGGACGAGTTGAAGTCCTTTCAGGCAGTCAATGAATTGACCTTCCAGAAGAACCTGCAAACCATGAAATACGATAGTCTCTTTGACCCTATGGTTCTCTTGTTTGTTGGTTCATCCTATGTCTTAACCCTCTTGGTCGGTTCTTTGATGGTTCAGAAAGGGCAAATCACGGTTGGGAATCTGGTCACCTTTATCAGTTATTTGGATATGTTGGTCTGGCCTCTTATGGCTATTGGTTTCCTCTTTAATATTACTCAGCGAGGAAAGGTTTCTTATCAGCGGATTGAGGATCTTTTATCTCAGGAATCACCTATAAAAGATCCTGAATGTCCTCTGGACAGTATCGAAAATGGACGTTTGGAGTACGCCATTGACAGCTTTGCCTTTGAAAATGAGGAGACACTGACGGATGTTCACTTTAGTCTGGAAAAAGGGCAAACCCTAGGCTTAGTCGGGCAGACAGGCTCTGGGAAAACGTCCTTGATTAACCTCCTCTTGCGAGAATACGATGTGGATAAGGGAGCTATTTATCTAAACGGTCATGATATTCGGGACTATCGTCTGACAGACCTTCGCAGTCTCATGGGCTATGTCCCTCAGGATCAGTTTCTCTTTGCGACCTCTATCTTAGACAATATCCGCTTCGGTAATCCGAACTTGCCCCTTTCAGCAGTTGAGGAAGCGACTAAGCTAGCTCAAGTTTACCAAGATATTGTAGACATGCCTCAGGGCTTTGATACAGTTATCGGTGAAAAAGGAGTCAGTCTTTCAGGTGGTCAAAAGCAACGTCTGGCTATGAGTCGGGCTATGATTTTAGACCCTGATATCTTGATTCTAGATGATTCCTTGTCCGCCGTGGATGCCAAGACGGAGTATGCCATCATCGACAATCTCAAGGAGACGCGGAGGGATAAGACAACCATTATCACAGCCCATCGCCTCAGTGCAGTTGTCCATGCAGATCTGATTTTGGTTCTGCAAAATGGCCAAATCATAGAACGGGGCACGCACGAAGACCTGCTAGTCCTAGATGGCTGGTATGCCCAAACCTACCAGTCTCAGCAGTTGGAAATGAAAGGAGAAGAAGATGCAGAATAAGAAAGAACAATGGGCTGTATTGAAGCGCTTGATGTCCTATCTCAAGCCCTACGGCCTCCTGACCTTTTTGGCACTCAGTTTTCTCCTAGCGACGACGGTCATTAAAAGTGTCATTCCCCTTGTGGCTTCCCACTTTATCGATCAGTACCTCAGCAATATTAATCAACTGGCCGTGACCGTTTTGCTGGTCTACTATGGTCTTTATATCCTACAAACTCTGGTCCAGTATGTCGGGAATCTTCTCTTTGCGCGGGTGTCCTACAGTATTGTTAGAGATATTCGTCGCGATGCCTTTGCCAATATGGAGAAACTGGGTATGTCTTACTTTGACAAGACGCCAGCAGGCTCCATCGTTTCTCGTTTGACAAATGATACCGAAACCATCAGTGATATGTTTTCGGGGATTTTATCCAGCTTTATCTCAGCAGTTTTCATTTTTCTAACAACCCTTTATACCATGTTGGTGCTGGATTTTCGTTTGACAGCTTTAGTCCTGCTCTTTCTACCCTTGATTTTCCTGTTGGTCAATCTCTATCGGAAAAAGTCAGTGAAAATCATCGAAAAAACCAGAAGTCTCTTGTCAGATATCAATAGTAAGCTGGCAGAGAATATCGAGGGAATCAGGATTATCCAGGCCTTTAATCAAGAGAAGCGCCTGCAGGCAGAATTTGATGAAATCAACCAAGAACATTTGGTCTATGCCAACCGTTCTGTAGCCTTGGATGCCCTCTTTTTGAGACCTGCCATGAGTTTGTTGAAACTCCTAGGCTACGCAGTTTTGATGGCCTATTTTGGCTACCGTGGGCTTTATCTGGGAATAACAGCAGGAACTATGTATGCCTTTATCCAGTACATCAATCGTCTCTTTGACCCCTTGATTGAGGTGACGCAAAACTTTTCAACCCTTCAAACTTCTATGGTTTCTGCAGGCCGTGTTTTTGCCTTGATTGATGAGAGGACCTATGAACCCCTTCAAAAGGATAGCCAAGCAAAGATTACAGAAGGCAATATTCGTTTTGAACATGTGTGTTTCTCATATGATGGCAAACACCCGATTCTGGATGACATTTCTTTTTCAGTTAACAAGGGGGAAACCATTGCCTTTGTAGGTCATACATGTTCGGGGAAATCATCTATTATCAATGTCCTCATGCGTTTTTATGAATTTCAGTCAGGCCGAGTTCTCTTGGATGGTGTGGATATTAGGGACTACAGTCAGGAAGAGCTGAGAAAGAACATCGGTCTGGTCTTGCAGGATCCCTTCCTCTATCATGGGACTATCAAGTCCAATATCGCCATGTACCAAGACATTAGTGATGATCAGGTCCAGGCTGCGGCTGCCTTTGTCGATGCAGATTCCTTTATTCAGGAGCTTCCGCAGGGTTATAATGCACCTGTATCTGAGCGTGGTTCGAGCTTTTCTACTGGCCAACGCCAGCTTCTTGCCTTTGCCAGAACAGTTGCTAGTCAACCTAAAATCCTGATTTTGGATGAAGCGACAGCCAATATTGATTCGGAAACAGAAAGTTTGGTTCAAGATTCCCTAGCTAAGATGAGACAGGGTCGGACGACCATTGCTATTGCTCATCGCCTTTCGACCATCCAAGACGCCAACTGTATCTACGTTTTGGACAAGGGGCGCATCATCGAGAGTGGAACCCATGAGGAACTCTTGGACTTGGGAGGAACCTATCACAAGATGTATAGCTTGCAGGCAGGGGCTCTTACCTAAAGAAGAATTCCTTTAAATTACAGATTTCTTGCACCGCCTTTTCCATTTTGTGGTATAATGAAAAATGTTGACAAATAGTATAATAAAAACAAAGGAGAAACAGCATGCTGAAATGGGAAGACTTGCCCGTGGAAATGCAATCAAGCGAGGTTGAGTCTTATTACCAGCTTGTCTCTAAAAGGAAGGGGTCGCTGATTTTCAAGCGTTGCCTGGATTGGGTTCTGGCCCTGTTTTTGCTACTTTTGACTTCTCCCGTCTTTCTTATCTTGAGCATTTGGATCAAGTTGGATAGCAAGGGACCAGTCATTTATAAGCAAGAGCGCGTGACCCAGTATAACCGTCCGTTCAAGATTTGGAAGTTCCGTACCATGGTAACGGATGCGGATAAAAAAGGAAGTCTGGTGACTTCTGCTAACGATAGTCGCATTACCAAGGTGGGAAATTTTATTCGCCGTGTGCGCTTGGACGAACTGCCTCAGTTGGTCAATGTTCTTAAAGGCGAAATGTCCTTTGTTGGGACAAGGCCTGAAGTGCCACGTTACACAGAGCAGTATAGTCCTGAAATGATGGCGACCTTGCTCTTGCCGGCAGGAATCACCTCTCCAGCCAGCATCAACTACAAGGATGAGGATACGATCATCAGTCAAATGACGGAGAAAGGTCTAACGGTTGATCAGGCCTATGTCGAACACGTCCTACCTGAAAAGATGCGCTATAACCTCGCCTATCTCCGAGAGTTTAGTTTCCTTGGAGACATCAAAATCATGTTTCAAACCGTGTTTGAGGTACTAAAATAAAGTAGTCATGAGAAAATGAGTACAGATAAAAGGAGCAAATCAATGCCAAATTACAATATTCCATTTTCACCACCCGATATTACGGAAGCAGAAATTGCTGAAGTAGCGGATACCCTGCGTTCTGGTTGGATCACAACAGGTCCGAAGACAAAAGAACTGGAGCGTCGCTTGTCTCAATACACACAGACACCTAAGACTGTCTGTCTCAACTCTGCGACAGCCGCTCTTGAGTTGATTTTGCGTGTGCTTGAAGTGGGACCTGGTGATGAAGTCATCGTTCCAGCTATGACTTATACAGCTTCATGTAGTGTCATCACTCACGTAGGAGCAACCCCTGTCATGGTCGATATCCAAGCAGATACGTTTGAGATGGACTATGACCTGCTTGAGCAAGCTATTACTGAGAAAACTAAGGTGATTATTCCGGTTGAGCTTGCAGGAATTGTTTGCGACTATGACCGTTTGTTCCAAGTTGTTGAGAAAAAACGTGACCTCTTTACAGCTGCTAGCAAGTGGCAAAAGGCCTTTAACCGTATTGTGATTGTCTCTGATAGTGCCCATGCTTTGGGATCTACTTACAAAGGACAACCAGCTGGTTCTATCGCTGACTTCACTTCCTTCTCTTTCCATGCTGTTAAGAACTTTACAACAGCTGAGGGAGGAAGTGCGACTTGGAAAGCCAATCCAGCGATTGACGACGAAGAAATGTACAAGGAATTCCAAATCCTTTCCCTTCATGGTCAAACCAAAGATGCTCTTGCCAAGATGCAACTGGGCTCATGGGAATACGATATCGTAACCCCTGCCTACAAGTGCAACATGACAGATATTATGGCTTCCCTTGGTCTAGTACAATTGGATCGTTACCCAAGTTTGCTACAACGTCGTAAGGAAATCGTGGACCGTTATGATCGTGGTTTTGCGGGTACTCGTATTCACCCACTGGCACACAAGACTGATAGTGTCGAATCTTCACGCCACCTCTATATCACCCATGTAGAAGGAGCAAGTTTAGAAGAACGCAACCTCATCATCCAAGAATTGGCCAAAGCTGGAATTGCAAGTAACGTTCACTACAAACCGCTTCCACTCTTGACAGCCTATAAGAATCTTGGTTTTGATATGGCAGATTATCCAAGAGCCTATGCCTTCTTTGAAAATGAAATTACGCTTCCTCTTCATACAAAATTAAGCGATGAAGAAGTTGATTACATCGTTCAGACTTTAGTGAGAATTTCTGAAGAAATCCTCGGTTCTGGAAAAAAATAATAAAAAATCTTGACAAAAAGCGGACAATAGCATATAATATTCTCAACAAATCAGAAAAGTAACTATTTTTGATCTTCAGGGAGCCTGTGGTGATTGTGAACAGGTGGTTGGAAGTAGTGAAAGTGGGCTGATTTTAAAAATGAATTTGAAACAATGAAAATTCGGTGCGCACACCTTACAGTGCAACTTGTTGTTAGACAAGGCAGAGATGTAAAGGGGAATAGTCCCTTTATAATTGAGGTGGCACCGCGTTACCAACGCCCTCACACGGAAGTGGATTCTGTGTGTGGGCTTTTTCTTTCGGTCATTTTGTTTATCTTTTATTAGGGCGTTAAGTCGCTTTGATGAACTTGAGTTCTATCTGCAGCTCCTTGCCTACTACTAAAAGCAAACAAAAAGCCGAATTAATATGGAAAGAGGAAAAATTTTATGACAACTAAAGGTTATTTTGGACAATTTGGTGGTAGTTTTGTACCGGAGCCAATTCAGGCTTTGTTGGATGAGTTAGAAGTGACTTTTGACAAGTACAAGGATGATCCAGAATTTTTGGCAGAATTTCGCCATTACTTGAAGGATTATTCTGGTCGTGAAACACCGCTTTATTTTGCGGAAAGTTTGACAGATCACTTAGGTGGGGCTAAGATTTATCTCAAGCGCGAAGACCTTAACCACCTTGGTTCTCACAAGCTCAACAACGTTTTAGGTCAAATTCTTCTTGCCAAACGTATGGGCAAAAAGCGAGTGATTGCAGAAACAGGAGCTGGTCAGCACGGTGTTGCGACAGCAGCAGCTGCAGCCAAGTTTGGTATGGCCTGTGATGTCTATATGGGGGCAGAGGATGTGGAGCGTCAACGTCTCAATGTTTTCCGTATGGAGATGATGGGAGCAACTGTTCACGCAGTTGAAACAGGCACTCGTACCCTCAAGGATGCGGTCGATGCAGCCTTTGGAGCATGGATGAATGACCTTGAAGCCTTCTACGTTTTGGGATCTGCTGTGGGGCCTCACCCTTATCCAACTATTGTTCATGAGTTCCAAAAAGTGATTAGTGAAGAATCACGTCGTCAAATCTTGGAAAAAGAAGGACGCTTGCCAGATTACGTCATTGCCTGTGTAGGTGGTGGTTCTAATGCTATCGGTGCTTTTTCACAGTATGTGGCTGATGAAGAAGTCAAATTGGTTGGGGTCGAAGCTGCCGGTCACGGACTTGACACAGACAAGCACGCAGCCACTATGACAAAAGGTAGTGTCGGAATTGTCGACGGTATGAAGACTTATGCAGTCTTTAAGGAAGATGGAGAGCTAGCGCCAGTTTACTCTATCTCAGCTGGTTTGGACTATCCAGGGGTTGGCCCAGAACACGCCTACTTCAAAGATTCTGGCCGCGTGGAATATGTGGCAGCGACAGACGAAGAAGCTGTTCAAGCCTTGCTCCTTCTCAGCAAGACAGAAGGGATTATCCCAGCGATTGAAAGTTCGCACGCCATCGCAGAAGCAGTCAAACGTGCACCGAAACTAAGTAAAGATGAGATTATCATCATCAATGTCTCTGGTCGTGGAGACAAGGACGTAGCTGCGATTGCAGACTACCTAGAAACTAAAAAATAAGAGATGGAAAAATTACAGTCCTTTCTCTCACAGAGAGCTTGTGGTTGCTGGAAACAAGCAGAGAAAGCTGTAAGGTTGGGTCCATCTGAAACGAGAGAAGAAAACATAATTCTCAAGGGAGTGCCCTTTATTGCACAGCCTGTTACAGGAGATATCTGATACTCTTCGAAAATCAAATTCAAACCACGTCAGCGTCGCCTTACCGTACTCAAGTACAGCCTGCGGCTAGCTTCCTAGTTTGCTCTTTGATTTTCATTGAGTATGAGACAGGAATGAGAGATAGGAGAAATCCTATAATTGAGGTGGCACCGCGAATTTCGTCCTCACGCAAGTTATTTTGCGTGGGGATTTTTCATACAGTCGCCACGGACTAGAAGTAGAACTGAAAGGGAAATTACAATGGAACGAATCATTCATGGAGATGTCTTATCACCAATCTTGGCTTATATGCGCCTAAAGGGGCAACACAAGGTGATCTTAGAAAGTATTCCGAGAGACAAGGAAACCGCTCGTTTTTCTATCCTAGCTTATAATCCAGTTTTTGAGATTAAGTTTGAAAATGGAGTCCTCTATCAAAATGGTCAAGTGATTGATAGGGATCCCTTAGATTACCTTTATGAAGTGACTCATAAGAGCCAGCACCATTCAGATCTACCTTTTGGTGGGGGAGCCATTGGTTTTGTTGGTTACGATATGATCTCGCTCTATGAGGAAATCGGTCAAATCCCTGAAGATACAATTGGGACACCAGATATGCATTTCTTTGTCTATGAGAGTTATATGGTCTTTGACCATAAGAAGGAAAAAATCCATGTCATCGAAGATGCTCTTTACAGCGAGCGCAGTCAAGAAGATTTGGAAAAAGCCTTGAACCAAGTGCTTGAGGAATTACGCATTCCTGCTCCAAATGAATTTGAAGATTTGGATCTATCTCCGCTGAACTTCAAACCGCATATCGCTCCTCAGAAGTTTGAGGAAATGGTGGAAACAGCTCGCGACTTGATTCGTAATGGTGATATGTTCCAATGCGTGCTCAGCCAGCGTTTCTCAGCAGAAGTTACTGGAAATCCATTTGACTTCTACAGAAATCTCCGCGTGACCAATCCATCTAATTACCTCTATTTCTATGATTTTGGGGATTATCAAATCATCGGTGCTAGTCCTGAAAGTTTGGTTTCTGTCAAAAATGGCATTGTGACAACTAATCCGATTGCGGGAACGCGACCAAGAGGAGCTACGGATGAAGAGGATAAGGCCTTGGCGACAGACCTGCTTTCTGATGAGAAGGAAACAGCAGAACATCGGATGTTAGTAGATTTGGGACGCAATGATATTGGTCGCATCTCTGAAACGGCCAGTGTTCAAGTCACCAAGTATATGGAAGTGGAGCTCTTCCGCTATGTCATGCATTTGACCAGCGTGGTCAAGGGACGTTTGCTTCCAGGCCTCACTGCCATGGATGCCTTGAAAGCTACACTTCCAGCTGGAACAGTGTCAGGAGCACCAAAGATTCGGGCCATGAGACGGATCTATGAACTGGAGACGGAAAAACGAGGCGTATACGCAGGAGCAATCGGCTACTTATCTGCGACGGGTGATATGGATTTCGCTATCGCCATCCGAACCATGATTCTCAAAAATCAAACAGCCTATGTTCAGGCTGGGGCAGGGATTGTCTATGACTCTATTGCCCAAAACGAATACCAAGAAACCATTAACAAGGCTAAATCTATGACTAGAATTGGAGAACAAAGACCATGATTTTATTGATTGACAACTATGATTCTTTTACCTATAACTTGGCGCAATACATTGGAAATTTTGCAGAGGTGCAGGTCTTGAGAAATGATGATCCCAAGCTGTATGAAGAAGCTGAAAAAGCAGATGGTCTAGTCTTTTCTCCGGGTCCTGGTTGGCCAATTGATGCCGGAAAGATGGAAGACATGATTCGTGACTTTGCAGGCAAGAAGCCAATTCTAGGGATTTGTTTGGGTCATCAAGCCATCGCAGAAGTCTTTGGTGGCAAGCTAGGTTTGGCTCCAAAAGTCATGCATGGGAAACAGAGCCATATCAACTTTGAAGCGCCATCTGTTCTCTATCAAGGCATTGAGGATGGTCGTCCAGTCATGCGTTATCACAGTATTTTGATTGAAGAAATGCCTGAAGACTTTGAAGTGACAGCTCGTTCGACTGATGACCAAGCTATTATGGGAATTCAACACAAAAGCCTGCCGATTTATGGCTTCCAGTACCATCCAGAAAGCATCGGAACGCCAGATGGCTTGTCTTCTATTCGGAATTTTATCGAGAAGGTTGTAAAGTGAGGAAACTAGGATGAAAGAGATTATTGAAAAACTAGCAAAATTTGAACATTTATCAGGTGTGGAAATGACGGATGTCATTGAGCGTATCGTAACTGGGCGTGTAACCGAAGCGCAGATTGCTTCTCTTCTCTTGGCCCTTAAGATGAAGGGGGAAACACCTGAAGAACGCACAGCCATTGCACAAGTCATGAGAGGCCATGCCCAACACATTCCAACTGAAATCCATGATGCTATGGACAACTGTGGTACAGGTGGTGACAAGTCTTTCAGCTTTAACATTTCCACAACTGCAGCCTTTGTCTTGGCTGGTGGCGGCATTCATATGGCTAAACACGGTAACCGTTCGATTTCTTCTAAATCGGGTTCTGCAGACGTCCTTCAAGCATTGGGCATCAATCTTGACCTTAAACCAGCTGAACTAGGTAAGGTCTTTGATAAAACTGGAATCGTCTTTCTCTTTGCTAAAAATATGCACCCAGCTATGAAATACATCATGCCAGCTCGTTTGGAATTGGGAATTCCAACGATTATGAACTTGACTGGTCCACTGATTCACCCAATGGCCTTGGAAACACAGCTTCTTGGTATTAGTCGTCCAGAACTGCTAGAAAGTACCGCTCAGGTTTTGAAAAATATGGGTCGCAAACGTGCCATCGTGGTTGCTGGACCAGAAGGCTTGGATGAAGCTGGTTTGAATGGAGCTACCAGCATTGCCCTTCTTGAGAATGGCAAAATCACCTTGTCAAGCTTTACTCCAGAAGATTTGGGGATGGAACGCTACGCTATCGAAGATATCCGTGGTGGCAATGCTCAGGAAAATGCAGAAATTTTGCTCAGCGTTCTTCAAAACGAACCAAGTCCATTCTTGGAAACGACAGTTTTAAATGCTGGTCTTGGTTTCTATGCCAATGGTAAGGTAGCTAGTATCAAGGAAGGAGTTGCCTTGGCTCGTCAAGTAATTGCTAGTGGCAAGGCCCTTGAAAAGCTCAGACTGTTACAGGAGTACCAAAAATGAGTCAGGAATTTTTAGCACGAATTTTGGAGCAGAAGGCGCGTGAGGTCGAGCAGATGGAGCTGGAGGAAGTCCATCCCTTGCGCCAGACCTATCGCTTGGCAGCATTTTTGAAGAATCACCAGGACCGTTTGCAGGTAATCGCTGAAGTCAAGAAAGCTAGCCCTAGTCTGGGAGATATCAATCTCGATGTGGATATTGTGCAACAGGCCCAGACTTATGAAGCGAACGGCGCAGTGATGATTTCGGTTTTGACAGATGAAGTTTTCTTTAAAGGGCATTTGGATTATTTACGTGAGATCTCCAGTCAGGTAAACATTCCAACGCTCAACAAGGACTTTATCATCGATGAAAAGCAAATCATCCGTGCTCGCAATGCCGGCGCGACAGTTATCTTGCTAATTGTCGCTGCCTTGTCAGAAGAACGCCTCAAGGAACTGTATGACTACGCGACAGAGCTTGGTCTGGAAGTCTTGGTGGAGACTCACAATCTAGCTGAACTAGAGGTAGCCCACAGACTTGGTGCCCAGATTATTGGGGTTAACAACCGCAACTTGACCACCTTTGAAGTCGACTTGCAGACCAGTGTAGACTTGGCCCAGCACTTTAAGGAAGATCGTTATTACATTTCTGAATCTGCTATTTTCACAGGGCAGGATGCGGAACGCGTTGCACCATACTTTAACGGAATTTTGGTGGGAACAGCTCTCATGCAGGCAGAAGATGTAGCCCAGAGAATCAAGGAGTTGCAGATTGACAAAGGTTAAGATTTGTGGATTGTCGAACAAAGAAGCGGTAGAGACAGTCGTATCAGCAGGGGCAGACTATATCGGTTTTGTCTTTGCACCTAGTAAAAGACAGGTGACCTTGGAAGAGGCTGCAGAGCTGGCAAAGCTCATTCCTGTTAACGTTAAAAAGGTTGGTGTATTTGTTTCACCAAGTCGGGCAGAATTACTAGAAGCGATTGACAAAGTTGGCTTGGACTTGATTCAAGTTCATGGTCAGGTAGCGGATGATTTGTTTGAGGATTTATCTTGTGCCAGTATTCAGGCTGTGCAGGTGGATGGAAATGGTCATGTGCCTAATTCTCAGGCGGATTATCTCCTCTTTGATGCCCCTGTGGCTGGGAGTGGTAAGACCTTTGACTGGGGTCAACTGGATACGTCTGGACTAGCCCAGCCATTTTTCATCGCAGGTGGGCTTAATGAAGACAATGTAGAAGAAGCAATTCAACACTTTACTCCCTATGCAGTAGATGTATCGAGTGGAGTGGAGACAGATGGACAGAAAGATCAGGAAAAGATTAGAAGATTTATAGAGAGGGTAAAGCATGGCATATCAAGAACCAAATAAAGATGGATTTTACGGAAAATTCGGCGGACGTTTCGTCCCAGAAACATTGATGACAGCAGTTTTGGAGTTGGAAAAAGCTTATCGTGAAAGTCAGGCAGACCCAAGCTTCCAAGAGGAATTGAACCAACTTTTGCGCCAGTACGTAGGACGTGAAACTCCCCTTTACTACGCAAAAAACTTGACCCAGCATATCGGCGGAGCCAAGATTTATCTCAAACGGGAAGACCTTAACCATACAGGTGCTCACAAGATTAACAATGCCTTGGGACAAGTTCTTCTGGCTAAACGCATGGGCAAAAAGAAAATTATCGCTGAAACAGGTGCTGGTCAGCACGGTGTGGCAACTGCAACAGCTGCGGCCCTCTTTAACATGGAATGTACCATCTACATGGGTGAGGAAGATGTTAAACGCCAAGCACTTAATGTGTTCCGTATGGAGCTTTTAGGAGCTAAGGTTGAGGCTGTGACAGATGGTTCGCGCGTGCTTAAGGATGCGGTCAATGCAGCCCTCCGTTCATGGGTGGCAAATATCGACGATACCCACTATATCCTTGGTTCTGCCTTGGGACCTCATCCTTTCCCAGAAATCGTTCGTGACTTCCAAAGTGTCATCGGTCGAGAAGCTAAACAACAGTACCGTGACTTGACAGGACAAGACTTACCAGATGCCCTAGTAGCCTGTGTTGGTGGTGGTTCTAATGCTATCGGTCTCTTCCATCCATTTGTAGAAGATGAGTCAGTAGCTATGTATGGGGCTGAAGCAGCAGGACTTGGTGTGGACACGGAGCACCACGCAGCGACCTTAACCAAGGGTCGTCCAGGTGTCCTCCATGGTTCCCTCATGGATGTGCTCCAAGATGCTCATGGTCAAATTCTTGAAGCCTTCTCTATCTCAGCAGGATTGGACTATCCTGGTATCGGTCCAGAACATTCTCACTACCACGATATCAAACGTGCCAGCTATGTTCCTGTGACAGACGAGGAAGCTTTGGAAGGATTCCAACTCTTGTCTCGTGTGGAAGGAATTATCCCAGCCTTGGAATCTAGCCATGCCATTGCCTTCGCAGTGAAATTGGCCAAAGAACTTGGACCAGACAAGTCGATGATTGTCTGCCTATCTGGACGTGGGGACAAGGATGTGGTTCAAGTCAAAGACCGCTTGGAAGCAGATGCAGCAAAGAAGGGAGAAGCCCATGCCTAAGACACTAACAGAAAAATTGAACGCTATCAAAGCAGCTGGAAAAGGAATTTTTGTTCCCTATATCATGGCTGGAGACCATGAGAAAGGTTTGGTTGGTCTCGCTGAAACAATCCACTTTTTAGAAGATTTGGGTGTTTCAGCTATTGAAGTGGGTATTCCCTTTTCAGACCCTGTTGCAGATGGACCTGTGATCGAAGAAGCAGGCTTACGTAGTCTAGCTCATGGGACTTCTACCCAGGCTTTGGTTGAAACCTTGAAAACCATTCAGACTGAGGTACCACTGGTCATCATGACCTACTTCAACCCCCTTTTTCAGTACGGTGTGGACAAATTTGTCAAAGATCTGGCAGATACTGCAGTTAAGGGCTTGATTATCCCAGACCTGCCTCATGAGCATGCCAACTTTGTAGAGCCATTTTTGGTAGACACAGATATCGCCTTGATTCCCCTAGTAAGTTTGACAACAGGGATTGAGCGTCAGAAAGAGTTGATCAAGGGAGTAGAAGGCTTCGTCTATGCCGTTGCTATCAATGGGGTGACAGGGAAATCAGGAAATTACCGCGCAGACTTGGACAAGCACTTGGCACAATTGCATCAAGTAGCTGACATCCCAGTCTTGACAGGTTTTGGCGTATCTAGTCAAGCAGATGTCGAACGCTTTAATGCGGTATCAGATGGTGTTATTGTCGGTTCGAAAATTGTAAAAGCTCTCCACCAAGGAGAGCCGATTGAGGACTTTATCAAACAAGCAGTAGCTTACCAAAAATAATCACACAAGTAGCAAGTAAGAGGAAAGGCACAAAAGGAAGTCTTTCCTTTTTCTTTTGTAGGAGAAAGGCTAGAATCCCTGTCGCAGAAGCAAACTGAATCAAGATGAGTAATTCGGTCGCGCTAAAGACGAGAGCACAAGAAGCCAGAAAGAGAAAATCCCCTGCGCCCATGCGGATATCAATAAAATGAGCCATGATTCCGAGGACAAGAAAGAAGACCATAACCAGATTCCAACCACAGAAAGCCATGAGGATTAGGTGGAAAGTTAGCCAAACCATTAAGGGATACTCCTGATGGCGAAAGTCATAGATACCCAAGGTTAAGCCAGCAGTGATTAGGATGACTTGACCCAAGGAAATCCAACCCAAAGACCAAGTCAGAAAGAGGAGTCCTAAGCCGAATTCAAAGAGGGCATACCAGAATGGATAGCGAATCTTGCAGTATCGACAGCGAAAGCGACCAATTACTTGAGAGATAATCGGAATCAAATCTAGCGGTCGCAAGCGAGTCTGACAGGAATCGCAGTGACTAGCTGGTCGGATAATGGATTGCTCAGGAAAACGGTCAATGACCAAACCCAAGAAAGAAGCGAGAATGCTCCCGACAAGAAAAAAATAAAGATCAATCATACTTATCTATTCGTAAAAAATAGAAGAAGTAGTATAATAAAGAAACATTGATAAGATGGTGAGGTCAAGATGACAATTCGTTTTGAAGAAAATGTGAGCACAGAAAATGCTCAGCTCGTATGCCGATGGTCTAACTCCCTTGGCAAATCCTTTCAAGAACAATGGATGGGAACAATGATTCCTTTTCCTTTAACAATTCAAATCTTGCAAGATTTGGAAGGAATCTTTTCAATATTTGATGGACAAGAGTTTGTGGGGCTTATCCAGAAAATCAGGCTAGAAGACAGGAATCTTCATATCGGGAGATTTTTTATCAACCCTCAGAAGCAGGGGCAAGGCTTAGGTAGTCAGGCTTTAAGGAAATTTGTTAGTTTGGCCTTTGAAAATGGAGACATAGATACTATTTCTCTAAATGTCTACGAGGCAAATCAAACAGCTTACAAGCTTTACCAAAAAGAAGGATTTGAAATCGTTCGAATGGTTGAAGTACCTATACGAAAATACATCATGAAAAAGGGCAGATAACAGTCACGGGGGATTAGAGTCCCAAGGATTTTCAAGGATAAGGAAGTTATCTTTCAAAGTTAGAAACAAGATTTCTATGATTTCTTAGATAGAGGAGATAAAAATGTCGAGACCTAGAAAAATACGAATCTTGCTTGCTTCTGTACTTGCCTTAGTTGTTGGTATCAATCATTATTTTCAGTATCAAAGCCACCGAGAACGCTTCCAATTAAAGACTTTCTTTGAAGAGAAGGACACTATAGTCGTCTTACAACGTTTGATGGCGTCAGAAAAATATGCGTCTGACATGCGAAAAGCAGGCTATGTCGTTCCTCCCGACGGTGCTATCCGCTTGGATGGAGGAATTGATTCCATAGGGATAAAAGGAGACATCGATTTGAAAATGTTGAATCCTAGTAGGGATGAAGTCGCGATTTTATTTGAAACAATGGTAAATGAGGAAAAAATTAATGCCTACTATATTTTAGATAATCAATTAACCCTAAAACGCAGATACTATTCTTATATTAGGAATCAAAATAAAGAAAGTGTGACGATCTCTCAAGCCGATTGACAATTCCTTTTAACGAAGAATCGGAATCGTTTTTAGGATCCTATATACAAAAAAGAGAACAGTAAATGTTCTCTCTTTGACTACTATTGTTATAAGATAAATTAACGTTTAGCCTTATTTTTCATCTTTGTGAAGCATGTTTTTAACACCTTCAATAGCGCCTTCGACAGCGTCTTTAGCATCTTCGGCAACTTCTTTTACTTTAGAAACAACTTTTTCAGCTGTTCCTTCTTTTTCCATTTTTTCATCGCCAATCATTTTGCCGACACCTTCTTTAATGGAACCTTTTGCTTGATTTAATTTTTCTTCTGTTGACATGATTCTGCCTCCTTTAAATTGATTGATTTTGATTAGATGAATTAGTGTACGCGAGCATTTTCCTTTGTTTCGCCTTTAACGGCTTCAACACCTTCGCCTACTTTTTCTTGAACAGCAGCAACACCTGAACCGATACCAGATTTCACTTTTTCAAATTGTTCTGAAGCAAATTCTCCTGTTGAAGAAGCCACGTCAGTTACTCTGTCTTGAAGGCTAACTGAATCTGCTTCATGCTGTTCCTTCGTTTTGATATCAACAACATTCACATTAACTTCAACGACTTCTAGATCAGTCATTTTTGTAACTTGTGATACGACAACATCTTTGATTTCTTTGTACAAAGCTGGAACATTCTTTTGGTATTCAACAACAATGTTCAAGTCAACTGCAACTTGTTCTTTCCCAACTTCAACATTGACACCATGAGTGACATTATCTGTATTGATAATTTTTTCTGTTAGATTAGAGAAGAATCCTCCATCCACATCCAAAAGTCCAGACACTTTTTCAAGTGAAAGTCCAATGATTTTTTGGATTACTTTATCTTCATAAGTGAGTTCCCCTTTAACATCTTGAGAAACAACAGCGACATCTTTTTTTTCTACATTTTTATCTACGTTTGACATACGAGACTCCTTTATTTATTTAAATATTTTTCCTTAACATAATATCCAGCAAATGCTCCTAGGGCTCCACAAATTAGTACAAATAGTGTTTTGAAAAAGCCAAAGGATAAGATAAAGCAAGCGAGAATGACACCTACTAAACCTGCAATAATTGGATACTGGTATTTTTTAAACCATTCCATTTTTTACTTCCTTACTTTACACGACTAACAGTCTTTTTGGTCGTTTTTGGAGGTTCAAATTCTTTCACTTTAACTTCAAGTTTTACCTCACGTTCAATACCAAAGAACTGCTTTAATCCATGAGTTATTTCATTCTGAATGACAAGACATCGTTTTGAGATGTTGTCTGAAGGAAGAATTTTGCCCTCAACATAAACGAAACATTTATTTTTGCGGCTATTTACATGGACTGTTGGTTCTTTGATCAACTGATGATCAATGACCAAACATCGAACAAAGCCTTCGATAGCTGAATTTTTTAGTTTTAATGTATCTTCTTGAGTCTCTAATTGAATCTCTAAATACTGTTTAGGATAGAAGAGTATTACTAGCATTGAAATTAACACTAAAACAGATAGGACAAGTGTCCCCCAAAAGACATATCTAGCAATCAGAAATTCAGCGTAGAGTTCTCTCCAACTGAATAAGTGGATATCTAAATCACTGACCTGATGATAATCTATGAGAATAGGAAGGAAAATAGCCAAGATTAAAATACAGAAAATAAGTAACAATATTTTCTTTGATTTTGACATATTAAATCCTTTCAAATGAAAAGCTTTAAACCATAATTTTACCCGTCTGCAGTATTCAAAATTATGGCTTATCACTTTTAATTTCTTATTAGGTAATGCTTATTTTTTACCAAATAGAAATGAAACGACTGCAACAACAATCACTGCACCTACGATTGACGGAATAATAGCCATTCCAGCCAATGAAGGTCCCCAGCTTCCTAGAAGTGATTGCCCTACAGATGAACCGATAAGACCTGCAAAGATATTTGCAATCAATCCCATTGAACCACCTTTTTTAGTGATTGCACCTGCGATGAGACCAATAAGACCTCCTACAATAATGGACCACAACATAGTGTATCCTCCTTTTCTATTTCTAAATCAAAGAATCAACATCTTTGATTACACTAATTATATAGTATTTCAATTTGGAAAGAAAATAGTTCGTCTTAAAAACCGTACTGTAAACATGTACTCTAGATACAGATAAATAAGAAAATCTTGATGCTACTGAGTTTCTAAGGGATTAGACTAGTCTTTTTATGACAAGCAAAAGTCGTTGTAAGAGGATAAATACACTCCATGTGGTATAATTGCATGAAGATTGAAAGACAATCCTTCAGTTTATTATAAAGAAAGAAAAGCTATCCATGAGAGATTTATTATCGAAAAAAAGTCACAGACAATTAGAATTATTAGAATTACTATTTGAAAACAAACGCTGGTTTCATATTTCAGAACTAGCAGAATTATTGCACTGTACAGAACGTTCTGTAAAAGATGACTTGTCCCATGTCAGGTCTTCTTTTCCTGACTTGATTTTTCATTCCTCAACAAATGGTATCCGTATCATTAATACCGACGATAGTGATATTGAGATGGTCTATCATCATTTTTTTAAGCATTCAACCCACTTTTCAATTTTAGAATTTATCTTCTTTAATGAAGGATGTGATACTGATAGTATTTGCAAAGAGTTTTATATCAGTTCTTCCTCTCTTTACCGTATCATCCGTCACATTAATAAAATTATTAAGAAACAATATCGTTTTGAAATTAGCCTCAATCCAGTTCGAATCACTGGAAATGAGATTGATATCCGTTACTTTTTTGCCCAGTATTTTTCAGAGAAATATTATTTCCTTGAATGGCCTTTTGAAGATTTTTCTCAAGAACCCTTGTCTCAATTATTGGAATTAGTCTATAAAGCAACTTCTTTCCCGATGAATTTGTCAACTCACAGAATGTTAAAATTACTTCTGGTTACAAATTTATACCGAATAAAGTTTGGTCATTTCATGGAAGTTGAGAGAGACTCTTTTAACAATCAATTGTTGGAATCGTTTATGCAGGCAGAAGGCATCGAAGAGATTGTAGCGAGCTTTGACTCTGAATATCATATCTCTCTGAATAAAGAAGTAATAGGTCAATTATTTGTAACCTATTTTCAAAAAATGTTTTTCATAGATGAAGAAGTATTTCTCAACCATGCAAAAACAGACAGCTATGTAAAAAAATCGTATCAGTTATTGGGAAAGCTAGTAGATCAGGTATCAAGAGAGTATAATCTTCAAGTAGACAATAAGGACAATCTGATTTGGCATCTGCACAATACGGCGCATCTGCATCGCCAGGA
This sequence comes from Streptococcus sp. HJ1, assembly GCF_052399005.1. GTDB lineage: Bacteria > Bacillota > Bacilli > Lactobacillales > Streptococcaceae > Streptococcus. Next base: position 1,614,492 of record NZ_CP199005.1, on the reverse strand, counting down.
ATTATCGACAGAGTTTATCCTATTTGATCAAAAAGGCAATACAATCAAGAACTTTCAAAATATTTTCCCTCGCTTTGTTTCAGAGGTGAAGGAAGGGATTGAACACTATCTAGAGGCTTTGGATATGGATCGTAATTCAATGAAGGTCAATCATTTATCCTATACTTTTATCACCCATAGCAAACACTTAGTGTTAAATCTTTTACAAAACCAACCTAAATTAAAGGTTTTGGTCGTGAGTAATTTTGATCAGTATCATGCAAAATCAGTAGCCGAGACACTTGCTTACTATTGCAGTAACAATTTTGAACTGGAGGTCTGGAGTGAATTAGAGTTGTCCATTGATGCTCTAAAAGAATCACCTTACGACATCATTATTTCAAATTTTATTATTCCACCTATTGAAAATAAGAGACTGATCTATTCCAATAATGTCAATACAGTCGCTCTCATCTCTTTGCTTAACGCAATGATGTTTATTCGATTAGACGAGTAACTAAGAATAACAAAAAACGCTAGATAGCGTTTTTTGTTTTATAAGGAAAGAATTTTATCTATACTAAACTCAGAATATCCTAACAATCCTGTCATTTTTTAGTTCAGAACAACAAAAAGCCTTGGTTCCCAAAGCTTTTTAATCTTATAAACTCATTAAAACAACTCCCAGTAAGGTGTGGAATGTTTTTTAGTCTGTGTCATATAAAAATAAATAGAATGAATAGCTATAGCTAGAGCTAAAATGGTTGTAATACTTACTACTATTATAGGATTAGAAGCAAAGATTAAAGAGAGAATCAAGGCAGCCAGATAGAGTGTCGCTTGGACACAGTAGTAACTTTTCGAATAGCGAAGATAGTGTTTGTTATGGGGCCCATTTACTAGGACAGCAGCTTGAAAGAGGCCAAATCCGATATAAGAGAAGCTGGTTGCAAAGAGACGATTAGCTTCAGGATTCAGAAGAAAACTCATCGAAACGGTCATCATAAGAAGTCCAATGAAAATAGGATAGTGACTGTAAATTAGAAATAGTCCCTTTTGATTAGATTTTTCATCAATAGCATGGTCGAATTGACCAAAATAAAACAAGAACAGAGAAATCATAATAATGAAATAAAGAACCGAATAAATCGAGAAATTCTCGATTGTAAAGAAGTTAGCTAGCTCCGTAATCATCTCTCCAAACGTAATAATGACAAGAAGGGAGATGCGCTCGATTAAATGGGGGAGATTTACCTGGTAATGCTTATCTTTATTAAGCAAGATACTTGGCATAATAAATGTTAGCAGAATACTAGCAAATAAGATATAGACTCTAAGGTAAATAGGAAGAAGAGCTGCTAGATAGAATCCTAAACTTCCTAGACCTGTTATCCATAGAAAACCTTTGATACTTTCCCGATTAGCATCATCGGTTGATTTTCTAAAAAATTCAACCAAATATTGAAAAAATAAGGTAAGGGTTAATGTACCAATAGCCCAACAGAGATAATGAAAATATTGTTGCCAATCAGGTCCAATCATATTGGCTATAAAGAGTAAAATTCCCATTTTGATAAACATGATTACTATGTTAAATAAAGAGTTCTTTCCATAGCGATTGGTATAATCGGTTTGAATCATCCAGGAATCGATGAGAAACAAAGTAGCAATGAAAAAATCAAGGAAAGAATTCCAAGTCAAAATACCGTTATGAAGATGGTCAATTAAAGTAGTTACTTTTGAAATTGCAAAAACAAAAACTAGGTCATAAAAAAGTTCTGAAAATTCTACACGTTTATGTTTAATAAGAGTTGTCATCTTAAGACCTTTCTATTTTAGAAGTACAATTTATTATAACAGAAAATGGTAATAAAAAAAAAGGGAGATGCTTAAATAACTTCATGTGACGCGAATGAACTGCGCCACAAAAGTTAGGTTTTTTCTGTCTAACTTTTGGGGTGCAGTTCAGAAGGGGTGTTTTTTCTATCGTTTTTTAGTGCTAAGACTACACAAAAAAGCCTAGTAAATCAAGGCTTTTTCCTGTTGTATTTAGATGCCCCCTACAGGGATTTGGAAAGGACTTTCATATTGAGAGCAATTAAAAATATTGAAATATAAGTGATTTTAGGTATTTTCAATGTCATGATTTAAAAATGGGACAAAAGTGGGGCAAAAACCATACAGATTCTAAACTGTATGGTTCTTTTTTTATCTAACCAAGAAAGGTTAAAACTTATTAAAACAAATGCAATCAACTGTTGAAAACTTTTTAGTCCGTGTAATATAAAAACAAGTAAAAGTTGAACTATAGGGAATATTGTGTCATAATAGGTAATAGATGAATAATTAATAGATTGGAAATAATGCTTTCTTACCTTAACAGGTTGAATTGGTTATACATTTTTTCGTCGCAATTGTGTCTATCTCTCGAGTTTAGCTAGTTTTTATAAGCTCTGGTTTCTAATCAATATAACAAATTTTAGAAGTGCATAAGACAAGATGGTGACATTACTACAGTCATTTCTAGTCACCATATGTTGCTGGCACAGGCTGTTTGTAGTGTTGGCTATTTACTAGTCAGTTTAATCGGAGTGTTTAATTTTTATTGTTGAAAGGTTTTTATATGGCGAAAATTCTATCTTTAGGTCTGACAGGTAAGAAATTACTTGCTCAGGGGTTCTTGTTTGTTCTGCTAGGTCTCATCTTGATGGTCACGGGGACTTGGTTGCCAGTAAAGGTTATTCGACTGGTTCTGTTTTTAGCTTGGATAGCAACGGTCTTAGATTTAGTATTACGTATTTTCAAAAAAAGTCAGTCAACGGACACCTTGGGAGTTGCACTGGTTAAATTGTTAGTGCTGGGATATTTGCTTGGCTCCAATCTTGCGACGGATGTGCCGATTTATATTTTGGCTCTTGTGATTGGAGTTTATCAGATTTTTCATGCTAGTATTAACCTTGTCACCTATGTTCTCTACCGCAAAAACAAAATTCGACCTCGTTTTCGTCTCTTACTAGATGGACTCGTACTAGTTTTTCTTGGTGGGACTAGTCTTTTGTCCTCTACAGGAAATTCTGTCTTTCAACTCTTTGTATTAGGGGCTTATTTTTTCCTTTATGGTGTGTCCAATATCCGTGATGGTTTCTTGTTTGAGGAGGAAATTGGGAAAAACCATCTCAAACGTCGCATTAGAATTAGCTTACCTATTGTCCTAGCCGCTCTCATCCCTGCAAGAACTTTAGCAAAAATCAACAAATTCATGCAGGAAAATGCTGATGAGAGAGAGGATATCCATCTTGGAATGGTGAAGTCTGGTAAGACAGCGGAGCTTGAAATTTTTGTTCATACAGCTGAGACCTCTCTGTTTTCGGCAATTGGTCATGTGGATATCTGCTATCAAGGCCGTGTTATTTCTTATGGCAACTATGATCCGTCTTCTGAGACCTTATTTGGCATGGTAGGAGATGGTGTCTTATATTTCTGTGATCGTGACAAGTACATTGACCTATGTAAACGTGAGAGTCAAAAAACGCTTTTTGGTTATGGGATAGATTTGACGCCTGAAATGGAAAAAGCAGTTCAGAAAAAGTTGGCTGAATTGAAACAACTGACGATTCCATGGGAGCCAAGTGCAGATAAAATCATGACAGGTGATGGTAAGGAAGACTACACCTACGCTTATAAAATCAGACATGAGACAGATGGGGAACTTTATAAATTTATCAAATCTAAGTTTAAATCCTACTTTGTCTTATCTACAAACTGTGTGCTCTTGGCTGATACCATAGTCGGTCAGGCTGGCACCGATATCCTCTCACCCAAAGGATTTATCGCTCCAGGAACTTACCAAGCCTACCTTAATCGAGAGTTTGAAAAACCAAATAGTATAGTCGTATCTAAACATGTTTATTAAGGAGAATTTATGAACTTAGTAAAAAAATACACCCCGTTAATACTTTTTATAGGGCTGGTTGCTCTTGTAATTCTGAATGCATCGAGCTTTATATCAGGAGCAATCTCTCTCTTTGATGTAATATCAACCTTGATTTATGGTGCTGTTATTGCTTTTGTGCTTAATGTTCCTATGAAAAAAATTGAACAGTACTTAGTTAAATTGAAGGTAAAGGCAGAGTTGCGTCGTCCGATTGCCATGGTACTTGTTTTCCTAGCTCTTATCTTAATCGTGATTGCTCTTTTGGTTTTGGTGCTGCCAACCCTAGCCCAGACTATTAGTCAGCTGGGAACAGTCCTTTCAACAGTCCTTACTCAACTTGGGAAATTGCTAGGCAGCTCGGAATTTGTAACCAAAGACATGTTGTCAACTATCGTATCAGGCATACAGGGACAATCTAGTTCTATTAGCCAAGCTTTGATAGGTTTTTTATCAGGTCTGACTAGTAATATCGGCAATATTTTTTCAAGTTTGATGAATGCCTTTTTGATTATAGTCTTCACCTTTTTATTTTTATCCAGTAAGGAACATTTGGCAGCGATGACGAGTCGACTTCTAAAAGTTTTTCTTCCAGAGAAGGTGGTGATAAAGTTGACTTACATTGGACAAGTAGCACTAGAGACTTATGACCAATTTTTGATGGGTCAGCTGATTGAAGCAGTTATCATAGGAGTTATGATAGCGGTTGGTTACAGCGTGTTTGGGATACCCTATGGAGTAATGACAGGTATCTTTGCAGGAGTGCTATCGTTCATTCCTTATGTAGGGCCTATGATTGCTTGTGTTGTGGGAGCGATTTTTATCTTCACAGTGAGTCCTACTCAAGCCTTACTTTCTCTTCTTCTATATCAAGTTATACAGCTGATTGAAGGAAACCTTATTTATCCTAGAGTTGTAGGTCAGTCTATTGGTTTGCCAGCTATTTTCACGCTTGCGGCTGCTAGTATTGGAGGCAATCTCTTTGGCTTACTTGGGATGATATTCTTTACACCGATATTTGCTGTTATCTATCGATTGGTTAAGGAATTTGTCGTTGCAAAGGAAAATCAGCTAGATTAAGAAAAACTAAATTTAATAAGATATACTGAGAAGAGAGTGAGAGATTCTCTTCTCTTTTATTTTTAAATACTTTTCTACAAAAAGCTATTAGACGTTAAAAAAAGCCTTGGTTTCAAGGCTTATTTCTGTTGATTTAGATGTGCCCCCTGCAGGGCTCGAACCTGCGCCCCATAGCTTAAGAGTCTACTGCTCTACCAACTGAGCTAAGGAGGCAACAGAAAAAGCTGAGAATGTAACTTCCCAGCTATTTTAATATGCCCAAAATGGCAGCTAGATTATTTACGAAAGGCATCAAGGATATAGGTGAAACCAACAATTAAAAATGCAAAGGCAACGACATAAACGACAAAGACACTTGTAGCTACTGGATTGAACAAAATCACTAGACCTAGTAAAAATGCAAGCAACGCTATCCACATGATATGGTTGCCAATAATAGGGAAAATCAATCCCAGACGATTGCCTTTAAAGAAAACTATAATGGCTTCTACAATTAACCAAATTCCTAAAATAGTTGGAATGACAACTGGCAGCGTCACAAAGCCATAGGCAACGAGGTAAAGAGCTAAGAGAAGATTAACAATCCCTTGGAAAAGATGAGCTGGTGAGCGAAGCTCTTTTGGTACAGAGAAATAGCCTAAAATAGCTGCTATAGAAGAAACCAGTAAACCAAATGCAATCCACCAGCTGTAAGCAACAAGATTAGCTACTGGGTTTGTAAATAGGAAAAGTCCTAAAAGGACAAAAACAACTCCTGCAAGGAATAGCAGTAAACGATTAGAAAATTTCATTTCAATACCCCCTATATAGTATAGTATAGTTTGATAATAAAAATATTATACACCTTTTTAGAGGAAATGTCAATAAACAAAATGGAAAATTTGGAAGTTTCAGTCTGATTTATGAAAAGAAAATCAGTTTTTATTATTTTGAAAATAAAAAGAGAAGATAAAATTTGTCTTCTCTACATGAAAATATTGTATGGCATCAAAGCAAAAGTAACTGGCTTTACACTATTTGTTAAGATGTAATTTGATTCAAAAAGAAAAGATAGATTTAAATGTAGGGCAAATCAGTTATAGACAAACAAAAAAGCCTTGTAAATCAAGGCTTTTTCCTGTTGTTTAGATGCCCCCTGCAGGACTCGAACCTGCGACCCATAGATTAAGAGTCTACTGCTCTACCAACTGAGCTAAGAAGGCAAATAAAAAGCTGTATTGGTGCCGAAACTTCACGGTTTGTATTGAACCCGCGCAATTAAGCAGGTGGGCAACTCGCTCTAACTGAAGCTGTTTCCGTGTGAGACGGCCTACATGCTGTTAGAAGACTTTTGTTTCCCTAATAATACAAAAAATAGTCGGTCAACACTTAAGTGTGAAGTCGTACACCACAGCGTTTCTATATTTATATGATACCACTTTTTTTAAAAAATTCAAGTGGAAAATTTATTTTTTTTGAAAAGGATTTCACAAGTTTCTTAATTTATCAATGGTTTCCTTGCGTTGAGCTAAGGCCCGTTCGTACTTACCAGTTTCCTCTGGTGAAAAGTAGCTATGATTGCGAATCTTTTCTGGCAAGTAGTCTTGTTTGACCCAGTGTCCAGGATAGCTATGGGGGTAGAGATAGTTTTGAGCGTTCCCCAGTTCCTTGCTTCCACTGTAGTGACCATCACGCAGGTGTCGGGGAATAGGCAAATGACCTGATGTTTTGAGGTCGGTAAGAGCTTTATCCATAGCCACATAGGCTGAGTTGGACTTGGGTGAAAGGGCCAAATCAATCACGACATTGGCAATGAGGATGCGAGCTTCTGGGAAGCCAATCTTTTGAGCAGCATCTAGAGCAGTTACAGTATGAATCTGAGCTTCAGGATTGGCCAAACCGATATCTTCATAAGCGATGACGGTCAAACGACGAGCGAGACTAGGCAGATCCCCAGCTTCAATCAAGCGGGCTGCGTAATGAAGACTGGCATCCACATCCGAGCCGCGGATGGACTTTTGCAGGGCTGAGAGGACATCATAGTGGCCATCCCCATCCTTGTCCATAGTTATATAGCTCCTTTGCAGACTGTTCTCCATGATATCAAGAGTGATATGGCGGATGCCCTTATCATTTTCAGGGGTAGAGAGAACAGCCAAGTCAAGTGAGTTGAAGGCAGAGCGAAGATCTCCGTTTGTAGAGGTTGCGATGAAATCCAGCGCCTCCTCATCTAGCTCTACTGGAAAATCAAAACCACGCTCAGGGTTACTTAGAGCTATCTGAATCGCTTCTTTGACATCTTGATTGGACAGAGGTTCCAACTCAAAAATCTGAACACGGCTACGGATGGCAGGAGTGACAGAAAAGAAGGGATTTTCAGTCGTAGCCCCAATCATGATGACAAGTCCACTTTCCAAGAGAGGAAGGAGAAAGTCTTGCTTGGTTTTGTCAAGACGATGAATCTCGTCTAGTAGCAGTACAAGGCCACCTGAGAATTTAGCTTCTTCAGCAATCTCTTGGAGCCGTTTTTTACTATCAACAGTGGCATTGAAGGTCCGAAAGGCATACTTGGTTGTTCCAGCGATGGCAGAGGCGATACTGGTTTTGCCGATTCCTGGAGGTCCGTAGAGAATCATGGAAGACAGACGATTGGCTTCCACCATACGACGGATAATTTTTCCAGGTCCTACCAGATGCTTTTGACCGATGACTTGGTCGATAGTTTTAGGGCGCATGCGAAGCGCGAGATTGTCTGGCATAGCAGTCCTTTCTAACATGGATTTTCTGATGTATATGTGGTAAGATGGTAGTATCTATTTTAGCATATTTCCGAGCAATCGGGGCGATTAAAGAGTCGCATAGAAAGAGGACAAAATGGCAACATACGGATTTTTAGATGTTTTAGAGGAAGAATTGGACAAGAACTTTCCTTTTGACTATGAGATTAGCTGGGACAAGCGCAACCACGCGGTTGAAGTGAGTTTTCTCTTGGAAGCGCAAAACGCTACAGGTGTGGAGATGGTGGATGAAGACGGAGAGGTTTCTTCGGATGATATTCTCTTTGAAGAAGCAGTGCTTTTTTACAATCCTGCTAAGTCAACAGTTAATGCAGAAGATTATTTGGCTGTCATTCCTTATCTGCCTAAAAAAGGATTTTCTCGCGAGTTTTTAGCTTATTTTGCCCTTTTCCTGAAAGATACTGCCGAGGTTGGGCTGGATGCCCTCATGGACTTTTTGGAAGACCCAGAAGCAGAAGAATTTGTCATGGAATGGAACCAAGAAGTCTTTGAAGAAGGAAAAGTCGGCTTGGAAGAAGGAGAATTTTATCCTTATCCGAGATATTAGAGACTAGGGGAGAAAGTATATGAAGAAAATAGGCTTGTCTTTTATTTCTGGTATGTCCTTTGTTTTTTTGATGCTGGGATTTGTTTTTGGGACGATTGCCTTTAAAGAGCTAGGTTTCTCGTTAGTCTTTGTTCCAGGCTATCTATTTACTTTTCTCAGCATTTATCTGATATTTATCCTTCATGAGCTAGGTCATGCATTTTGCGGTTACCTGACAGGCTATCGCCTGGTGGCTTTTGGATTAGGAAATTTTCTTTTGACCAAAAAGTCAGGCAAGTTTCATCTTAGTCGAACAGCTGTTCTGAAAAATGTTGGCGCTCAGTATATTGGATTAAAAGAAGATGAAAGCGATCAAAGAATCATCCTGATGCTTTCAGGAGGCTTGATGGTTCATCTTGGCTTGATTTTATTGGCGCTATTGTATGGAATTTTGACAGCTAACTGGTATTTTGCAGCTACTTGGATTTGTCTAAATCTATCTTTTCTTCTCATCAATGCTAAGCCAGTTGGGATTACCGATGGAGCGAAAATCTGGGAATTGCTACAACATCCTGGAAATACGAAATACGCCTACTCGGTGTTGAGGCATTCTGCTCAGACCTTGCTAGCTCCTCAAGAATATGATTTGAAAGACTTTATCATGCCTATTGCTGAGGATGTGAGAGGGAGTTTTGCAGAAAGCATTCAGATTTTCCAGGGACTAGTTTTCATATTCGATGGTCAGATAGAGACTGCCAAGAAACACTTTCAGTTTTTATTAGATAAAACAGACAATCCGATGTCTCAAACTCTTTCCCAATTATACCTTCTTCAAATTGCCTTGCTTGAAAGGGATCATGAGAAAGCAGAGGAATATGCAAGCAATCGAGGAGTCAAGTCCTTCTTATCTCTAAAAATGGCAGATACGCAGATAATGCAATCATGGTATCAATTTCTGGTAAAGAAAGATAGGGATCAGACTGACAAGGCTATAAAAATTGCTAGAAAAAACATGGTGACTAGCCGTTTGGTGCGGGATGAGAAACGTTATTATGAAAACTGGTTAGCAGAGTTGGAGAAAGAATTATCCGAAGGAGTCTGATATGGAAATAGAAATTTCTGATTTTACAGGTTGCAAAATTGCCCTGTTTTGTGAGGATAGGATTTTAACTATCTTGCGTGATGATAAGGAAAACATTCCATACCCTAATACATGGGAATTGCCAGGTGGCGGGCGAGAAGGCGATGAAAGTCCTTTTGAGTGCGCGGCGCGTGAAGTTTATGAAGAACTGGGAATTCATCTGACTGAAGATTGCCTGCTTTGGAGTAAGGTGTATCCAAGTATGCTTTTTGAGGGGAAGGAATCCGTCTTTCTAGTTGGGAAGTTGGCTCAGGAACAGTTTGACAGTATCGTCTTTGGTAACGAAGGGCAGGGCTACAAGTTGATGAGCATTGAGGAATTTCTTGGCTCCAGTCAAGTTGTACCTCATTTGCAAGAGAGATTAAAAGATTATTATAAAGTAAGTGATTAGAAAGGATGGTTCGGTTAAATTTCTAAACTGAACCCGCCCTAAACACTGTGCCAAAAAGATAAACTTCTCTTAGACACAAGCGTCTTCAGAGAATTTCCTATTTTGGCTTTGTGTTTTACGGGCTTGGTATCTTAAATATGGAAACATGGCAAGAGTTAAAAGTTACAGTTAAGCGTGAGGGAGAGGAATTGGTCTCCAATCTCTTGATTGAGCTGGGGGCGCAAGGTGTTGCGATCGAAGATAGTATGGACTATGTGGGGAATGTCGACCGTTTTGGTGAGATCTTCCCTGAAGTCGAACAGCAGGAAGAAATCGTGGTGACAGCCTACTACCCTGATACGGTTGATGTGGCAGTGGTTGAGGCAGATTTGCAGGCTCGCCTGGCAGAATTAACTGATTTTATGGATCTAGGAGAGGTCAAGATGGGCACGACTGCCTTGGCTGAGGAAGACTGGGCAGACAACTGGAAGAAATACTATGAGCCAGCTCGCATCACTCACGACTTGACCATTGTGCCGTCCTGGACGGACTACGAGGCGGCTGCTGGAGAAAAGATTATCAAGCTGGATCCAGGCATGGCTTTTGGGACTGGAACGCATCCAACGACCAAGATGAGCCTTTTCGCCTTGGAGCAGGTTCTTCGTGGCGGCGAAACGGTGCTTGATGTAGGAACTGGTTCAGGTGTTCTTTCTATTGCCAGCTCGCTTCTGGGTGCCAAGGAAATCTTCGCCTATGACTTGGATGATGTGGCAGTTCGTGTTGCTCAAGAAAATATTGAACTCAACCCTGGCATGGAAAATATCCATGTAGCTGCCGGAGATTTGCTCAAGGGTGTGGAAATTGAGGCAGATGTCATCGTGGCTAATATCTTGGCGGATATTCTCATTCATCTGACAGAGGATGCTTATCGCTTGGTCAAAGATGAAGGCTACCTCATCATGAGTGGCATTATCAAGGACAAGTGGGACATGGTGCGCGAGTCGGCTGAGTCAGCAGGATTTTTCCTTGAAACCCACATGATTCAAGGGGAATGGAATGCCTGTGTCTTTAAGAAAACTAAGGATATTTCAGGTGTGATTGGAGGCTAGGATGCAGCAGTATTTTGTCAAAGGCAGTGCTATATCACCTGTGACTATCGAGGATAAAGAAACCAGCAAGCATATGTTTCAGGTTATGCGCCTGAAGGAAGATGACCAGGTAACTTTGGTCTTTGATGATGGCATCAAGCGCTTGGCGCGCGTGATAGATGTGGAAAATCGTCAGTTTGAGTTGGTCCAAGAATTAACTGACAATGTGGAACTACCAGTCCAAGTAACCATCGCATCAGGATTTCCCAAGGGAGACAAGCTCGAGTTCATCACTCAAAAAGTGACGGAACTTGGTGCCAGTCAAATCTGGGCCTTCCCTGCAGACTGGTCAGTTGCCAAGTGGGATGGTAAGAAATTGGCTAAAAAGGTTGAAAAACTAGAAAAAATCGCCCTTGGAGCGGCAGAACAAAGTAAACGTAATATCGTTCCAAGTATCAAACTTTTTGAGAAAAAAGCAGACTTTCTAGCCCAACTAGACCAGTTTGACTCTATCATAGTGGCCTATGAAGAGTCAGCAAAAGAAGGAGAAGCTGCTGCGCTCTTACAAGCAGTTGCTGGTCTTGAAAAAGGAGCCAAATTGCTCTTTATCTTTGGTCCGGAAGGTGGTCTCTCACCAGCAGAAATTGAAAGTTTTGAAGCTAAAGGAGCCATTTTGGCAGGTCTTGGCCCTCGTATCCTACGAGCAGAAACAGCCCCGCTTTATGCCTTATCAGCCCTTAGTGTTTTAGTAGAATTAGAAAAATAAGAGGAAGAAGATGGAACAAAAACACCGTTCAGAATTTCCAGAAAAGGAACTTTGGGACTTAACAGCCCTATACCAAGACCGTGAGGATTTCTTGCGTGCAATCGAGAAAGCTCGCGAAGACATCAACCAATTTAGCCGTGACTACAAGGGCAATCTTCATACTTTTGAAGATTTTGAAAAGGCCTTTGCGGAATTGGAGCAAATCTATATCCAGATGAGCCATATTGGTAATTATGCCTTTATGCCTCAGACGACAGACTATAGCAATGAAGATTTTGCCAACATTGCCCAAGCTGGGATGGAATTTGAAACAGATGCCAGTGTAGCCTTGACTTTCTTTGACGACGCCTTGGTGGCAGCAGACGAGGAGGTCTTGGACCGTTTGGGTAAATTGCCTCACTTGACGGCAGCCATTCGTCAGGCCAAAATCAAAAAAGCCCACTACCTAGGGGCTGATGTGGAGAAGGCTTTGACAAATCTGGGAGAAGTTTTCTACAGTCCACAGGACATTTACACTAAGATGCGAGCTGGGGACTTTGAAATGGCTGACTTTGAAGCCCATGGCAAGACCTATAAAAACAGCTTTGTTACCTATGAGAATTTCTACCAAAACCACGAGGACGCTGAGGTTCGTGAGAAATCTTTCCGCTCCTTCTCAGAGGGACTCCGTAAGCATCAAAATACGGCAGCTGCAGCCTATTTAGCCCAAGTTAAGTCTGAAAAACTATTGGCTGATATGAAGGGCTATGACTCAGTCTTTGATTATCTCCTAGCTGAGCAAGAAGTTGACCGTGCCATGTTTGACCGCCAGATTGACCTCATCATGAAGGATTTTGCGCCAGTTGCTCAGAGATACCTCAAGCATGTTGCCAAGGTGAATGGTCTTGAAAAGATGACCTTTGCAGACTGGAAATTGGACTTGGACAGCGCCCTGAATCCTGAAGTGACTATTGATGACGCCTATGATTTGGTCATGAAGTCAGTAGAACCTTTGGGACAAGAATATTGTCAGGAAGTTGCGCGCTATCAAGAAGAACGCTGGGTGGACTTCGCTGCTAATAGTGGCAAGGATTCTGGTGGTTATGCGGCGGATCCATATCGCGTGCACCCTTATGTCCTCATGAGCTGGACTGGTCGTTTGAGCGATGTTTATACCTTGATTCATGAAATCGGGCATTCTGGTCAATTCATCTTTTCAGATAATCACCAAAGTTACTTCAATGCCCACATGTCTACTTACTATGTCGAAGCGCCATCAACCTTCAATGAATTGCTTCTCAGTGACTACTTGGAGCACCAGTCTGATGATCCACGTCAAAAACGCTTCGCTCTTGCTCATCGCTTGACAGACACCTACTTCCATAATTTCATCACCCACCTCTTGGAAGCAGCCTTCCAGCGTAAGGTTTATACATTGATTGAAGAAGGAGAAACCTTCGGAGCAAGCAAACTTAACAGCATTATGAAGGAAGTCTTGACAGATTTCTGGGGAGATGCTATTGAAATTGACGACGATGCGGCCTTGACTTGGATGCGACAAGCTCACTATTACATGGGCTTGTATAGTTACACTTACTCTGCTGGACTTGTTATCTCGACTGCGGGGTACCTTCATTTGAAACATTCAGAAACTGGAGCTGAAGATTGGCTCAATCTCCTCAAATCAGGTGGTAGCAAGACACCGCTTGGGTCAGCTATGATTATCGGTGCTGATATTTCAACAGACAAACCACTCCGTGATACCATCCAATTCTTGTCAGACACAGTTGACCAGATTATCGCCTACAGTGCTGAGTTGGGGGAGTAAAGAAACAGGATGCCAGAATTAAACCTACTATAGAGTATGTGCTGAATTCGGAGTTTAAAGAACAGAAAGTCATCTTTTGATGGCTTTTTGATAAGTTACTAGAAATGTAGAGGTACTTGAGATGCGTAAAAAATTACAAAGAAAAGTGACAGAAGAAAAACCAAGCTATAGTCGAGAAGAAATTCAGTGGTTGCTCGAGCGTTTGGGAGATCCCTCTCCAGAAATTCGAGACGAACTTGTTTTTACGAGTTTGGCTAGAGGGATTCAAGAAGAGTTGTTTTCCCTTGGGCAGTTTCAGTTTATTTCAGAAGAGGTCTCCTTTGGTGAAGGTCTATACAAAGAGATTGATAGTAGAGGAGTTTCGGCTCTTAAACGTTCTTTTAGGGCGCTTATTTATGCCAATCTTTTGTCTGCAGATGGTAATGAGCACTCTCTTTTCTATAAAGGATTAAAAGCTGATATAAGAAATGCTATGCTATCTCAAGGTTTGTATTATCTTAAAAAAGAAAAGGATACGACAGGATTTTCAAGTCAGTATGGTTGGGTTCACGCTTTTGCGCATGGAGCGGATCTCTTGACTGAAGTCGTTTGTCATCCAGATTTTCCTAAAAACAGAGATTATGAAGTATTTGATGTACTGGGTCAATTATTTAAAAGAACTCCCATTCGTTTTACAAATGATGAGGATTGGCGCTTAGCGAGAGTACTTTATGAACCCATTTTGCAAGGGAAATTAGATCAGGAACAAGTAGCTTCTTGGATAAAAACTGTTGACTTTCCAATAGAAGAGAGGGAAGATTTTTATAAATTTTCCAACTTCAGATCCAGTCTGTTGGAAGTCTATATCCAACTTGACCAGAAAAATAGTTTACAAGATGCCTTGAAAGAAGCCATTCAATCTTTTCAATACTAGAGATTAGCTAGTCATTTTATGATTTTCAAAAAACTTTCCAGTCAATTTTCTTGAAACCCTTTCCTTCTTTTGATAGACTAATACATAGTTTAAAAAAGGAGACTTATCATGAAAAAATTTGTTGCTGAATTAATCGGTACATTTATGCTTGTGTTCATTGGAACAGGAGCTGTTGTTTTTGGAAATGGTCTTAATGGCCTTGGACACCTTGGAATTGCTTTTGCCTTTGGTCTGGCAATTGTGGTTGCAGCTTACTCAATCGGAACTGTTTCAGGGGCTCACTTGAACCCAGCTGTTTCGATTGCTATGTTTGTAAACAAACGTTTGTCATCTTCAGAACTTGTAAACTACATCCTTGGACAAGTAGTTGGAGCTTTCTTTGCGTCAGCTGCAGTATTCTTCCTCTTGTCTAACTCAGGCATGTCAACTGCTAGCCTTGGTGAAAACGCCTTGGCAAACGGTGTCACTGTCTTTGGCGGTTTCTTGTTTGAAGTCATCGCAACTTTCTTGTTTGTCCTAGTTATCATGACGGTAACATCAGCAAGCAAGGGCAATGGCGCAATCGCTGGTTTGGTAATCGGCTTGTCCTTGATGGCGATGATCCTTGTTGGATTGAACATTACTGGACTTTCAGTTAACCCAGCTCGTAGCTTGGCACCAGCTGTCTTGGTCGGTGGCGCAGCCCTTCAACAAGTATGGATTTTCATCCTTGCCCCAATCGTTGGTGGTGTTCTTGCAGCTCTTGTTGCGAAAAACTTCCTTGGAACAGAAGAATAATTGAAACTCAAAAAGCCTTGCTCCTCAGTTTGAGGAACAAGGCTTTTTCGTATGATACTCTTCGAAAATCTCTTCAAACCACGTCAGGTTCCATCTGCAACCTCAAAACACTGTTTTGAGCTGACTTCGTCAGTCTTATCTACGACCTCAATGCAGTGCTTTGAGCAACCTGCGGCTAGCTTCCTAGTCTGCTCTTTGATTTTCATTGAGTATGAGTTTAGCGGTTGTCAATTTTCTCTGGATAAAGGTCGTGTTGGAAGAGACGCTGTTCTGCCAATCCTTCATACTTAGTTCCAGGTCTACCGTAGTTGTAGTAGGGGTCGATTGAGATGCCACCGCGCGGAGTGAATTTTCCCCATACCTCCAAATAGCGAGGGTCTAGTAGATTGACCAAGTCTTTCCCGATGGTGTTGATACAGTTTTCATGAAAATCTCCATGATTTCGATAGCTAAAGAGGTAGAGTTTGAGGGATTTTGACTCGACACAGAGCTTGTCAGGAATGTAGGAAATATAAATGGTCGCAAAGTCTGGCTGAGCAGTGATTGGGCAAAGCGAGGTAAATTCAGGACAGTTGAATTTGATGAAATAGTCATTTTCAACATGACGATTGTCAAAAGATTCGAGGACTTCTGGTTGATAGTCAAAAATGTAGTTGGTTTCTTTGTTGCCGAGGAGGCTAAGGTTTTTCATTTCTTCTTGTTGTGACATGATTTTTTCTTTCTAATTTAAACACCACGTTGGTTGTCGTAGAGGAGGGTATGAAGTTGAGGAAGGACGCGGACATTGCCCCAGCTATCGTCAGCAGCGACGCGTTCCCAGAGTTCTTTGAGACGGTCCAGTTGGTCTTGGACAATATTACCTGTAGCCTTGGGCTCAGGATTTCCAGCTGATAAGAAGAGGACATCTGGTTGGTAGCGCTCTTGAATCCCTTTGGCAAAGGCCAAATCGTTATCGTCAAATACAGGGATTTTAAAGGTGACCTTGTCTGGATCTAGTTGGGAAACGATAAAGTCCAAGGTCTCAAAGTTGACTTCCATCTTTGATGAAGGAGGTTTAGGACTCAGAGTGACTTGGTCGATATCTTTTAACCAATTTTGCCAGCGAGAACCTTGGGTCTCAACAGCAAGGGTGACCCCACGTTCTTTGAGCTTGGTGACGAGTTCGGCCATATTGGCTGCTAGGATAGCGGGATTTCCCCCAGACAGGGTGACGTAGTCGTAGCTTCCTAGCTTATCTAAGGCAGCAATGACTTCATCAGCGGTCATGCGAGTTGGCTTTTCAGAACCATCCCAAGTAAAGGCAGAGTCGCACCAGTCGCAATGGTAGTCGCAACCAGTAGTACGGACAAACATGGTTTTCTGCCCGATAGCACGACCTTCACCTTGAAAGGTAGGGCCAAAAATTTCCAGAACTGGTAGTTTGAGGACACGTTCCCTAGTCATCTAACCACTCCCGTCTAAACTCTGCAAAGGCAGTCGGAGTTTCATAGAGGCGAACGTATTCCAAACGGAGACCGCGCTCGTCGGGCAACTCTTGACTCATGGTTTGGAAAATCCAGTAAACCATATTTTCAGCGGTTGTATTCATATAAGGCAAGGTTTCATTGAGATAGCGATGATCCAAGTGGGGTTCTAAGTAGTTCTTGTAGATCGCTTTGATATCTCCAAAATCGTAGGTCATACCACGTTCATCTAAAAATCCACTGACAGCAACTTGCAGATGATAGGTGTGGCCATGCAGGGATTTGCATTTTCCCTCATAGTGAAAGAGGTGGTGGGCAGCGTCGAAGGTGAACTCTTTTGATACCAAGGTTCTGTGAGGATTGTAGACAAGAGACTCCCCAGTTTCCTGTTTGATTTCTTTGGGTGCAAAAAACATTAACCCTCTCCTTTCTGTGAGAGATAAACATCAAGGCCATGCTGACGCAGGTGGCAGGCTGGACAATCACCGCAGCCACTTCCGATAATCCCATTGTAGCAGGTCAAGGTCCTTTCACGAACGTAGTCAAATGCGTCGAGTTGGTCGGCTAATTCCCAAGTTTCAGACTTGTCTAGCCACATGAGAGGTGTTTGGATAACAAAGTCGTAATCCATGGCAAGGTTGAGAGTGACATTGAGAGATTTGACAAAGACATCCCGGCAGTCAGGGTAGCCAGAAAAATCTGTCTCGCAGACACCAGTAACGATATCTTGAATGCCTCGTTGCTTGGCAAGAACTGCTGCAAAGGATAGAAAGAGGTGGTTGCGGCCGTCAACAAAGGTATTGGGAACCTCTCCCTCTTTTTGCTCGATTTCCATATCAGAGGTCAGGGCATTTTCAGTGATTTGTCCCAGCAGAGACATATCTAAGATGTGATGACGAATGCCTTGTTCCTTAGCGATTTCTCTAGCAACTTGAATTTCGAGATGATGGCGTTGGCCGTAGGAAAAGGTGACGGCTTCGACTGTTTCATAGTGTTCTTTAGCCCAAAAGAGGCAGGTTGTGGAATCTTGACCGCCACTAAAGACGACCAAGGCTGATTGACGTTTCATAGTACTCCTTCCAAAGTGGAAAATGTTCAGAGCACGCAAAAAGCTCCCTTGAGGGGAGCTAAAAAATACCAAGTAGAGGTTTTTTTTAGCGATGGCATGTCCCAAACATCGTAATATTCTATCTACAGTCTAGCATATTTTTTGAAAAATGGCAAAGGGCAAGAAAAAAGAGACCAAATGAAGCACTTGGTCTCTCGTGTGATTAGCTCAATTCAGCAACGATGGCCTTGATTTGTTCTGCAGTATGTACTCCAGCAACTTGTTTTACCACTTGGCCATCTTTTTTGAAGAGAAGGGTTGGGATAGACATGATTCCAAAAGCACGAGCTGTGTTTGGATTTTCATCAACGTCCATTTTAACGATTTTCAAGACATCTTCTGAAAGTTCTTCAGACAATTTGTCCAAGATTGGACCTTGCATACGACATGGACCACACCAAGTTGCCCAGAAGTCTACCAAGACCAAACCGTCTTTTGTTTCTTGTTCAAATGTTGCATCTGTAATTGCTTTTGCCATTGTATTTCTCCTTTTTTAGTTATATTGGCTTAAATCTTGTTTCATGAGATAGAAGAAGACATCTCCATAAGTCCCATGGTAGTCCAAATCATGACCATTGTAGGTTAATTTTTGGACAGTATAGTAATCCGCGACGCCGATAAGGCAGGCGTGTTGAGAACGTTCAAAGTCTTGGTAAGACTCGAAAGTCATGGTTCTCTCTTGCTTGCTGGCATCTAGGTAGGTAATTTCGATCATATAAAACTCCTTTGTTGTTTGATCTTGACTTTATTGTACTCCTTGGAAAGAGGAATGTCAAGAAAAATGATTGCGCACGCAACTTTTTTAAAAAATCTGATTACGAAATGAATTCAAGACTCGTTTCCAGTCTTTCTTCGACAGCCTTTTGCAGGTAAGCTAGAGTTGTCTGTCCCTCGTCAGTCAGGCAGATAAAGCTAGCCCGTCTATCCTGATCGCAACACCGGCGACTAAGCAAACCGCAGTTTTTCTCTTCTAGTCGGGCCACCATTCGAGAAACAGCGCTGGGACTGAGATGGAGTTTATCAGGTAAATCAATCTGCCGTAAGGATTTTTCATTAGCGAGGTCCAGATAGTAGAGCAGGTAAAACTCTTTCAAGGTCAGTCTTTGTTCACTCTGCTGGGCAATAGTTTCTTCCAACAAGGCTTCCATTTCCTTTTGACGGCGGTTGTAGTCAAACCACTTTTCCAAATAGGTCATTACTTTCTCCTTTCTTTTCAAAGTAAAATCACAAAGTCATTACTGACTGTCTCTACAACACAAGATGATTGCGCATGCAATGATTATACTACTTTTAACTAATCCTTGCAAGAGATAAGAATTGCGATATTTCCTTGAAATTTTCTGAAAAAAGAGTAAACTGGTATGCAAGAAGTCTATTTCGTGGAGTTTAGGATGAAATTATATGTTCAATTAATGATTCTCTTTGTGATTTCTCTTATCGGAGAGGGAATTTCTAGTTTCTTTCATCTGCCCATCCCAGGCAGTATTATCGGTTTGATTATTCTCTTTCTAGCCTTACAGTTCAAGTGGCTAAGGACCAGACATGTCAACATGGTTGGAAATTTCTTGCTGGCCAATATGACCATTCTCTTTTTGCCGCCAGCAGTGGGTATCATGGAAAAGTTTGATGTGATTGCCCCTTATCTTTTGCCTATCGTCTTGATTGTCTTTTTTGCGGCTGTCATCAACATTATCCTCATCGCCCTAGTGGTTCAGTTCATCAAGAGACGATTTGAGGGAGATTATGAGAAAGGAGATGCCAAATGAGTGAATTTGTATCGAATCCTCTGTTTGGGATTGCATTATCTATCCTAGCTTATCTAGTGGGGATGTTGATTTACAGACGTTTTCCCCATCCATTGACAACACCCTTGCTGTTGTCTGCTATTTTTATCATTATTTTCCTCAAGGTGACTGGTATTTCTTATCAAGATTATTACCAAGGTGGGGTTTATCTGAACAACTTGATAGTCCCATCGACAGTGGCTCTAGGGATTCCGCTTTATAAGAGTTTTCACCTGATGAAGCACCATGCACGGAGTATTCTCTTTGGTAGTCTGCTAGCAGTAGTTGTCAATACTAGTTTCACTGCCATAGTAGCGAAAATATTTGGTATGGACTTTTTCTTAGCCATTTCTCTCTTTCCCAAGTCAGTGACAACCGCCATGGCAGTGGGAATCACAGAAAAATTGCAAGGTTTAACAACTGTAACCTTGGTCGTAGTAGTAGCTACTGGGATCTTGACCAGTGTAATCGGACCAACCCTTTTGAAGTGGTTGAAGATTGATGATCCAGTGGCTGTGGGACTTTCTCTTGGAGGAACAGGTCATGCTGTCGGAACGGGAACAGCCTTTCGATACGGCTCAGTAGCAGGAGCCATGGGTGGCTTGGCTATCGGTGTCACTGGTATTCTCTACGTCTTTGTCAGTCCCATCGTAGCCAGTTTGATATTGAGTTAAAGAAAAACCCAGCTTTCTAGCTGGGCATTTTTTATTGCAAATTAACCTTGTTTTTCAAGATGTAGTAGGTTCCGAGGTAATAGATCGTCGCTAGAACGAGATCACGAAGGATTTCTACTCCAATCATCGTATGAAAGTCATTTTCAATTCGTAAGAAGAAGGTGATATAACCAATAACGATGGCAATGACGATATAGGCTAGAATCCCCATAGCTGTTCGATACTCATTAAAGAGTTGACCGATCGAGATTGCGAGGTAGATGGACAAGATCCATGTAATCGAACCGACAAGTAGTGAAACCACATAAAGTCCACCGTAACTGAGGTAAGGGGAAATGAAGTTATAGAAGGCAGTGAAGTCTTTTTCAATTGGTGTTAAGAAGATGATAATCAATATACTCAAGATAAAGACGATATAGCCTAAGATGGACCAGACAAGACCACCTAAAAGTTTTGCGGTGATGATTTGGTGCTCGGAGACAGGCAAGGTTAAGGTCAAGTACCCTTGGCGGTCATAAACACTCCCCTTGAATCTTCGGATGATTAAAAAGATTGTTGCAATCCAAAGAGTGACGCTGAGTCCTCCAAAGACTAGTACTAAAAAGAAGATGAAATAAGCAGCATTGTTAGGATTGTAACTCTGGCTAAGACTGCTAATAAAAGCTCCAATCAAAACTGAAATTGCAAGTACAGCTCCGTAGAGTGCCAGATACCATTTATTGACATTTTTAAATTCATAACGAACTAGATTCCAAAACATAATAATCTCCTTTGCTTAGGCTTTAAATTCCTGGCGGAAGAGCTGGTCAATTGATTCACCTGACTCGTAACGAATATCATCAACATTTCCTTGGCGGACGACTTTTCCGTCTTTGAGGAAGATGATCTCATCCAAGATTGGCTCAATATCTGAAATCAAGTGGGTTGAAATCAGCACCGTAGAGGTTGGTGAGTAGTTATTGATGATGGTATTGAGGATATAATCACGGGCAGCTGGATCCACGCCTCCGATTGGTTCGTCCAGAACGTAGAGGCGGGCTTCACGGCTCATAACCAAGATGAGTTGGACCTTTTCCTTGTTCCCTTTTGATAGTTTCTTGAGGCGACTGTTTTCATCAATACCGAGATCAGCTAACAAGTGTTGGGCTCTTTCGAGATTGAAATCCTGATAGAAGGTTTTAAAATAGGTTAGAGCATCCTTAACCTTCATCTCTTCATTGAGGTAGGTTGTATCTGGTAGGTAGGAGACGATCGCCTTGGTAGCAGGACTTGGATCCTGTCCATTAATAAGAACACGTCCTTTATTTGGTTGAAGGAGGCCATTGATCAGTTTGATTAGGGTTGTTTTTCCGGATCCGTTTGGTCCAAGGAGCCCGACAATCTTTCCGGCTGAGATCTCTAGTGAGATATTGTCAAGTGCCGCAGTTGCTCCATATGATTTTGTTACATTTTCAAGTGCTAGTAGTGTCATAGTCTTAAACTCCTTTAATATAGTCGCTTAATACATTTGGCAGTTCTTCTTTTTTGTAGCCAAATTGAAGCATGCAAGAGACGAATTGTTGCAGTTGCTCCTCGGAAAGTTGTTTGCGGGACTGAAGGATGAGGTCCAAATCCTCGGTGACAAATCGACCAGTTGTCCGCTTGCTATATACAAATCCTTCACGTTCGAGGTCAGACAAGGCGCGCTGAATGGTATTGGGATTGACCCCAGCCTCGCTCGCCAAATCTCTCACGGTAGGGAGCTGTTGGTTGGGTTCCAGTTCATGGGAAACAATCTGTAGTTTGATTTTTTCCATAATCTGTAAATAAATCGGTTTTGTATTATCAAATGACCAGGACATCATAGTCTCCTTTCTTTGTCTTTGTTGTTCTAATCAAATAATACAATAAAACAAAAAACTTGTCAAGTAAAAATAAGAATTGTTTTGGGAATTGCTCAAAAAATGGTATAATGAAAAGAAAACGACAAGGAGGGAAAAGCATGCGTTGTCCAAAATGTGGGGCTACCAAGTCTAGTGTTGTTGATAGTCGACAAGCCGAAGAAGGAAATACCATCCGTCGAAGACGTGAGTGCGACGAGTGTCAGCATCGTTTTACAACCTATGAACGAGTAGAAGAAAGAACGCTAGTTGTCGTCAAAAAAGACGGTACGCGAGAACAATTTTCAAGAGATAAAATCTTTAATGGGATTATCCGTTCAGCCCAGAAACGCCCGGTTTCAAGTGATGAAATCAACATGGTGGTCAATCGTATCGAGCAAAAACTCCGTAGTCGCAGTGAGAATGAGATCCAAAGTGAATATATTGGATCTTTAGTCATGGAAGAATTGGCAGAGCTTGATGAGATTACCTATGTTCGTTTTGCCAGTGTTTATCGTAGCTTTAAGGATGTGAGTGAGTTGGAGAGTCTGCTCCAGCAGATCACCCAGTCCTCAAAAAAGAAAAAGGAAAAGTAAATGAAGCCAAATGACCGTTTTTCTTTTCTAAAGAATAATCGGGTGTCACAAGATACCTTTTCTCTGGTGCAGTGCTACCTCCCGATTATCGGTCAGGAGGCACTGAGCCTCTATCTATATGCCATTACCTTTTGGGATGGTGGGCAGAAGGAACACCTCTTTTCTCATATCCTCAACCATTTGAACTTTGGCATGCCGACCTTGCTTCAATCCTTTAAAATCTTATCTGCTTTGGATTTGTTGACCCTTTATCAAAGGGGAGAAATTTATGAATTACAGCTTCATTCTCCCCTCTCCAGTCAGGAGTTTTTAAGTCATTCTGTCTATAGCAGATTATTAGAGAAAAAGATTGGGGATACAGCTGTTTCTGCTATGAAGCAGGCTCCAAGTGAGGGAGAAGCACTCTCTGTTTCTTTGAGCCAAGTCTTTCCAACCCTGACTGAAGAAGTGACACCAAGCGAGTCTAAAAGCAAGTTAAAAAACGATTTTGATTTGGAACATTTCCAGCGGCTGATGGCTCGAGATGGCTTGCGTTTTGAAGACGAGCAGGCAGATGTTTTGGAATTGTTTGCCATCGCAGACGAAAAAAAATGGACCTGGTTTGAAACCTATCAATTAGCTAAGGCGACAGCGGTGGCTCAGGTTATTTCAGTCAAACGCATGCGTGAAAAGATAGCACAAAAACCAGCATCTTCTGACTTTAGCTCCAAAGAAATGACCATTATCAGGGAAGCCAAAAATAAAACTCCTCTAGAATTTTTAGCCGAAATCAAGCAAACACGTAAGGGAAACATCACCCAAAGTGAAAGAGAACTCCTTCACCAGATGGCGTCTTTAGGCTTGTTGGACGAAGTCATCAATATCGTCTTGCTTCTAACCTTTAACAAGGTTGATTCGGCTAATGTCAATGAAAAATATGCTATGAAAGTCGCCAACGACTATGCCTATCGCAAGATTCGGACAGCTGAGGAAGCCGTGCTTCGGATTCGAGAACACCAGCAAAAAGGGCAAGAAGAACAGAAAAACAAGGCCAGCTCAACGAAGACAAATGTTCCTAAGTGGAGTAATCCAGAATACAAGAATCAAACCAGTGAGGAGACTCGTCTGGAACTAGAACGTAAAAAACAAGAAATGTTAGCCCGATTAGAAGAAGGAGGAGACTAGATGGAAAGTGTTGGTGATGTAATCAAACGTCAGACAAGTCGTTTTCAGTATCAGGACTTGGTCCAGCAGATCATGAAGGACCCCGATGTAGCGGCTTTTATCCAGAAAGAATCCCTCAGCCCAGAGGAGTTAAATCGTAGTATCTCCAAGTTCAACCAATATATCACAGAACGGGATAAGTTTCTTCGTGGGGATGCTGACTATATAGCGCGTGGCTACAAGCCTATCTTGGTCATGAATCACGGTTATGCGGATGTATCTTATGAAGAAACACCAGAGCTAATCGCTGCTGAGAAAGAGGCGGCCATCAAGAATCGTCTCAAGTTGATCAATCTACCAGAAAGTCTCAAGAAAGCGAAATTGGCTCAGATTGACCTAGATGATCTAGGCCGTTTGCCGATTTTTGAGAGACTCTATGCCTTTGTTGACCTTTACCCGAGTATCCGAAAAGGCCTCTATCTTTATGGAGATTTTGGTGTCGGTAAGAGTTTCATGATGGCGGCCCTGGCTCACGACCTATCTGAAAAACGTGGTGCTTCAACAACCATTCTCCACTATCCAAGTTTTGTCATTGATGTAAAAAATGCTATCGGTGAAGGATCTGTGAAGACTTTGGTGGATGAGATCAAGTTAGCAGAAGTCTTGGTCTTGGATGATATTGGTGCAGAACAGTCTACCCCTTGGGTGCGTGATGAGATTCTCCAAGTTATTCTCCAGTATCGTATGCAGGAAGATTTGCCGACCTTCTTTACTTCCAACTTTAATTTCCAAGATTTGGAAAAACATTTTGCCAAAGGAAAGAATGGAAATGACGAGACTTGGGAAGCTAGACGGGTCATGGAACGAATCCGTTATTTGGCTGAGGAGACAAGACTAGAAGGAGAAAATCGCCGATGACAGAAACCATTAAACTGATGAAAGCTCATACTTCAGTTCGTCGCTTTAAGGAGCAAGAGATTTCTCAAGAACACTTAAATGAAATCTTGACAGCTGCTCAAATGGCGTCATCTTGGAAAAATTTCCAATCCTACTCTGTGATTCTTGTGCGCAGTCAAGAGAAGAAAGATGCTTTATATGAATTGGTTCCCCAGGAAGCCATTCGCCAGTCAGCAGCCTTTTTGCTTTTTGTTGGTGACTTGAACCGAGCTGAAAAGGGAGCAAGCCTTCATACGGACACTTTCCAACCTCAAGGGGTGGAAGGTCTCCTTATCACGTCTGTAGACGCTGCGCTTGCTGGTCAAAATACCTTGCTTGCAGCGGAAAGTCTGGGATATGGTGGTGTGATTATCGGTTTGGTTCGTTACAAGTCAGAAGAAGTGGCAGCGCTTTTTAACCTACCTGACTATACCTACCCTGTTTTTGGGATTGCCCTTGGCGTGCCAGATCAACAACACGATGTCAAACCAAGACTGCCTTTGAACCAAGTGGTATTTGAAGAAGAATACCAAGAACAGCCAGTAGCGGCGATTTTGAACTATGACAAAGTACAGGCAGACTATGCTGGTGCGCGTGCGACGACCTCTTGGAGTCAACGTTTGGCAGAGCAGTTTGGTCAAGCCGAACCTAGTTCAACTCGGAAGAATCTAGAACAGAAAAAGTTATTGTAGAAAGTGAGAAAACATGGCCTTACCAACTATTGCCATTGTGGGACGTCCCAATGTTGGGAAATCAACCCTATTTAATCGGATCGCTGGTGAGCGGATCTCAATCGTAGAAGATGTCGAGGGTGTTACACGTGACCGTATCTATGCAACGGGTGAGTGGCTCAACCGTTCCTTTAGTATGATTGATACGGGAGGGATTGACGATGTCGATGCTCCCTTTATGGAACAAATCAAGCACCAGGCAGAAATC